>CAJTLE010000034.1 GCA_910577085.1 uncultured Allobaculum sp. | reverse complement strand
TGTAAAGCTGCCTGGAATTCTGATTCAGGTAAGAACAGAGAGAATAAAACTGTCCATTTCAATGCTTCCCACGTTTTAACAAAATCTTGCTGGAAGCGTTGACATTCAAGAAAATGGGTTTATAAAATAAGGATGTAAACGAAATAAGGCTTGTAACTTCTCCGGAAGGCTTTCCCGAATTCGTTCGAAAAACGACTCAGAATTGAAGTGTGTTTTTTGATGCGGATTTTTGAAAGGCATACGGAGAAGTTTTTTTATATCCAGGCCAACCATAGGGGACTTTGAAATTTTGAAGACCCAGAATCAGACAGACGATCAAGGATCGAAGGAGAGAAGAGTATGTTCAATTTTTTCAAAAAAGAAGAGTTTAAAATTGTCAGCCCAACGGATGGAACCCTGATTCCTTTAGGTGAAGTGCCAGATCAGATGTTCTCCCAGAAAATGATGGGGGATGGCTTTGCGGTGATTCCTGCTGCAAACACCATCGTGGCTCCATTATCTGGAACCGCTGAAAGTGTCTTCCCAACCGGTCATGCGGTTGGCATCAAAACCAAAGATGGCATTGAATGCATCGTCCACATCGGTCTGGATACAGTCGAACTCAATGGGGATGGTTTCCGTCCACTCGTTCATCAGGGGGACAAAGTCAAAGCCGGCCAGCCGATCGTCGAAATCGAACGCCAGAAAATCGAAGACAAAGGCTATCAGACCGTAACGATGGTTGTTTTCCCAGCTGGCTACGATCATGCCTTTAACTTAGGCAAAAAAGCAACCAATGCTGGTGAGGTTCTTGTCAAATGATGCCCCCCTCCAAACCGGTTTTTAACCCATACCTGCCGTTATGGGAGTTTGTTCCCGATGGCGAACCGCATGTTTTTGGGGACCGGCTCTACGTGTATGGATCTCACGATATCTATGGCGGAGCGATCTATTGCGAAGCCCCTTATACCGTCTGGTCTGCACCACTGGCTGATTTATCAGACTGGACCTGCCATGGCGTAACGTATACCGGACTGGAAGATCCATTCAACGATACAAAGAAACGCCGTATGTTTGCGCCCGATCTTTGCGAAAAGAACGGAAAATACTATTTGTATTATGGTCTGGATACAGCGGATACAATTTCTGTGGCTGTTGCCGATCAACCTGAAGGTCCGTTCCATTTCTATGGCCATGTTCATTATCCGGATGGCACTGTCTGGGGCAAAAAGCCTGGTGAACATAAGTGTTTTGATCCAGGAATTTTTGTGGATGATGATGGGCAGGTGTATCTGTATTCCGGCTTCTCCACTTCTTTTGAAGTGATGGAGCGCATCCGCAAAAAACTCCCACCAGAGATGCTGGAAGGATTTTCAATGACGTTAGATGGCAGCGATGTTGTCCGGCTGGGTGAAGATATGTTGACTATCGAAGAGGGACCGTACCCATGTCTGCCTGGTGTAGAAAACTCAGCGGGCACAGGCTTTGAAGGCCATGAATTCTTTGAAGCTTCCTCCATGCGCAAGTTCAACGGCCGCTACTATGCGATTTATTCCAGTGTCAATGGCCATGAACTTTGTTACGCCATGTCGGATAATCCAATGTCAGGCTTTGAATATAAAGGCGTTCTGCATTCCAACGGGGATTTCGGTCTTACCGAAGATGGTCAGCCGGAATTTAACTATGCCAATAACCATGGTTCGGCAATCGAACTCAATGACAATTACTACATTTTTGGCCATCGCCATACCGGAAGAAGCCAGTACCAGCGCCAGGGTGTTGCGGAAAAACTGATCATGAATCCGGATGGAACGTTCAATCAGGCTTTGATGACTTCCTGTGGTCTTAACGATGGACCGCTGGCTGCCCAGGGTGAATTTCCGGCTTCCATTGCGTGTGTTTTAAAAGGACCAAAGGGTGCAGTCAAAGCGGATGAAAAGACAGACTATTCGCTTTCCCCTGTGATCTTGCTTGAAGATGGTGTTTCCTATGTGGCCAACTGCCAAGAAGGATCTATCGTTGGCTATCGGTATTTTCAGACGGATCCACAAAAACGTCATGTAGATCTGGAGCTTGACGTGCGAAATCTGACCAATGAGCCGGCAATTGTTGAAATCAGCTTCACCCCAGATGGAGAAGCTGCAGCGGCTCTTGAGGTTGAACCAACAATGTGTGAAAATTTATCTGAAAAGAGAGACTCTCTGAATCTGGAAAAATCTGATCCGGATTGTGCTCAAAAAGGATTTCAAACGGTTCATACTGGATTAGATTTACCTGAAGAAGCCTTCGCCTTGTATTTCCGGGTGAAAAAGGGCGGGCCAATCGACCTTTTTGGATTCAAATTGAGCTAAACATTCAACTTAATTTTTCTGAATTAAGCAAAATCAAATAAAAAATTAAGTTGAATTTACTTAAATTATGTGTTGACAGCGGTACCAAATCCGGATATTCTAAAGATGTCCTCAGGGAAACATAAAGAGGAGTGAGACAAACAGAATGAAAGTCGTTCGAAATATCAATAACAACGTTGCTGTATGTCTCGATGATCAAGGTCATGAACTGATTGCGATCGGCAAGGGGATCGGGTTTAAAAAAGCCCCCTATGAAATCTCCCTGGACCAGATTGATGAGACATATTACAATCTGGACTCTCATTACAAGTCTCTGTTGACGGAAATCTCCCCAGAGATTCTGGACCTGGCGATGAAAATCACCAATAAGGGTCAGCGGTATCTGGGAATTCAGATCAAGCCAGCCTTTGTCTTCGCACTGGCCGACCACATTCACAGCTGTATCAAAAATGCACAGGCGGGGCTCATATTGAGTAACCCAATGGCAAATGAGATCCGGCATTTATATGAACGGGAATACCGTTTAGGTCAGTGGGCAGTGAAGATGATGGAAAAATCCGGGAAGGTCAAACTCCCCAGCAGTGAAGCTGGCAACATTGCCCTGCATTTTCTCAACGCAGCGCAGACGATGAATGAAGCAAGAAAAGATGATACAGAGCGGTTTGTGGATGATATCACCGATATCATCGAAAGTGAGATGAATCTCATTATCGACCGCAACAGTCTTAACTATTCCCGCTTCGTCACCCACCTGAAATATGTTCTCAAGCGTTCCAATGCGCTTGATAAGGAAAATTCAGAAAATGCGCGGATGTTTGATGAAATGTATGAGCAGTACCCAAATCTTCAAAGCACGATTCAGAAAATAAAAACTTACATAACGGGTGAACTTGGTGTAGAGCCTTCGAAAGAAGAACTGCTCTATCTGATGATCCACCTCAACCGTTTATGTTCAGGAGAAGGATTGTAACGAAAGGCTTAACCTGGCTCCTGTTCAAAGTTCATAGCTTGTTTAGGCATGTCTGTGCACTTTGAACAGGAACCAGGTTTTTTTCTCAGATGAAAAGAGCGCGCATTGGAGTCTGAGAGATATATCTATTCAAACCAGATCCGATCTGGCAAGGGCCTGATGATCGAGTCATCGATCCATTCACAACCTGCTTACCTGCCTGACTGGCCGAAGTAAGCACGCTTTACCTGCATCACCTGTTTTATCCATATCTGCTTTACCCACATTGCTTCACGTCATGAAAATCATGACCAGCCTAAGAGAAAAGAAAATCAGGAGGAACTTATGGCTAAGTATACCGAAATGTGTACCTCGATTCTCGAAAACGTTGGTGGTAAGGAAAACCTCACCGGCGCCGTACACTGCATGACCCGTCTTCGTCTCAACTACAAAGACAAATCCAAAATCCAGGTGGACGATGTGAAAAAGATCCCTGGTGTTCTGGGCGCTCAGTTCTCTGGCGAACAGTTCCAGATCATCATTGGTCAGAACGTATCGGACGTTTATCCTGAATTCTGCTCCATGAGTGGTCTTGGCGCTGCGGCTGCCATCGACGAAAACCTGGATGGACCAAAAGAACCATTCAGCTGGAAATCTGTTCCGAATAAAGTCCTAGACTACATCTCCGGATCGATCGCACCAATCCTGCCAATCATGATGGGTGCCGGATTCTTCAAACTGTTCTACTCCCTGCTTGGACCATCCATGCTCAACTGGTTCCCGGAAGAAAGCCAGCTGATGCAGTTGTTATACATCGTTGGTAACGCTGGATTCTACTTCATGCCAGCCTTCGCTGCCTATGGTGCAGCTAAAAAACTGAATACCAGTATTCCACTTGCTTTACTGCTTTCCACTTTATTGATTGACCCGAACATCCTGGAAATTGTATCGGCCGGTGAACCATTCAATGTTTATGGATTCATCCCAATGCAGCTCAACAACTATACACAGTCTGTTCTGCCTTCTTTATTGACAGTTTGGGCTCTGATGTATGTCAACAAGTTCTTCCAGAAACATATTCCAACAAGCATTAAGGTCATCGGCGTTCCATTCTGTACTTTAATTGTCATGGTTCCATTGATGTACTGCCTGCTGGCTCCTGTTGGAAATACCATTGGTCTTGGTCTTGCTAAATTCTTTGAAGCTTTATACAGCTTTGCTGGTCCTGTTGCCATTGCCATTATCGGTGCTTTCTGGCCGTTCATGGTTGCTACTGGTATGCATGTTGCTGTTATTCAGATTGCTTTACTCAACCTCACAACCATGGGTTACGACCCAATCGTTCTGGCTGGTGCTAACATTGCCAACTACGCTCTGATGGGTATGGCCCTGGCTTTCTTCTTAAGAACGAAAGGTCAGACCAGACAGATGGCCGGTGCCAACGTTATTACTCTGATTGTCGGCGGTATTTCCGAACCAACTCTGTTTGGTGAACTGCTCGTCAATAAAAAAGCCATGATTTCTCAGATCGTTGGTGGTTTCGTCGGTGGTCTGATCGGCGGCCTGATGGGTGTTGCTGTTTATACCATGGGTGCTTCCAATTTCTTAACCGTTCTGCAGTATGCCGGCGGTCCTGCTTCCAACTTCACAAGTGCATGCATTGCCTGCGCAGCCGCGTTTATCTGCTCTCTCGGTACTGGTCTTGTCCTGGGCTTTGGTGAAGGCAAAGTTGAAGCTGACTGGAAAGCAAAAAAAGCCAGCGTTCGTAACCGTAAGAAAAACAACGCCGTTGAAGACGACGAAGAAGAAGCTAAACCTGCAAAAATCTAATTGAAAACTGAACGTTCCACTCAGTTCTACACTTCCTGAACTGTGTAATTCCTCTGACCTGATCCTTTTGATCTGACAGGGCAGAATGAGGAAGGATCATAAAAAAGGTTCAAGGAAACTCGAAATTCCTTGAACCTTTTCTTTCTGTTTGAAATGAATCAAAATTATTTATATATGATTGGAATAAATTTATAAAACGACTAAGAAACATTGAAGAGTCGATTCCGGACATTCAATCCTGGAAATTCAATTGTGAAGAAATCAGGCCGAATCCCGGATGATCAGTTTGCCATTGATCTGTACATTCACGGTTTCCTTATATTTATTCTGGATCACATTCAGAAGCAGGGAAGCAGCGCACATTCCCATAAACCCCTTGGGGATGTGGTAGGTCGAAAGCGGCGGCTGGGCAATGGAAGAATAGGACAGGTTGTCAAAACCGATGATGGCTACATCTTCCGGAATACGATAACCCACTTCTCTAAACGCCCGTATGGCCCCCAGTGCAATCTCATCATTGTCCGCAAAATAGCAGCGGGCAATCGGTTCGCCATTCTTTAAGATCGCCAACATATCGGCACAAGCTCCTTCTAAAGAAGGCGAAAGCTTATGAACGATGGATTTGGAAACCGACATCGAATGTGCACGCACCGCTCCAAAGAATCCTTCTTCCCGTTGCGCAAAGTTGGCGACAGACTGACTGGCCTGTAAGTAGCCAGGCTGAGCCTGCCAGCGGGAGATCAGATAGTCGGTAGCCGCAAAGGCACCATCCTGATTGGCAATCGAGACAGAATTGACATTCAGCCCTGGAAAACGGGTGTCCAGTAAAACCAGTGGAGCACTCAGCTTCATGAACGGCAGGAATTCTTCCCGGAACATCGTTGTTCCCAACAGGATAATCCCCGCATAGTGGCAGCTGTCGAGCATGCGGACCTGTTCGTCAATATTGTCCAGATCGTGAATGTGGCAGACCGAAAGCTGATAGCCGCTCTGTTTGAGATACAGTTCGGTGCTCGTAGCCAGTTCAGTAAAGAAGGGCGTATCGAAGACAAAGTTTTTATGGAAGAAGACAAAGCCGACGGTTTTGGAAGCCGAGCGTTTGGCATCGATCCGGGTAAAGTCATAGCCCATCGAGCGGGCAGTAGAAATCACCTGCCGGCGCAGCTTTTCACTCACACCCGGTTTGTTGTTTAAAGCCATGGATACGGCTGCGGTGGAAATGCCCATCGCTTCAGCAATCTGTTTGGCGGTAACTTTCATCTCTCCATCTTCCTCTCTGTTTCGATGGTCGCAATTCCTATTGAATCTGCTTTAGGTGAACGGTTTTCTGACGGAAAGTCAGAAGACAGTATCAAACCTATTATAACCGGATTACCGGTTGAAAAAAATAACCTGCAAAGTCTGCCGGGGAAAGTTTTCCTGGCTCCACCCTATCGTTTCTTTTCCTTCCAGGTTTTGACTGCCTGTAAAAAACAGAAGAAAGAAAAGAAACCCAATTGATAAAGAAAGAACAGAAGTCAAATCGACGATAAGAGAAAGGATTTCTATGCATACGATCAAAATTGGGCTTGCCCCAACACGACGCAGTATTTTCTCTGCTCCAGCTGCTGTTGAATACGCCGGCTACACCCGCGCCAAGCTTCGTGAAATGGGTGTTGAATTTGTGGATATCGAAGACATTGCCGATGACGGTCTTTTACATGACGATGCCGATCGCTTAAAAATTCAGGAAAAATTCCTGGCGGAACAGATCGACGGTCTGTTTGTTCCCCATGGCAACTTTGGAACCGAGTACGAAGTGGCAAGACTGGCCAAAGCGTTAAACGTTCCAGTGCTGTTATGGGCGCCAAGAGATGAGCGGCCGGATGAAAACGGCATCCGTCAGCGCGATTCCCAGTGCGGCGTTTTCGCAACTGGAAAAGTGCTCCGTCGTTTCCGTGTTCCGTTTACCTATCTTTGTAACTGCAACCTTTCAGATCCAGAATTCGAACGCGGCATCCGCAACTTCCTGGCGGTATGCAATGTCGTCAAAACCTTCCGCAGCACCCGTATTTTACAGATCGGCCCGCGTCCATTCGACTTCTGGTCCACAATGTGCAACGAAGGCGAACTGCTCGAAAAATTTAACATTCAGCTTTCCCCAATTCCAATTCCAGAACTGACGTCCACGATGAGAAATCTGGATGCCGAGTCGGTTGCCGAAGTCATGGAATACTGCCGCGAACACTTTGAAATCCGTGTTCCTGAAAAGGCACTGGAACAGATTGCCCGCTTAAAGATCGCGATGCGTACTTTAGCAGATAAATATGGCTGTAATGCGATTGCAATTCAGTGCTGGAATGCCCTTCAGTCGGAAATTGGCATCATGCCATGTGCAGCCAACAGCTTACTGAACGAAGAAGGCCTGCCGGTAGTGTGCGAAACCGATATTCATGGAGCCATTACAGCGGTGATGGCCGAAGCAGCCGGCATGGGTGAAAATCGGACCTTCTTTGCGGACTGGACCGTTCGTCATCCGGATAACGACAATGCAGAACTGCTCCAGCACTGTGGTCCATGGCCTGAATCCTGCCTGGCAACCAAACCAGTCATCGGATTCCCACTGGCCTTTGATCATCCGGGTGCCGTTGAAGCCCAGGCCCGTCATGGGGATGTGACCTTATGCCGATTTGATGGTGACAATGGCGAATATTCCATGTTGATGGGCAACGCAAAAGTGGTCGATGGTCCATTTACAAAAGGAACCTACTGCTGGGTCGAAGTTGAAAACTGGAAACGTCTGGAAGCCAAGATCGTAGAAGGTCCTTATATCCACCATTGCGTGGGCATCCACCAGGATATCGTCCCCATTCTGTATGAGGCCTGCAAATATCTGAATATTACTCCAGATCTTTATGACAACAATGAAGAAGAAGTGAAGGCAATCTTACGAGGTGAATAGACATGGATGAGCTGACAAGAAAAAGCTGGCAGTTACGCCGGGATATTCTCGAAATGATGGATCGCTCTAAAGCCGGTCATGTCGGCGGCGATTTAAGTGTCGTGGATATTCTTAACGTTCTGTATAACGAAGTGATGAATGTTTCGCCGGAAAACTTTGGCGATGAAAATAGAGACCGTTTCTTATTGAGTAAAGGGCATTGCGCCGATGCATTATTTGCGGTGCTGGGCGATTGCGGATTCTTTGATAAACGTGAAGCCATCGAAACCTTCTCTCAATATGGATCCCGCTTTATCGGTCATCCCAATACTGAAGTCAATGGCATTGAAATTAACTCCGGATCGCTTGGTCATGGCCTGGCCATTGGTGTGGGCATGGCGCTGGCGGCCAAACGCAAAGGCCGTACCTATCGGACTTACGTCGTGTTAGGCGATGGGGAAATGGCAGAAGGTTCGAACTATGAAGCCATGATGGCCGCTGCGCAATACAACCTCGACAATCTTTGTGCGACGGTTGACCTCAATGGTCTGCAGATTTCCGGCACGACCGATGAAGTCATGTCCACTGCACCATTAAATAAGAAATTTGAAGCCTTCGGCTGGAATGTCATTGAAGTGGTCGATGGCAACAATATCGATCAGCTGCGCGAGGCCTATGCCAAAGCGGCTGAATATAAAGGCAAACCAAGCGTCGTCATTGCCCATACGACCAAAGGTAAAGGTGTTTCGTTCATGGAAAACCAGATTTCCTGGCACCATGGCGTCATGAGCTCTGAACAGTATCAACAGGCAATTGCCGAAATTGAGGAGGTTCTTGCATGAGTATCACTAACCGTCAGGCGATCTGTAACGTCTTATTAGAAGCCGCCAAAACCAATCCGGATCTGACCGTTGTCTGCTCCGATTCTCGAGGAAGCGGCAGCTTAACCCCGTTTGCGAAAACTTATCCTGATCAGTTTGTGGAAGTCGGCATTGCGGAGCAGGATCTGGTGGGTATCTCCGCTGGTCTTGCAGCTGGCGGTATGCAGGTCTTTGCGGCCAGTCCAGCCAGCTTTCTGACAACCCGCAGCTATGAACAGGTCAAAGTCGATGTGGCTTACTCCAGCACCAATGTGAAACTGATCGGCATTTCCGGCGGTGTCAGCTATGGCGCCCTGGGTATGACGCATCATTCCACCCAGGACTTTGCGGCAATGACCGCTTTAACCGGCATGCGTGTCTATTGTCCATCTGACCATTTCCAGACCGAAAAACTGGTTCAGGAACTGCTCAAAGACAATCTGCCAGCCTATATCCGTGTCAGTCGTTCGGCTACGGCAGATATTTATGATGAAAATATGCCATTCGTGCTCAATCAGGCCAATGTCATTCAAAGCGGAACCGATGCTCTGATCGTTGCGGTCGGCGAAATGGTCCCTTTTGCCAAAGAAGCTGCTGAAGAACTTGAAAGCCTTGGCTTCTCAGTTGGTGTGCTCGATATGTATTGCCTGAAACCATTCGATACCAAAACCTTCCTGGAAATGGCTTCAAAAGTGCCAGTCGTCATCAGTGTGGAAGAACATTCCCAATACGGCGGACTTGGCAGCCAGGTCGCACAGGCTTTATGTGCCAATGATCCAAAACGTTTAGTGGAAATGCACCTGCCTGATACGCACCTGGTCGCTGGAACCAATACAGAAATCTTTAAAGAATATGGTCTGGATGCCAAAGGCATTGCCAGAACTACTTTACAGGCTATTGAAAAATCACGATGCGAACGTGCAATCGCATCGGTACAGTAAAATGGCTGGCCCTTACATCCTGGGCATTGACCAGTCTACCCAGGGCACCAAAGCCATTCTCTTTGATGAAAAGGGAAATCTGATTGCCCGCGCTGACCGGCGTCATGAACAGCTGATTAATGAAAAAGGCTACATTTCCCATAACCCGATGGATTTATACTGGAATACTTTAGCCAGCAGCGGTGATGTCATCCGCAAGGCCGGGATCGATCCCAGTCAGATCGTCGGCATCGGCATTTCCAATCAGCGCGAAACGACCTTGATGTGGGATGAAAATGGCAACCCGCTCGACAACGCGGTCGTATGGCAGTGTTCCCGGGCCAGTGAAGTCATTGAGCAGTTCCGCCAAATGGAAGAGGAAATCCGCCAGATCAGCGGTCTGGTGCTTTCCCCTTACTATCCGGCCGGCAAAATGCGCTGGCTGTTAGACAATTCACTGCCGGATCTGGGAACTCCACCCCAGATTCATCTGGGCACTGTGGACAGCTGGCTGGTTTACAAACTGACGGGTGGTAAAGAGTTCAAAACCGATGCGTCCAATGCCAGCCGCACCCAGCTCTTTGATCTGCAGACAGGAAACTGGTCCCCAAGACTGTGCGAGATTTTCGGCATCAACCCGGACTGGCTTCCGGAAATTGTGGATTCCAATGCCCTGTTTGGCTATACCGATCTGGATGGCCTGCTTCCAAATCCCATTCCCATTCATGCGGTGATGGGTGACTCCCATGCCGCCTTATACGGTCAGGGCTGTCATGAAAAAGGACAGGTCAAAACGACGATGGGTACGGGATCTTCGATCATGATGAACATTGGCGATACATGCACAATGTCCAAGCAGGGCCTTTCTACTTCACTGGCCTGGCGCATTGATGGCGTAACCGAATATGCCTTTGAAGGCAATATCAACTACGCCGGGGCCGTGATCACCTGGCTGCAGGACGATCTCGGACTCGTTCGGGATGCAAAAGAAACCGAAGAGCTGGCCCGTAGTGCCAATCCTTTAGATGAAACGGTCTTTGTCCCTGCTTTTTCCGGATTATCCGCTCCCTATTGGGATGAAAAAGCCCGCGGCATGATCTGCAACATGTCTCGCACCACCGGCCGCAGAGAAATCGTCAAGGCAGCCCTGGAAAGCATTGCCTATCAGATTACCGATATTCTCAATGCGATGGCCAGTGATTCCGCACTGGCGTTGCGGGAAGTCAAAGTCGACGGCGGTCCAACCAAAAACCGGTATCTGATGGAGTTTTTAAGCAATATCGCCCATACCAACGTCCTGGTCTCCCGGCAGGAAGAACTTTCCGCAATTGGGGTGGCTTATCTGGCAGGTATTTCGTGTGGCCTGTATCGTAAAGAAGACCTGTTTGCGGGCCGCGACTACCAGGTTTACGCACCGGTCATGGACATGACAGAATGGAAAAAACGGATGGATCGCTGGTATGACGCGATCGAGAGAATCCAGAAAGAAAAGAAAGAAAGGCAGACGCTAACATGTTAAAAATCGCTGAAAATAAAAAGAATCTGACGCGTGAGGGTAAACCGTTCTTCTACCTGGCGGATACGTGCTGGTCAGCATTCACCAATATTTCCGACCAGGAGTGGGACTACTATCTGGACAAACGGAAAGCACAGGGCTTTAACGTCATTCAGATCAATATTCTTCCGCAATGGGATGCTTCCGGAACGGATCTGGACTGGAAACCATTTGTGGATAACGATCCGATGAAACTCAATGATGCCTACTTCGAACACGCTCGCAAGATGGCTCAAAAAGCCAAAGATAAAGGCTTTGAACTGGCTCTGGTTGTCTTATGGTGCAACTACATTCCCGGAACATGGGCATCCAAAATGTTCCCGACTGATGTTCTGCCTAAAGAATTCATCGTTCCTTATGTAAAGAAAGTGGATGAGATCTTCTCGGATCTCGATCCAATCTATGTCATCAGCGGAGATACGGATTTCCCGGAACGGCTGACGGAAGAGTACTATATCGAAGCCTGCAATGAACTCAAAAAGCTGCATCCCGATGGTCTCTATACGACCCATATCAAAGGCAGATATTCCTATATTCCACAAGAACTGGAAGACAACCTTGATCTGCACTTCTACCAGAGCGGCCACAATGCCAAAGATCTGACGATGCCTTATTCCTTATCCGAAAAGATGCAGGAGCTGTATGAACCGAAACCCTTGCTTAATTCTGAACCCTGCTACGAAGAAATGGGGTATTCAGGCGGTCAGTATGGACGCTGGACACGAAGAGATGTCCGTCGGGCAGCGTGGGTTTCCTTGTTATCAGGCGCCAGTGCAGGGGTAACCTATGGAGCCGCCGGTATTTACAGCTGGCATCAGGCCGGCAAAGACTTCATGGCCAAACTTGGCGAAGGCTTTGATATGCCCAAATCCTGGCCAGAAGCCATGAACTTTCCAGGCGCCTGGGACTATGGCTTTATTCGCCACATCCTGGAAGGCAAAGAAATCACGCCGCGACAGGATCTTCTGGCCAACAAGACAACAGACATCCGGATTGCTGAAGACCAGAATGGTGAACTGCTTATTTACGTTCCATCCAACACGAAAGTTCGTCTGCATGGCGATTTGAGCAACTACCAGTTTGAATGCATTGACCTGGCTGACCGGTTTGTGAGCATGCTGTCGGCTGTCTATAAAGACGATCTGACCATCATTGATATGCATCCATTCCATGAAGACGCTCTGATTGTTGCTCATTCACCAAAAGACTGAATTACGCAAAAGAATGTCAACCCAGAAAATTTCCCTCCTTTCATTCTGCATAAAGCCAGAAGAAGGCAAGACCAGAAAAAGCAGAAAATGTACAGACTAAGGATTCGTGACAAAGCGTTAATAAGCACACGATTACAGATGGTTCTGAACAAACTGAAACCAACAGGATGAAAATGAACAGATTGAGTTTGGTGGTCTGCGGCTGACCAATTGGGGGTTAACATAGATAAGTTGATATAAACGGTGCGTAAAAGAAAACACTAAGTCAAAGTCGACAGATTAAAAGAAAATCACCAGAGAAAATAGACAGAGAAACAGCGGGCAAGATTTTCTTGTGCTGTTACATGGACTTCCGTTTTGCGAGAAAAGAATGCCAATCTGATTGATGATAAAAACCGATTAAACGAGATTGACAAATGAAATTAAAACCTTCAACTGGACACCGTCCTACAAGATGGCGGTATCCGTTGAAGGCTTTTGTCGTAAAGCAGGCAAATGATATCTTAAGACGGGTCTTATCTTCCATAAGCATCAATCTGATGTCTTTAAACGCATAGCTATCAAAATGGATGCTGGCTATAGCTGAAATACAGGTATTTTAGAAGCTGTCCCGATATTTGAGATGATCTAAGCTGACTGTGTAATTGATATGGCTGATACCCGCAGGAATAGAACCTCCTGCAAATGAGGTTTTATCAATACGGGGAAAGTCGTTATCTACCAGATAGTAGCGCTTTTCGATGAGTTGGTATTTCTCGTTTAAGATGCTTGAGCCGGGTTCATATCCAAGCCGAATAAGCTCATCGGTAAGATAGCTTTCGTCCCAGCCAGCAGAAACCAGGTCCTGAACCAGACTGTTAAGGGAATATCCTTTGCCTGACTGTTCCAGGCGGCAGAAAGCGATTGTGACTGGTTTTTCTCCTGAAAGCTGAAACTCTCCATGAATTGTAATTTTGTTCTCGGAGTGGCTCAACGTCGATTTAACGTCAATATCTCCAGTGGGGATTTCAATATCATGAATGGTCTGCGATGATCCTCCCCATTTAGGTTCATGTCCCTTTTCAGTTAGATCTTTGAGAATCAGCAGTTCAGCGATCAGACTCGCAGGACGTTTGACGCGAATCGTGTTTCCGATCATTCTTGTCCATTCTTCCCACCATGATAAAGGATTGGAGTAAATCTGCTGGCGGTTTTCTGGGTTCAGAAAATCTAGAGCCAGATTTGCAAAGTGCCTGATCAGGGCAGGATGATTGCAGGAAAGCATCACAATTTTTTCTTTTCCGAGTCCGCCATTGCCCTTTTTAATAATAAGAGTCTGGATCCGGCAGCTTGCAAACCTTTCATTAATCTCTGTATCCTCGGCAGCGGGAAGCCCTACGCCATACTGGCTCTTGTTTATTCTGATAATTTCAAATTCCCGATTTTGGTCGGACGGCCAGGAAAGGGCCGTGTTATTGGTTGCTATCTGCAGCTGATAAAAAAGTTCCTGTGAGTCAATCATGGTTATCCTCTTGATCGGGTAAAATCAGATTCATCTATTCCAGCCTCTTTAAATAGGGTTTTGACATAGCCGTCTTGGCCGCCGGAGAAAAAGTGCGGATTTACTGTAAAAGCTTTAGCCATATGAAGTTTCATAACGGCTCGAAAAATTTCTCGGGCACTTGCTTTACGTGTTCCGATCATAATTTCTCTTTTTAAGCGGGAGTAATAGAACATGACCGTTCTCATAGTGTCAACATAGATCCCGAACGGACCAACTCGCTCTACAAGATTGAGCAATGTATCACTGGTCATAATTGGGCTGAGAAGAAGATCTTGAGTCGCAGCCACAGTTCCACGCCACGATAGATGAACATACCACCATAGACTGCTCAAATATATCCGAGTGCTTTTTTCGTAATACCTCTGTGTGGGTTTTGTTCCCCACCTTTCATTGACGAGGTTAGGGACTGCGACAACTGTAAGGTAGCGCCAGAATCCAGGATCTGAGGCAATACGTACCGAAAACCAGGATTCTGTCGCCAGCCACGCATACAATTTCAGGCCTAAAAGAACATCAGTTGTGTAGCTCAGTCTGTCTGAGGTGTTTCCACAGATTTTTTTTGCTTCATCTTCTGCTTCCTCCTGCAGTGCATAGAGCATTTCCCTGATGTCTTCATAGTCTTCACTCAGCTTGAATGGTTTCAGGCCGCCGGCTTTCCATTCCTCAAACCGCCTTCGAGATTCAGCTAGAGTTAGTGTTTTTATTTTCACGGTAAACCATCTTCCTTTCCAGATAGAGCCGAATGGATTCTGAAAGCTTGACAATATCTGAGGTATCCCACTCTAGAGCCACAATGTAATAGTTAACCGCTTGGGAAACAGTCCCCTCAAAAAGATCTTCTCCCATCAGCATCTTTTCCCATGCACTTTCGTCATCTTTGAGGGTCATAACGACCTGAGTCATGCACGAGGCTAGAATTTGAATAAGGAGATAAGGGTTGAACTTTGGACTCAGACGGTTGATCTGTGGGTAGGCAGGATGATCAAGGTTTAAGATCAAATTTACTGATTCATCAAAGTAGTCGTATTCAGGTTCATCCCAATCACAGTATAAATGCCACAAAGGGCCGCGGGGACCCATCTTTTCAGCCAAAATCGGGAAGATTGAACCGGCGCCGTCTAATCGAAGGGTTGCGGAAGGGGTGGATGGAGAGCCAAGAATGTATCCGCTGGTATTGGCAAGATGTGTTTCGTCAGGCCGGGGATCTCCTTCTTTTGCGATATAGAAAATCAGATCACAAGACAAATCTCCGCGAAGCTGCCCTGGTTTGAAGCAAAGTTTAATGGACTTTTTCTGCGATGGATCTGAAACCTTGACTGTCAATCCCTCCTGGCTTCCTCTTTGCCTGGAGGTTTTTGAGTACCACTGGAATCCAATTCCAATGGTTCCATCATGTGGGCAGACTCCATTTGGGCCGAATAGCACAGAAGGGCTGCCCAGAGAAATATCTGTTTCTACATTCAGCGCACAGGTATTTGGATCCCACTCACCTGCGATATCCTCCAAAATCCAGCAGTCGTCATCATCCAGAGGGTGAGTAAGATCAAGTGCCCTGGTCGTGCCAGCCGGAGTTAAATAGAAAAACTTAAATGGCGAAGCAGACCATTTTGATGTATCAATGAGCTCCTTGTTGAGCTGAGGAAACGAAGGCAGTTTAATTCTCATTTTGGTCTCCTACTCTTTTGTTGAAAATGAAGCGATCAGAGATCTGTCAGATACTTTAACGAACAGCTTGAACCATACTCTGATTTTTTTTTGACCAGAAGCATCGACCTTAAAGCCGTAACAGATTCCGGAATTGTTTTTCATTCGAGTAATGGCTACACCCTTTACATTCTTATAATTTCCTTCAATTGCAACGGAGTCAGATACTTTCTTAGCTGCCAGATTTTCGACTGAGACAGAAAGATCCGTTATGTCAAAAGGAAAAGGCGTAAACATCTCCTCTTCCCATTGGTTCATTGGAAGGTTTCCTGCTTCTAAATTGACAGAGCATTCAACTGCAATCGGTTTTTTAATTTCTTTTTGGAAAGTTAGTGACAGTGTGACTGTCATGCCTTGAGACGAATAGCTGACTCCTTCAACCTTGAATTGCGGGCCGCGGGATGAGCTTGGTTTAACGTTTGCACTATTTTTGTTTGTCCCGGACGCCTTTTGTCGGGGATCTGTCCCAAAGCCTACCGGCGGCAAAAGAAACTGTCCCAGATCGCTGCTGAGCTTTTTATCCTGAATTTCGGCTGCAGTAGGAATGCTGGTTTTACAGGACTTTAAGACCTTTTTGACAACACCTTTTTGGGTGTTCTGAATGACTTTTAGAGCTTGACCATAGTAACTGACGTCTTCCCATTTCATATGGTCTGCGTTTTCTGTGCTGCGGACATAATCTTCCAATGAATTTTCGTCATCAGGGAAACCAAAGCTGTTCTTGAATCGCTGCTCTGAATGCAGAACAAAGACACCTATTAAATAAGTGCTGTCTGTGGTTGGCGGCATCCCTTGAACCCATTTTCCAGAGTCAGCATATTCCACAATCATACCTGGTTTGCGGGTATAGGCGATCACTGGCAGGGAGCTGTCGTCTCCATCATCAGGCAATCCGTAATAGTAGTAAGGACTGTAGTTGTTGTCAGGAGGCCCCATATGAAGGAATGTTTCTGTCACATTGGCAAACGCAATGGCTCCAGAGGCTCTTTTGGATCCTGTGGTAAATACACCGTTCAGCAGTACTTCTTCACAGACGGTTGGTATTCCGCGAAGTTCCAGATCACTTCGGTACGCTCGATCTCTGAGTTTTTTATAGGCAATTGTGTAGAGGTCCTGGACGACTTTGAAAGCAGGTTCCATATTATCCGAGGTGATTTCCAGAAATTCCTTTTCGCTTCTATCGGAGACAGACGGTTTTAAAAAGACACTGTCCAGATTCCTGTTACCGATTTTGGGAGCGTACCATCTTTGAATTGCGATAATCAGGTATTCGTAGAGCGAACTGTACCAGTTTGGGTTGCTGATCTGGCTCAGGTTGTCTGTATACTCAATCCGGTTGTTTTTCAGAAGCTTTTCTTCATTTATATAAGGAATGATGATTGAAGTTCCGGTTTCTGTACCCTCATAGGGCTCAAAACCGAAAATATCCAGAATTTTGTTAATCTCATTTTCGTCTGTTAGAGGAATGGTTTCTTTTGGATACTTGAGGTTACGTTGTCCCCACCAGGCAATACCTCTTCTTTTGCCATCTGAAGAGTAAGGAATGATAGACAGTTCCGGCTTTGTCTCATCTTCAACATGAGTCACCGCCAGGCGAGATTGATACCGTCCAGAATCAAGTCTGATTCTCGAATAGTAAAATACCAGGCCAATTCCAATTCTGAAGTAAACTGTTTTTCCAAGCCCCCATGATCCGCCGGCTCCTTTAGCTTCTTGTGACTGACCGATTTCATAGACCAGTTTCAGAAGGTTGCCATATGAATCAGACTGTTTCAGCTCCCGGCTGGAGAGATGTCCAGTCAGTCCTTCGGTATTGATATCCCGAATCGCAATATATTTTTCAGAGGAGTTTGGAAAGCGTGCATTGAGCGTGTCGATAGAGCCGCTTAAGTAGCTGTTCAGTTTTTTAGGGCTGAATTCTCCAATTTCAAATTCAACACCTACCCATGCTTTTCCAGGCTTGGCTGCATCCAAGGAATTCTGTATAGACTCCCGGACAAGCAAATCGAGAATAGGCGTCGAATTGTTCTGAATACTTTTGAGCAGCGAGCTGCCAGATTGGCTCATATTTCCAATTTCTGCAATTTGAATCTCCATTTTTATCCCTCGTTAATATCTGCTTCATCAGCAAATTCTTCGTGTGATGGTAGAAGAACGCTTAGGTAGTCGACATAGTCAGTCGAAGTGGTTGTTCCAGGAATTGCTATGTTTAGACCGACTAGATTCTCGAAACTGTCGAGTGGAAGGCGATTGATCTGATCCGGTTTTTTTGGCTGGCTGTCTTTGTCGATGATATAAATAATTAGCTGAGGGATGTCATCAGCTTTCATCATTTTTCGAACTTTATCGATTCCTTCGGTTGCTGGTAATGATTTTACGGTGGCCCATGCTTCTTCAAAGCCATCCTGATGACGAACATCAGCGAGCGTATCGGTAAGAGTCTTCACAGCTCCGACATTGATTACATTGGCATCGCCGCTTCCATCATTGAGTCTGGAACGAACAACCATGTTGATTCGATAAGGTTCTATTCCCCATTGAGAAGTGTTGTCTTTTCTGGAAGGAAGAACAATATTCCATGGTTTCATTTTTTCTTCCTTATCCTGTTTCCTGATCCAGCTGATCAGGCTGGAGATATAGCGGGACAGTTTTAAGTTCTTCTGAAAGTGGAACTGTTGCAGATAATCGCAGACCATGGAAGACGGAACTTGGTACCAGACTTTGGCATGAGAATCAGATAAGAAAGATCCTTCAGGCAGATGGGTGAGTTCTTGGAGAAAGTTCTCAGTAAGCGCTAGATTATGCTGCTGAATCTGTCGGTCCTGGTCAAACAGCTTTGTCTGGGAATTGAATCCAGTGAAGTTTCGAGAAGCGGGGACAGCAGACTGCATTTTGTTTTTGGCGGTCAGCTGGAGAAGGCTTTTTGATGGAGACTGTCTGACCATCACACCAACTTCACCAGGTGTTTTCAAGTTGTTGACCATGTTCTGAATCGTCCGGCGAAGGTCATAGTCAATTACAGAAAGGTATTCAAAGCGCAGTCTGGCATTAGCCGACATCCAGATTCTTGGATATAGTTCATAACCTTTGCGGTATCCGAACCATCTGCCCATCTGCATCAGAGTATCGCCGTTTTTGGTCGTCCGCAGAAAATAACTTGAAATCAGGCCTTCAAGCGTCAGCCCTCTAGAAAGGGTCGTTCCCCCAATTACAAGAAAGGCAGGCGCCTTTTCTGGCATATTTTCGGTCTTTGGGTAGAGAAGTCTCAAATACTCATTGTCTTCGGTTATACCGTTGTTAGTGCTGTTATCAATGCAGAGGTGAATTCCATTTCCATAAGCAGGCTTCATGTCAGAATCTATATTGATATGGACGGCTTCTTCTTTGATCAATTCAATCAGTTCTGGCTTGAAATGATCAAAGTCAGGATAGTTTTCAACCTGCCCAATCGGATAATCTTCCATCACTTCTTTGAATTTTTCAAAAGTCAGCTTTTTTGTTTCTGCCTTCCAGACAGCGCGGCAGCGCTCAAGAAGTGTGTCCATCCTGGCTGTGTTGAGCCAGTTAAAAACCAGGTCACCAAGTTCCTTATGGCAGAAAGTGCTTTGACTGGTGTGAATCAGCATCGTAAAGGGTTTGCGCTTTTTTCTATAGCGGAGTGCAGCAACTGAACACAAAAACCAACAGATCGAATCTTGAAGCGATTCTGGAAATTCTGTTGTTTCGCCCTTCTGTGCTTCATTAACCAGCGCAATGTCATCTTTACTGATCGTATTGACAATATCCAGACCGGCGATTTTTGAGTCTTCATCATCAGAAAAATACTCGTCTCGCAGTCCAAAGATCTGTTGCGGACCAAAGTATTCGGAACTGACCGGCAGACTATAGATCATGTCGCTGGGGAATAAAGAGTCTGGGCCTGCTTCGTTTAAGACATTTGCAAAAGGCGTAGCAGTAAATCCAATGTAGTTGACGGCTTTTGGGTAAGCGGGAATCTGACCCTCTGTCCAGTAAGAACTGAACACAAGATTTTTAATCAGTTCATTAATAGTGGTAACCTCAGCAGTAGAAATATCTTTGGTGTTGGGGCTTGCCTGGTCTGCCTCATCATCAATAATCATGATCTTCATCTGGGAAAGTTTGTTCGGATCTGATTTCAGCCATTTAATAAGCTGATCGAGCCGGTCAGCATTTTTCAGGACAACTGTCATATACCGGAAGTTGCAGTTCTCCTTGAAATTGCAACTGCTCAGAGGATTGCTACCCATCGGACCGAGGTGAGTGAAGATCTGCCAGGTAATATTCGATTTGTCATGAATCAGATCTGATTTGAATCTGTCTTCTGTCTGGATGCGAAGCGATTCGATCATGCCCGAAAGCACGATGAACATATTGAAGCCATTGTCAGCAGCAGCACTGATAAGTCCGGCCATATTCGCTGTTTTTCCAGATTGGACATTACCCATAACCAGGCCTTTGAATGGATGGTTGTGCTGTGTGCTTGGATTCAGGGCCAGCAGGATATTTTGGGTGGACTGGACCAGGTTGTTGATTGACTGGGAAGAGAAACCTTTTTTTTCGAGAGCTCGGAGATAGAGTTTCCACATTGAGGCCCGGCTGTTTGACAACACGAAATTATTGACTGCATCGTGACCAAGCAGGGGCTGATTGACAGCAATGCCGATTTGTTTTTCATGCTTCTCACGTTCCTCTTTCTCTTTGACAAGCTGTTTCCATTGATCAGGTGTATAGTAGTCAGACTTCTGGAGTCCGTGCTTTTTTCCATGGAGTTTAAGGCTGGTAGAAATTTCGTCTTCATCATCTCCGTCAGCTAGATACACATCTTCCCAGGCGCGGCCCATGGCTCTCAACTCGTCGATAAAGTCAGAATAAACTTGTCGTGCATTGGGACTGCTATCACTCATATACTTATGCTCCTTCAATCTTTTTCTGGTAAGGCTTTCATCAACATTATGAAGTGAAATTACAGCAATGTTGAAAATTAAATGAAATTATGCTGAATGAAAGCTGAAAAACACATGATGTTTCTATAATAGCCTTTATGGTTACTTCCAGAAAGAGTCCCTGTTGATCTTGCGTAAAAAAAGCAGCAGACGTTTGCTTTTTGCAAAATCATCTGCCTGGTATGAAGAATCAGTGTGGATTTAGAAACTGCTTTTGTAGCTGTTCAGGGAAGTTCAAGAAATTTTTCCGATGGACTGCTAAGAAAATGAATGACTTTTTCAAGTATGCTGCTTTCCAGAATCGGGTCTTTAGCCATTTTTTTCAGAAGACATTCCCAGATAATAATGACCCTGACATTTGCGTTCAGAAGCTTTTCTTTAACTTCCTGATCGTGTTTTTTATTGCGTTCAAGCTTTGGAATCCAGTATTCGGGACGAGTTTTCGGGATCCTAGCATATTTGCAATCTTCGTGCTGATGCCAGAAGCATCCATGGACAAAGATGGCTGTATTGTATTTTTTTAGATAGAGATCGGGTTTTCCGAGGATTTTTCTCGAATAAATCCGATAACGGATACCCCGAGAAAAGAGGAGCTTTCGAAAATAGATCTCAGGTTTTGTATTGACCGACTTGATTTTTTGCATATTAGAAGAACGTTGTTCTGGGGTTACGGTATCCATACTGGCAGTCATCTCCAATTGAATTTATTTTAAACGAACAGAGGTATCTATATCAATTCGTTCATTTTTATCAAAAATAATGTTATTAGGTAGCCATTAAGCTGCCAATTTAATGGCTTTCATGCTACAGTGAACTATATTTCACAGAATGCAAAGCTCTTTTCCGGAAACAAAAAGTCATCAGATAAGTTATTACAAGCAATTATTCTATAGGAGTGTTTTATAGATACTAAAGAAAGACAGATTTGCTGACGAGGGACAGAGATTGCAGGAAAAGGCAGCATTCTATTCGAAATTTTTGATTAGGAGTGGTAACGGATGAAAGATACCATTGATGAAGCTGTCCGCGTCAGTGGATCAGCAAAGAATGAGAAATGCGGCAGTAAACAGTCTGAGAGCAGGAAAGATAATACCCAGGTTTTTCGTCTTGGGGAATTGTTCTGTGGGCCCGGAGGAATTGCCTGGGGAGCGCTTCACTCACACAGCCAGGACGGAAGGCTTTCGGTAAAGCATGTCTGGGCAAATGATTATGACCAGGACACCTGCATCACCTATCAGCAAAATATCTGTCCTGATGAGAAGGGGTCTGTGATCTGCGAAGATGTCCGCGCACTTGACTTTGGAGTTCTAAAAAAAATCAGCGAGATCGATGCGCTAGCATTTGGTTTTCCCTGCAATGACTATAGCCTGGTCGGCCAGCGAAAGGGGCTTGAGGGTACTTTCGGCCCCCTTTATACCTACGGCGTCCAGGCTTTGAAATTATTCAGGCCGCAATGGTTTGTCGCAGAGAACGTAACGGGAATCAAAAGCTCTGGAAGTGGAAAGACATTTCGGAAGATTCTTGCTGAGATGGAAGGGGCAGGATACCGTGTAACTCCACACTTATATAAATTTGAGCAGTATGGAGTCCCCCAAAGCAGGCATCGGGTCATTATTGTCGGCATCCGCGATGACATCCAGGATGTGGTTTACAGGGTTCCTTCACCAAAGCCATACGAAAAAATAGATGTTTCCTGCCAGAATGCAATCGAAAATCCGCCTATCCCTGCCGATGTAGCGAATAATGAAAAAACTGCTCAAAGCGCTAAAGTAATCCGGCGTCTCCAGCATATTCTTCCTGGTCAGAATGCCTTTAATGCTGATCTGCCTGATGACCTGAAGCTGAATATTTCCGGAGCAACTTTGAGCCAGATTTACCGTCGCCTGGATCCAGCCAAACCTGCCTATACAGTTACCGGCAGCGGAGGAGGTGGAACCCATATGTATCACTGGAAAGAAGACCGGGCTCTTACCAACCGCGAACGGGCCCGACTGCAGACTTTTCCTGACGAATACGTCTTCTCTGGAAGCAAAGAAAGCGTAAGAAAGCAGATTGGAATGGCCGTTCCGCCTAAAGGTGTCCAGATTATTATCGAGGCTGTGCTGAATTCATTTGCCCACATCCCTTATCTTTATGTCGAGCAGAATATCCACTTCAATCCGGTTCTGCTTGATTGACTTCCAGACGTTCTTGGATCTTACGCAAATGTAGTTTTTAACACTGATAATTCTGGGGAATGAATAAGCTTGCATCATTCATATTGTTGATTCAATAACAATACCTAATTCGAGATGAGTTTGCCTATCGCATTTTGGGTTATCGGGCTTAGCGGCAATTGCTATCGTCGATAATAGTGATGATAGCTAAACACACTGTTTGCGTAAGAACCACGTTCTTGGAAAAGCAAATTCTACGCCAAGTAACCTGAACTTTGCACGTCTGTGTTCCTTAGTTGAACCGCGTCTATATATTTGATTCAGAAACGCTTTATATATGCAAAATATATTGCTTTTTAACGTTTTGCAGATATCGATCCTATGGAACACGTGTTCCTTAGGATCATAAAGACACCATAGACTTTATGAGTTATATATTTAATCTTATTAAGATGTTTTAAAAACTAAATCGATTTAGTTTCAGCTTCTTGAGGCACTCGTCAAGAAGCC
>CAJTLE010000033.1 GCA_910577085.1 uncultured Allobaculum sp. | reverse complement strand
AGACCTGACAGACCTTAATTTAAGTCGATTATTCAGCTGGTTCGAGCATTTTCTGGACCTGGCACTGGCCGTATTCAGTTTTTGTGAATCAAATCATGGTTTTATCCGCTTAACCGAATGGCATTGGCTATGAACAACGAAACCTCAAGTCTGATGCAGATGCTGCATTTAGACTTGAGGTTTTTTTACAAGCAAACTTTCAGGACAACCGGACAAGGTTCTTCTGAACAATGGCCTGGTTACGGATCAAGCGTTTGTATCGATGCAAATCTTCTGGACAGCTGCCCCATAGGAATGACTTGACCAAACTCTGGCAAGAGGAAAGCCTGATCCAGGCATCTGCGGCAATCGCGTTTTTAAACGAGCAGGGAAACAAAAAGCCGGATCCGCTTGAGATCCAGCTTCTGAAGACCGCTAGTCGAATTTACGACTTATGGCCTGTTTATTTCGTTTTCTTCTTTTTGAATGCCAGAACACCGAAGATCGCAAAGGCTGCCAGAGCAACAACCATGACGATGATGATGGTGTTCATGTTCGTTTCGGTTGCAGTGTTTACATTGCTCGAAGAAGAAGGAGTACCAGTCGATTTCTTAACTGTGAACTTCGCACTTAAATCCTTGCTGGAAGATCCAAGGTCAACGTTCATTAAGATTCGTTCCGACTGTTCTTTCGAACCATCGATCGGGAAGACAAGAGTGACTTTAGAATCAGCCTTGATCAGATCGAGGTCTTCTTTACGGAAGTCAACAGTGCACTCACTCATCGTAGAACCAGACATCTTCGTATTGACGGTTGGAGCTACGGCTTTGCCATCTACAGTAATGGAGGTTGGCTTGCCAAGAGCAGTACCTTCTGTCTGTGTGAATGTCAGATCCAGCTTGTCTGGTCTGCCAGTCATAGCCAGGTTCACTGTCCAAGTCTGTTTAGAACTGTCGTAATCATGAGATCCTTTGAAAGTTGCATTGTTGGTATCCCCAACTTCTGCTTTGATTTCTTTTTCGTAAGTCTCAGATTTGTAAGTTCCACTTTCAGCAGTTACTTCCATCTTGGAAGTATCAAAGTTCTTTTCAACGGAGAACTGAGCTTTGATCCAGTCGCTGTCTTTCAGGCCCTGCAGATCAGCGTTTTTCACTTTAATCTGATAACCGTTGGTAATTGGAGTCAGGGAAGCAACAGACTCTTCGCCGACTTCATTAGAAGAAGATGGTTCTGTGCTGTCAGTGGAGTCTTCGGAAGAAGTGGCAGAAGAATCTTCGGAAGATGCAGTCGAAGAATCTTCAGAAGACTGTGTAGTCTTATCAGTAGACTCGCCGGTTGCATTCTTGATAACTTCTTCGCTTCCGATTACCAGACTATCCAATTTAGTCATGATATTTGGATTGGAAGTAATGGTGATTGTTGTTTCTGCTTCAGTGTTTGCTAAGGAGGAAGAAGCAGGCTGAACACCAACTGTACAAGTGTTTAAGGAAGCGTTGTAAACACCAGTGATGTTATAGTCAGTTTCTTTTTTGAGTGTGGTTTCATAGCCCTTTTTCTCATGGAGACTTAGAGTTGCAGCATATGCGTAAACGTTGGCGTTAAGAGGATTCTCTACAGTATCGAGGACGATTGTGACTTTGTTATTCTCTAAATCCATATACTGATTCAAATCTTTATAAGGAATTTCCAAGAAATAGGTATTGGGTAAGTCGATTCCCAATGGGGTATCCTCCAGGCTTGGGATGTTGAGAATTTTTTTGACATAGTTTTTATTAAAATCGCTTTCTCTAATTTCTTCATCCCCGATTTTAACATTGCGAATCTTTTTCAGAATAGGAGCATCGGACGTAACACCAGTTGGATAAGTGGCATAGATGCTCAGGTATAAATTCTCTTCATTTTCGTTATAAACTTCTTCTGGCAGAGCTACAGTAAGAGTGAGGGTATTATTGGTCTGGTCATAGGTAGAATCATAAACGTATTCTGTAAGGCCATCGATATCGATATTGAAAGTTTTATCTACAAATCCAACTTCATCTTTGTTGTTCTCATTCTCATGTCCTGCCAGATAGATTTTGGATTTCAGTTTAAGCTTATTAGAGTTTGGTTGGAGGTTATAGGTCAGAATCAATTCTTTGCCATCGGTAGCTTTGCCGTCAGAATCTTGGAAGGCTTTGTTGATTGCATTTTTTTCAATTGAGATTTTACTTCCGACGATATTTACTGAACCAACCTCATCTTCAAATGAAGTTCCGTCTAGTCCTTCATCAGAGACACCGGCTTTTTCTTCAATCACACCATTCTCATCAGAAGTCAGCCATCCGGTTGTGATTGTTAGAGGCTGACCAGCAAGAGTGGCTGTTGGGGAAGATAGAGATTTGCCACTATCGGCCCAGGATAATTCATAAATCAGATTGGCAGGAAGACCCTCTTTGATGGTCATCTTCACTTGAATCTGGTTTGAAGCAGATTTATAGGTGATTGAATCTGAGCTATAGGTGATGTAGTCAGTAAGCACAATGGAATCAGGCTGATTTGGTTTCTCCTGATCGTCGCCATTGCTTCCTGAGCCATCGCCTTCACCAACTTCATTAATTACAGCAATGTCATCTGTGGTTTCTTCTACAGCGGTAATTGGAACATCCGAAGTCTGCTCCGGTTCTTCTGCAAAGACCGGAACCGTATATACGCAAGTTCCCATCGCCAGTACAGCTGCAACCGAGAGGAATTTCTTTGCAAGTTTCATGGGTTAAATATCCTTTCTGATGCTCTGAAATAAGCTGAAATCTACGACTTCAGCTTATTTCAGAACAATTAAAGTGAATCAAATCTATCTTAGATTTTAGTGGGAAGGATGTCAATTTCGCTTAAAGTGTCGAATGACAAGCTATATGCTCAAAAACCATTCAGCAAGAAAGAGACAAAATCGAAATGCCCGGTAAATAAGGTCGATTTGTAAAAAGCATTTCAATGATTCCCGAAAACCATTTTAAAAGAACATGATTAATTTTCAAGCTTTGTAAGACAGGATGAGATCAAGTCATGGCTTGATTGCGCTTTGGATATGGATTTGGTGTGGGCAGGGAAACTGAATTTGGGGAAGATTGTTGTGAAATTCTCATTGGGGTGATGGCTTTTCGCTGCGTTGAAGAAGGGAAGACGGCAGAGAAGAGGAGAGAAAAGCAGAGAGAAAAGCAGAGAGGTAAGCAGAGCTGGGAACTGAAAAACAGGATAGCGTTCTTTGGGCATAAGCAGACTGCTGATTTCGGTCTTCTTTCATAATAAAGACAGAATAATTCGAGATTTAAGGAAGCGGATCTACCGTAATTTTGGATTGAATCTGAATTCAAAATCTATCGGCCATCCCTATAAAGAAAGAGGATAGAAGATGTCAGAAATTTTACATGAACTTCACGAAAGTGAACTCCAGGCCGAAATCGACCATCATAAAAATGAAATTGAAACCGAAAAAGAGCTGATCGAAGAACACACGGACAATCCAGGAACAAACTTCGTTGAAAAAGAAATCCGCAAAGCGGAACTGGATCACGAAGAGCATGTCTTAGAGCGCAATGAGCATGAACTCCAGAAAGACGAAGCCAAATTGGATAAGGCAGAAGGCAAACCGGATCCGGAAGCAGCTGATGCCTGCGCAAAAGCAGAAGAGTTCAAGAAACTGGCTGATCAGGCAAAAGAAGAAAGTCTGCTGGATGAAGATCTGTTTGAAACCCCAATTCAACCGCTGAAATAGTCGAACAAATCAGACGGTCTGCAGGTCAGGCAGACTGTTCTGTCACAAAGAAAAGGACTGGAATTCCAGTCCTTTTCTTTGCAGGTCCCAATGATCAGGCGTGGGGCTTGCTGTGGCGAAAGAAGTACATCGTAAAGAGGGCGGTGGCCAGAAGAACATTCTCCTCGTCAAAGATTTCGGCCTGATAGACACCGGTTGATTTTCCGGCATGCACCGTGCGGGCGTGCGCAGTCAACGTTCCTGGTTTTCCGGCATGGACAAAGTTCATGGAGGAATCAAGGGTCACTACATCTTCACCATTGGTCAGTGCACAGACACCGGCAGCGGTATCCGCCAGTGTGAAGTAGACACCGCCGTGAACCATGCCATAGATGTTGAGTTCATCGGGGCCGGCATCCAGTTTGACGATGACGTGATCCTGTTCAATATCCGAGATCCGCAGTCTGGCAGATCTCAAAAAGCGGTTTTTCTGATTGAGGCGATCTTTGATGTGAGCGAAACGTTCTTCCATAGTCGATGACAATCCTGCTTTCTAATTTCTAAATTTCATGCTGGCTACAGTTTATGCCGATTCCAAAACTTTGACAGATATCTGACTGCACGATGACTGAAAATGGATGCAGTTTGACTATTTTCGAGCGGTTTATCTGACCGGACTTTGACTGTGGATTGAACTTTCTGGCCATGCCTGTAAAAACCAAAACGGGCAGAGGATGAAGCAAAGGACACAGTAGAGAAGAAAGTAAAGAGCCAGGCAAGGAAGGCGCAGGGAATTAAATCGAGTAAAGAAACAGGATAAAAAAGAGGTCAGAAATGCTGGTGTTTTCTTCCAAACATGTTTTTGTCGAGAACAAATTACCTGCTCAAATAAAATTTCATGTGATTTTTGTCCATGATACGAAATCGGCTCCCTTTTCCGGTAAACTAGCGAGAGAAAACTCTGTTAGAATGACAAAAGAAAAACTACTAAAGAGATTGAGCAGCCAGAGCCGGCATGGACTGGCTGAAGAAGGGAGAACTGAGGATTTATGAGTATGTTTTATTGGGTGATCGCACTTCTTCTGGTTGGCATGGGCGGCTACACCGGATATACAAACTGGTCAACCTACTTTAAAGCAAAAAAAGTACGCGAGCAGTTTCTGAAAACCCATCCGGATGCAGAAGTCATCAAGAATGGTCAGACACGTACATGGCTTTATCTGCTGATGCTGGCTTTCTGCGTAGGACTTGGCATCTGGCTGTTAGTATCACCATCTTCTGAAAATTTTGATGTCAATACCCGGATTTCCCAGGCCGTTGTTTATATCGGTCTTGGAATCTTTGCATTTGCGATGGCTGGCGAAGCCTTGATGGACAGCACTCTGATCTCTTCGCCAGAAGCTCTGGTCTATGAAGATCAGATTCTCAAGTATAAAAACATCCGCGGGGTGAATATCGGAAAAGGCTGGTTTAAATCCAGCTACATCCTGTTAAACCAGGCTCAAGAAATTCCGGTTGCCAAGGCAACTGCCCTGAAAGTGGATGCGCTGTTGGTGGAATGGAAACGGAATCGTAAAGAAACATTCCGTTCACGTAAAGAAAGACGCGCGGCAGCACGCAGAGAGCGGGAGGGGAAATGAGAAAACTGGTTCTTTTCGGTGAAGGAAATTTTGGCCCTGCTTTACTGGAAAGTGCCCTGGTTGTTTCGCAGCGGGAGGCTGACGAAAATACGTTTGCGCTCGATGGCAGTAATCTGATGGAGTTCCGTCGTAACTTTGATTCGGTGTGCAACACCGTTTATAACCATGACTCCTTATTGCTGCTTTGCGATATCTCGACCAGCAGCGTTGCCCGGGAAGCCTGGCTTGTACTGGAAAAACGCGGTCTGATGAAGAAAACTCTGTTTGTGATGGGAGCAAGTGTTCCAACGGCTCTGGCAGCTCTGGTGTTCAAAGATTTAGTGGACACCGATCAAGAGCTGATCAAAACCCTGAGAGCCCAGAGTGAACAGGGACTGATGTTCTTTGAAGGATAATGGATCCCGACGCATCGGATCAAAACGCATCAGAAAGAGAAGTAAAAGAGAACTATCAGATTATCAGATTAATGAAATGAATCTGCAAAAGCGATTGTCTTCGGATGATCGCTTTTTGTCTGACTGGGTTTTTGTCTGTCTGAAAGGCGACGGATAGCGAAAGAAGACAGCCTGGCTTGTGGCAAAATCAAGTTATTCGATCATCGAAAAAAGGTTAAAATTGGCAGCTCATTCTGGTTATGCGCGGTTAGTCAAGAAAATCTTTATAAAAATGGCGTGATGGTAAGAAAACGTTTAGAAAGTTGCGGTATTTCACATTTTCTGCTCACAAATTCGAAAGCAGGGTCTGATACTATAAGGTCGAGCAAAGCCTTAAACGAATTCGAGGTTCCAGGCCCGCCGCGAATTCACCTTAAGGAGCCAGAAGATAAAGCTCATTTCATAATCAAATTCCTTTCTATGCGGTAAAGGGAGTCCTTCGGGGCTCCCTTTCCTGCGTTTAGGAAAGAATGCATCGAATTTATCGAACTCATCGATTAAATGGAATGAGATTTTTGGCAGAGCCTTTGAAACCAGACGATTGCAGGCAGCGCTTTAATCGCATCAGAATGACCTTCAAATTCTGAATGGCTGAAAATTGTGATAACAAAAACTGGATGGATCAGAAATTCTGTTTTACAATGCCTGTCAGCTCTTTGAATGTGATCATCAAGATGCCTGTACCTGTTTCTTCCAGACTGAAAGCCGGGTCGGAAGCTTGCCAAGACCTTTACGGGGCTGGTGGGCAGATTGATAAAGATGAGAAGAAAGCGGAATAGAAAGCAGAGATTCTGGCTTGGATTGTGATCTGATCTCAATCCTAAGCGGATACATTCCTGGCTTTACAGGCAGAAAACGAAAAAAGACCTGACTGGACGTGCCGGGAGCAGGAAGTGTCCCGTTTGATCAATCAGGCATAAAGCGACGGTTTTGCGAGGGTCGATGATAGACTACAGGTGAGCAGAAATACAGCTCGCTTCTCAATCATATTCCCTTTCTTTAAAAACTTTCTTGAGTATGGCCGGCGAAAGCCGGCTTTATTCGTCTCACAATAGATATACCGAAGAACGTGCGGATATCCCCAAACAAAGCGCCAGTCTAAAGGCTGCCTTAAGCAAAACTTTCGAAACTGTTCTTTGAATGTTCTTTGGTTCTGAGCGGCAGATGGTACTATTCTGTCTATGCTATACTTGTCCGGAGGTTGAGGATATGAACAAACATGACAAATTGTTGATTACGATGTTTTCCAGTGCTGATTCAGTTGCAGGCCAGGGAGTAGGCAGTGCCTATCAAGAACAGGTGAACCTGGTAAAAACCGGAGCCCCCGAACTGTTTGATGTCGAAATCAATAAATGGACATCAGATCCGGATATTCAGCATTTTCATACCATTGACCCCGCATTCCTTTTGCGAATCAAAGATAAGCATGCGGTCAACATCGCCTATTGTCACTTTCTGCCCGACACGCTGGAAGGCTCTTTGAAAATTCCAAAGATTCTTTTCCCGGCGGCTCAGAAATACATCATCAATTTCTACAACTCTGCCGACCGGCTGGTTGTGGTGAATCCATCTTTTATCAATGAACTGGTGAAGTACGACATCGACCGCAAGAAAATTTACTATATTCCCAATTTCGTCTCCAAAGAAAAATTCCATCCGCTTGGTCAAGAAGCCCGCAATGAATGGCGGGATAAATATGGAATCGACCGGGATGCCTTTGTGATTTTAGGCTGCGGTCAGGTACAGACCCGTAAAGGAGTTCTGGATTTTGTTGAAACGGCCGAATCCATGCCCGATGCACACTTTGTCTGGGCCGGCGGTTTCTCCTTTGGTCCAATGACCGAGGGCTATGAACAGCTCAAAGCCATCATGGACAATCCTCCTGCCAATGTGACTTTTACCGGTATTGTCGATCGCAATAATATGGTTTCGATCTATAACATGTGCGATGTCCTGTTTATTCCAAGCTATAACGAGCTGTTTCCAATGACGATCCTTGAGGCCGTCAACTTAGGGATTCCACTGGTGACAAGAGATCTGGATCTGTATCGCGATATTCTGTTTGACGATTATCTGCGCGGCCATTCCAATGAAGAGTTTCGCTCTTTGCTGGAAGGGCTGAAAAACGATCCGGAGATGTATAAATTCTGGTCTTCCAAAAGTACAGACCTTTCGAATTTCTATTCGCGCGAACACGTTCTGGAAATGTGGAAGAAGTTCTATGTCGAAGCATGGGAAGAAAAATTCAAGGAAAAATGGCCTCCAGCCGATGGCTCCTTAAAGGAAACCACCAATGAACTCGAGCAATAAAAAATATTTCTGGAATGTTGTGCTGATTGTGACCGTGACGGTGATTGCCATGTATTTCGCCCTGCGCGATAACTTTGGAGCAATCATGCACGCCATCAGCCAGATGAATTTCTTCTCCTTACTGGTCATTCTCGCCTGGGGGCTGGCCATTAATGTGGTGATTGGCGCCGGTTATGCCCTGCTTGGTAAACGATATAAGAAGCACTACAGCCTCAAAGACGGTGTCATTGTGGCTTTTGTCGGGACATTTTTTGCGGGTATTACCCCTTCTTCTACCGGCGGTCAGTTTGGTCAGGCCTATGTGTTAAAAAAGCAGGGGATCAGCATGTCCGATGGGGTCAGCCTGTTGTGGGCGGACTTCATCATCTATCAGACAATGATGATGCTTTATGTCACCCTGTTATTTATTCTGCGCTTTACCCATTACGTAAATGTCAGTGCCTGGTTCTGGATTGTCTTTGCGGGCTATCTGGTCAACGTTGTGGTCATTCTGGCCCTGTATACCATTGCGCTGTTTCCTAAGTTCTACATTAAACTGGCCGGATGGGCGGTAAAGTTTTTAGGCCGTCTTCACATTCTGAAAGATCCGGAACAACAGAAGCACACCTGGGTGGCTCAGGTGACAAGCTTTACGGCTGAAAGTAAAAAGCTTTCGACCGATAAAAAACTGATCCTGCAGCTGGTCGTGGTCAACTTTGCCCGGCTGACGCTGTATTTTTCCCTGCCGTTTGTGGTGTCACTTGCTCTTGGCATCAAGCTCAAGTTTGGACAGCTGCTCGACACGCTGGCTTTATCTTCCTTTGTGACGATGGCCAACTGCTTTGTCCCGCTGCCTGGCGCAACGGGTGGAACGGAAGTCTTCTTTACAATGCTTTTCCAGAACATGCTTGGTCGTCTGACCGGTGCGGTTTTATTGCTGTGGCGTTTTTCGTCCTACTATTTACCGGTTCTGGTTGGCGCTTTAGTCTTCCTGTTGTTTAAAAACCATGAAGATTCCAAAGAGGATGGACACAAGCATCATGAACATCTTCCCGATCTTCCGAAAAGCTCTGCATCCGCTTCACTGAGTATGGAGTCGGATCAGATTCATCAGATTACCCCGATGCCGCCGCTGGATGACGAAGAAGTTCACCAGCTGGCAGGACCAGAGCTGGTCCCGCCTTCCAATACGCATTCAAATTTTTACGATGGCCAAGCTTCCTGAACGCAGTAAGCTTGGCCATCTTTTTTGTTTTTTGGTTTATTTAGGGATTTCGCTATAATAAGATATTGCCTTTTTCATCACAGAATAAGGGATGGCGTGGTACACGCGCAGGATAGAGTTGAAAGACTGCCCAAACCCACAGGCGTTTATGCCAGCCGTCCGGAAAACAGGCATAATAAAGGCGGATTGTCTTTTTATTGGCAGAGAACTGGTTGGATCTGGCTGGATCTCTGTGCTAAAAAGTCAGGTGCGTCTGGATTTCCACTTTTTTGAGCCGTGATGCAGTGGATGAAAAAAGTGGAAATCAAAGCCCAGAACAGGCTTTTCCATCCGACAAGGATCCAGAAAAGGGGGAAACAGGATGAATATCGGGTTAGTTACGGATACGTACCTTCCAGATATCAACGGGGTTGTCAGTTCCACGGTCACCCTGAAAAATGCTCTGGAAAAAGCAGGCCATACAGTTTATGTGATTACCAACCATGCCGGAACCGGCATTAAATTTGAAGATGGCGTCTTGCGTCTTCCAGGAATTAAACTCAAAAGTTTTTATGGCTATAAAGTCTCTTCGCCCATTAATGTCGGGGCGGGCAGTTATATTGAAGATATGAATCTGGATGTGATCCATTTACAGACAAACTTCGGTGTGGGTCTGTATGGACAATATCTGGCCAATTCCATGAATATTCCGCTGGTCGATACGTACCATACGATGTATACCGACTATACCCATTACATCAATCCAAGAGGATTTGAAGGGTTTGACCGGGTATCGAAGGATGCCATCAAAGCGGCAAGCCGGGCGGTGTGCAACAATGCGCAGGCCGTCGTCGCGCCCAGCCAGAAAACCAAGGAAGCACTGATTGACTATGGAGTGCTCGCTCCAATTTATGTCGTGCCAACCGGACTGGATCTGGATAAGTTCATGAATGTGGACCCGCAAAGTGAGAGGGTCCGTCAGATTCGCGCCCAGATCAGTGAGGATCCGGAAGATCTGATTTTGTTGTTTGTGGGTCGTCTGGCCAAAGAAAAATCGCTGGAAATTCCGATTGAAGCGATTGTGCAAAATACCAATCCACATGTCCACCTGGCCATTGTCGGTGGGGGACCGGATGAAGATTTTTACCGCAATCTGACGGAGAACCTGCATGGCGAAGACCGGGTTCACTTTTTAGGAGCCGCTGCTCCCAATGAGATCGGTCTTTACTATGCCGCTTTTGATGCGTTTGTTTCAGCCTCTTTATCTGAAACCCAGGGCATGACCTATCTGGAAGCCATGGCAGCCGGCAAGATGGTCTTTGGCCGGCGTGATGAGGTGTTAACCGAACTGCTCGATGAGGACGAAACCGGCTTCTATTTTGATACCCCGGCAGAGCTCAATGAAAAGATCGATGTCTTTTTAAATATGAGCCTGGAAGAAAAAGAAGAAGCCGGCCGCAAGTGCCAGCAAAAAATCATGCCATACACCGCTGAAGCCTTTGCCTATTCTATGGAACGGGTCTACAGCCAGGCGATTGATGATTATTCGCAGACGTATGAAGTTCAGAAAATCCAGTTCAGCGGCAACTATGTCTTTTTACAGCTGCAGGTGGATGCCGAAAAAGAACCCGTCAAGATGATCATTCCAATCGATGATTTCTTTGAGCTGAAAATTTCGCTTCATACCAAGCTGGATGACTATATGGTGCGCAGTTATCTGGATATTCAGAATTTCTACTGGTGCATGTATAAAGTCGAACAGCGCCTGCTTACCCGGGAGATGACCCATCATCAGGTTGTTGATTATTGCGTACGGCGTCTGGAAGCTCCGCTTTCAGTGGCTGATCAGGTCGCCAATGAGCTCGAACTGATGGGCAAGATCAACGATCGCAATTATGCGATGGAAAAAGCGGAATACTATCAGTCTGTTGGATCGAGTAAGCGCCAGATTGAGCAGAAGCTCTATCGAGCCGGGATTGATCCGGAACTGATCCGTGAAGCCTGCAACTCCCTGTCGAGTGTGCAGGAAAAATCCAATGCGGCCAAACTGGCTAAGCGCCTGGCCAAAAGCCTCAAGGCCAAGTCGGTCCGCCGCAAACGTCAGGAAATTACGCATAAGCTGATTTTGCATGGGTATTTACCGGATGCGGCCAAAGAAGTTGCCGAAGAGCTCGATTTTAATGAAGACCATGACCAGGAAGCATTGCACGATGCCTTTGATAAGGCGATGCGTCTGTATGCGTCCAAAACTCCGGAAGTACGCAATCAGAAGATCCGGACGTATTGTCTGCGTCAGGGATTCTTGCGTGAGGATATTGACGAATTAATGGAAAGTGAGAATTTATGATTCAGGATTTAAACCAGGAAGGGAAAATCACTCTCCCTGTTCTGATTACTAAAGCCGATGTTGGCCGGACGGCCAAGAACGCGCCTTATTTATCTTTGACACTGGAAGATCAGTCCGGTGTTCTGGATGCCAAATACTGGAACCTGACTGAAGATCAGGTCAAAGAATGGAAAGCCGGCATGATTGTTGAAGCCACCGGCGATCTGATGCGCTATCGCAATGCGTGGCAGCTTCGCATCCGTTCTCTGAAAGCCATTGAAGGCAGCCCGGCGGATTACGTCCGTTCGGCGCCGGAAAGCATGGATAAGATTCGTGCCGAAATTAACGGTCTGGTTGAAAACATCAAAAACCCAACCATTCAGAACGTGACCAAAGAAGTCATCGAGATGAAAAAGGACGATTACTTCCTTTACCCGGCAGCGGTGCGCAACCATCACAACTATCCGGGTGGACTGGCCTGGCACAGCCTGAGCATGGCAAGACTCGCCCAGGTCATTGCCCGTCAGTACGATTTTCTCGATGAAGATCTGTTGATTGCCGGCATTTTGCTTCATGACGTTGCCAAAACCGAAGAATACTCGGCTCCGGTTTTACCGGAATACACCCCAAAAGGAAATCTGATTGGCCACATCACAATGGGGGCCAATCTGATTGACCGGGTTGCGGTGGCCTTAGATGTAGAAGACAGTGAAGAAGTCATGTTGTTGAAGCACATGGTTCTCTCCCATCATGGCAAAAAAGAATTCGGCTCTCCGGTTTTACCGATGATTCCGGAAGCAGAAGTGCTGACTTTGTTAGACAATCTGGATTCCCGGCTGTTTATGATTCATGAATCGCTGGAAAGTGTAGAACCCGGAACCTTCGGTCCGAAAAACTTCGCACTGGATGGCCGTATGTTCTATCGCAAAAGCTGGGAGAAATAGACCGGCTTTGATTGAAGGCCGGAAAATCGAAACCAATTTCATCACACAGGAAGGAAGACTTCCAGGAGGCGCAAGCCTCTTTTTTTCGGTTTGAGCCTTGCGTATACACTCATTGAGGCTTATGGTCGAAATCGTTTTTGGTCCGTGCAAAAATGGAAATAAGTCTTCGCACAGACCAAAAAATTATCAAAGAAACAGGAAAATACAGAAAAAACTCTGCTCAAATCCAGGATCAAATCCAAGAAGATTTGGATTCAGTCGAAGCCGTTCAGCAAGGTCTGCGTGGAAGAAGACTGTGGATCAGAGCTTTATCGCCATGGCGGCCTTTATCGATCTCCATGGTGTGCACATCCTTCAAGATGCGCATTCTAAAATGCGCATTCCCCCAGATGAAGCGTACTTGTGTCGCTTCTGATCCATAAAAGAGGGCAGAGCGTTTCTGTTTCAAAAGAAATGACATCAATTCAGGAGGATAAACATGAAAGTAGGATTTGCTTCACTTGGATGTTCCAAGAATCTGGTCGATTCCGAGAACATCATGGGCATGTTAAAAGCAGCTGGCCATATTCTGGTTGCTGATCCAAGACATGCCGATGCCATCATCATCAACACCTGCGGATTCATCAACCCCGCCAAAGAAGAAAGCATCAATACCATTTTTGAGATGACTCGTTATGCCGATAAGATCATCGTTGTCGGCTGTCTGGCTCAGCGGTATGAAAAGGAACTTCGTGAGGAGATTCCGGAAATTACAGCGGTCGTTCCGATCCGGGACTATGACAAACTGCCGGCCATTCTCAAAGATATTCTGGAACAGGAAGAAGAGGTTCCGTATTTAAAGCAGTATCGGACGGTTTCCGGCAATCCGTGGAGTGCTTACATCAAGGTCAGCGATGGCTGCAGCAACCACTGCACTTTCTGTGCAATTCCTTTGATTCGAGGGGAACAAAACAGTAAGCTGATAACTGAAGTAAGGGAAGAAGCCGAGTACCTTGCTTCGAATGGTGTTCGTGAGATTACTCTCATTGCCCAGGACACCACGAAATATGGCCTTGACAATTATGGACAACTGAAACTGGCTGAGTTGATTCGAGAACTCGATCAGGTTGATGGTGTCCACTGGATCCGGATTCTGTACATGTATCCGGATGAAATCGAGCCAGAACTGCTTGAGGCCATGCGATCCAGTAAAAAAGTTGTTCCGTACTTTGATATCCCCATGCAACATGCGAGCAATCGGCTGTTGAAGCTGATGAACAGACGCGGAACAAAAGAAGACGTCCTTGAATTGACTCGTAAGATTCGCGCAATGTTTCCGGAGGCAGTGCTGCGAACAACAGTCATCGTCGGTTTCCCGTCTGAAACCGAAGAAGAATTTGAGGAACTGCTGGATTTCATTAAGGAGGTCCGATGGGACCGTTTAGGTGCCTTTACCTATTCAAAAGAAGAGGGCACCGCAGCAAGCCGCCTGCCAATGGAAATTGATGAGGCCGTTGCGCAGGATCGTCTGAACCGTTTAATGGCGGTTCAAAAAGAAATCAGTCATGAAAGTAATTTAAAGAAAATTGGGAAAGTGATTGAAGTGCTGGTCGAAGAGCAGGAAGCCCTGACTGGCCGTTATCATGGCCGCTCCATTGGAGATGCGCCGGATGATGTCGATGGTCAGGTCATCTTTACTTCTTCACTGCCCCTCGAACTGGGAACATTTGTTCCGGTTCGTGTAACAGACGCGACTCAATATGATCTGATCGGGATCTATGAGGGATAAAATTCCGGAAGAATCGTTACGTTGAGCAGCAGCGTCATCTATTCAAGGAGGTTATATCTATGACCAAGGATCAATTAGTTAATGCTTTGAAAGAAGCCGTTGGCGGAACACCTTACGGAGATATGCTTGTTGATGAAGCAGCTGAAACTTATGGTGACAAAGACAAGAAATATGGCCAGGACATGAAAGACCGTCTCGATGACAGACTTGGAATCCTGAAAGCTTATGAACGCATCCACAAAGATGCTGGTCAGGAAGCTAAAGCTACAACAGAAGCCGAAAAGATTGCCATTGTTGAAAAAGCTCTCGCTGCTCTGAAATAAATAAGCAAACATTCGAAGATTTTCTTTCAGCTCCATTCCACTTCAATCCATTTGAATGATCCGGATCGGGCCTGGAGTCTGAAGGAAGGACCTTCGTCCAATAGAATCAAATAGATCTTAAACTTTCTGGATTGATCCTTTAAAGCTCTGGTCAGTCGCCAGACTTGATCGATTTACAGATTTACAGACTCAAAGAATCTGTAAGCAGACCTGTAAGTCCACGGATCCATCCATATACAGCATCAATCAGGATGCTTAAGGAGATAACCCATTATGACTAAAGCTGAATTTGAAGCTAAATTAGCTGCTGTTGCAGGTGACTGCGCTTACGGTAAAGAAATCGCTGCTGATCTCGTTGATCATTTCGACGAAACTGGCAAATATGCTCAGACTGCTAAAGATCGTCTGGATGACAGACTCGGCACTCTGAAAGGCTGGGAAAAGAAACACGAAGCTGAAGGCGAATACGGCAAAGCTTCCGAAGAAGCTAAGAAGATCGCTTGCGTTTACAAATTCCTCGACGCTCTGAAATAAGCATAGACTCAGTTAAATGAACCCACGGGGGGCAGGGACATTGTCCTTGCCCCCTTTTTTTAAGAAAGGCGGGGGAATGACCTGATGTTTAAACTCAGCGATTTACAGGAATTCCAGGCGCTGGACCCCATCGTTTCCAGGGATACGACGACACTTGTTCTGGTTTCCATGCCAAGTGAAGCCTCCCACCAGGAAAACTTTTACTTTGCGGATCCGGCGAACCGCTTCTGGGTGCTGATGGAGATCCTGTTTCATATGCCCACAGCAACCCGCCAGGAGAAGCTGGAACTTCTTGCTGTCCATCACATCGGGATCTGGTCGGTGATCCGGAGCTGCCTTCGCTATAAGAGTCGGGAAGACACAATGGAAGACATTGTCGTCAATGACATGCAGTCTTTTCTGGCCCGATATCCGCAAATCAATCGGATCGTCTGCGTCAGCCATGACACCATGCGGCTTTTGCAGGAAGCAGATCCACAGGCAGCCTTAATGGCGGCCTATGTTCCATCCCCATCGACTGATGACCTCTGGTATGACTCGGTCGACCAGTTAATTCCCGAATATGCCAAGGCATTTGGCGTTGTTCAGTAAACGGCAGACTTCGCACAGGAAATCTGCCGTTTTTTTGCGCCCTGTTTTTGACTGGTCCAGGAGAGAAGGATGTAAGAGGGCGGTAAGGACCAAATGAAGAGTTCGACTATTGGAAATCTGGAACGATCGACTACCAGAAATATTGAAGACCAGAAATATCAATCCTGCCAGGCGAACAGGCCGGCTTCATCCAGAGCAGGATTTACGCCCGTTGGTCATCGTTTTGAAAGATGGTATTCTGTTTAATACTGTTCGTCTGCTTTGATTGAATGATCCGATTCAAACGAATGCTCTGACTCAAAGACATGAGAGACAAGCCAATCAAAAAGCAGAAGACAAACAAGGAGGATTTTTTGCATGAAACTCTATTGGGCAAAAGTAAAAGAAAATGCCACGATTCCGAGTAAACGATATGAAGATGCAGGCTATGATCTGTATCCCTGCTTTGAAGAAGACTATCTGGAAATTGCACCGCTCCACACCGTCCTGGTGCCCCTTGGCGTAGCCAGTGCGTTTGATCCGGAATACGTCATGTTTTTAAAGGAACGCGGCAGCACCGGCATTAAAGGGATGTCCATCCGCGCCGGCGTCATGGATTCCGGCTATCGTGGGGAATATCTCGCTCCAATGACAAACGTTAATGACAAGCCGCTTCGCATCATTAAAAAAGAAGCCCTCGATAAACTGTCAGACGAAGAAAAAGCACAGTTCATCGTCTACCCGTATGAAAAAGCCTGCGCCCAGGGGGTTCTGCTGCGCATGCCGCAGATTGAATCGGAAGAACTCTCTTATGATGAGCTCAAACAGATTGAATCCCAGCGTGCATCCGGCCGCCTTGGCAGTTCCGGAAAATAGGCAAAGATCTGTTCATCCCAATTCATCAGAACAACTGAGTATCAAACAGAATCCAATAAGATCCAGAGGATGTAAACCGTATCTTTTGCGGGCGATCATCCTCTTTTTCTGTTTTGTACGGGGAAGGGAAAGCTTTGTGTTTGTTTTTGTACAAAATTTGTAGTATACATCTCTACGGAAAAAAGCGGGAAAACGTGTTTAGAAAAGGCGGTTTTGGTCTGACTAAGCAAAATTTCCATGCGGATTTCCCAAAGTAAAAGGTAAAAGAAGCAGCCAGGAAACCGAAACCTGGCAAAGGAGAAGGCCATGATTGTATTTGGAACAGATTTTGATGATACGTTGTATTTCCATTCCGGTAAGGAACTGGGAGTGCGTCAGAAAGATATTGATGCCATTGAACGGTTTAAAAAGGCCGGCAATCAGTTTGGCTTAATCAGTGGCCGGGCCAGATGCATGATGCCTGAAATTGATGAACTGTTAAATGGCAAGGTCAAGTTTGATTTCATGATTTTCTCCAATGGTGCCTGCGTCTGTGATCAGGACGGCAAGATTTTATGGGAGCATTTCCTGCCGGAAGCAGTTGTGCGTGATGTGTTTGAACAGGCTGCGAAAGGCAAAATCGGAATTGTTCTGCACGGAACAGAATGTCTGTATCAGACAGAAGATATGGACTTTAAAAATGCCATCCATGTGACTTCGATCGATGAGTTTGATCCTTCCCGGATTTATTCAATCTCTTTCCATCCCATCAGCGAAGTGGAAAAAGACTTTTTCCGGACTAACCAGAATCGCAAGGATGTCGTTGTGGTGGCCAACTCTCAGTTTGCGGATTTCAATGCCAACGGCATTACCAAAGGCACTGCCCTCAATCGTCTGACGCATATGATGGGTCAGACAGAAGATATCAGTGCGGCTATCGGTGACTCCTTTAATGACGAAAGCATGTTAAAAGATGCAGATATTTCCTTTACCTTTGAAAATTCGGATTCGAGCGTAAAAAACTGTGCAACCTGCATTGTGGATGGCATCCATGAAGCAGTAGACGTTTTACTCGATCCCAGTCAGCTTGCGGCCAACCGCAGGCGGTAAAATCCTTCCAGAATAGAAGTGATCAGGAAATTGCGGTGTAAAACCTGAACTTTTCAAAAAATGTTCCTTAGGCTTCTTGACGAGTGCCTCAAGAAGCTGAAACTAAATCGATTTAGTTTTTAAAACATCTTAATAAGATTAAATATATAACTCATAAAGTCTATGGTGTCTTTATGATCCTAAGGAACACGTGTTCCTTAGGATCGATATCTGCAAAACGTTAAAAAGCAATATATTTTGCATATATAAAGCGTTTCTGAATCAAATATATAGACGCGGTTCAACTAAGGAACACAGACGTGCAAAGTTCAGGTGTAAAACCTTTTCGACACAAAGAGCTTTTAAACAATCCACCCGATCAAATCTGTGACCTAAAGTATTGTTTCGTATTTGTTTTCGGATATAAGAGTTATCGACCGTTTTTTCGTTGAACTTTATTTCACGTCGATTTTGAACTGCCGAATCAGCAGTTGAAATGAGATGTGCAGGTGAATCAGAAACGAAAGGACGCTCAAGTATGAAAGAAAATATTATGGAATCGATGCCGATTCGAAAACTCGTGTTTTCCATGTCGGTGCCAATTGCTGCTTCAATGTTAATCCAGGCGCTGTACAACTTTGTCGACAGCGCTTTTGTTGCGAACTTCTCGCCGGCTGCCCTGCTGGCCGTGTCGCTTTGTTATCCAATCCAGTCCATTATGGTTGCTACGGCCTGTGGGACCGCGGCTGGATTTAATACCGTGCTCTCACGAAGCCTGGGCGCAAAACAATATCACAAAGCCAATCAGATCATTTTGCATGGTCTGTTTCTGGCCCTCTGCAACTGGATCGTATTTGCGATTCTGGGCTGGTGTTTTGCGGACTGGTTTGTCGGTCTGTACAGCCAGGATCCAGCTGTCATTGCCCAGGGGGCAGCGTATTTAAAAATCTGTACGCTGTTCTCCTTTGGAATCTTCATTCAGATTACCTATGAGCGCATCCTGCAGGCCGCAGGCGATGCGATGGGCAATATGTACATGCAGGGAATCGGGGCTCTGTTGAATATCATTCTCGACCCGATCTTTATTTTTGGCTGGTTTGGCCTGCCGGCGTTAGGCGTTGTCGGTGCTGCCATTGCGACGGTGATTGGTCAGCAGTGTGCGATGCTTACTGGCATTCTGATCGTCAAAAAGAAGATCAAGATGTTTGATATCCATCCATCAGAATTTAAGCTTTCCTGGCCGTTAATCCGCCAGATTTATAAAGTTGGTGTTCCAGCCATTCTGGTGCAGTCGATCATGAGCTTTATGACTCTGTTCATGAATGCAGTGCTTGGTATGTTCTCCGCGCTGGCGATCTCGGCATTTAACGTGGTCAATAAGCTCCAGCAGCTGGTTTACATGATTGTCATGGGGGTAACCAATGCGCTGATCCCAATTACGGCCTTCAACTATGGAGCAGGTAAGACGGATCGCATTATCGAAGGTGTCCGCTTCTCCATTCAGTTAGCTGGCGTGGTTGTCCTGGTGGGAATGGCTGCGTTTGAACTGTTCCCGGTTCAGCTGTTTTCTCTGTTTGGTCACGATGTCCAGTTAGAAGCGATTGGTATTCCGGCTTTGCGGATTTCGTCGTTATCGCTGATTTTCGCGAGCACAAGCATGATTCTCTGCTCGGCTTTCCAGGCGCTCAACCATGCCCAGGAATCCTTAGTGGTTACTCTGCTTCGCCAGATCGTTCTGCTTCTGCCTCTGGTATGGGCTTTCGCTTCTCTGGCTGGCATTCAGGCCTGCTGGTGGGCATTTGTCATTGCGGAAGTCATCAGCTGCTTCTATGCGCTGTATTGCTGGAAAAAGATCAAGGCACATCTTTTAGCTTCCAGTACGGCTATGGCCTGATGGAACAAGCAGTCGGGCTGATCGAACAATCAGACTGATCAGACAATTCAATCCTTGGGAAAATACAAAAGCACAGGTTGATCCGGTTCGTCCGGAAAACCTGTGCTTTTCTTCTTTTGTACCTTGTTTAGCTTAGACCCTGTTCAACTTAGGTCTTGTTTAGCCTATGCCTTGTTCAGCTGATTGCTTGTTTAGCGTTCTACTGGTTCGAGCCATTCGTTGGAAGTATCAACGCCTGGGTTTTCGATCGCAAGATGAGAGAACCAGGAATCATCAGCGGCACCATGCCAGTGTTTAACGCCAGCTGGGATTTCGATGATTGTACCTGGAGTCATTTCAACAGGTTCTTTGCCCCATTCCTGATACCAGCCGCGGCCGCCAACGCAGATCAGAGTCTGTCCACCGCCGCTTTTTGCGTGATGGATATGCCAGTTGTTGCGGCATCCTGGTTCGAAGGTAACGTTGAAGATTGGCAGGTTGCCTTCGCCTGCAGGAGCCAGCCAGCTCTGTTTGCTGAAATACTGAGCGAAGCCATCGTTTGGTTTGCCAATTGGGTAGTCGATTGTTTTGGCATATTCTTCGAGAGTCTGAGGTTCGTTGAAGATTGCTTTACCACGGTTGAATAAAGCCCATCCCATTGGCCAGCCGGCATAGAAGGCACCCTGAGTAACCAGTGATGCAAACTCTTCTTTGGTTAAGCCGTTTTCTTTGGCGAACTGGATATGGTGATCCAAAGAAGAATCAGCCAGGCCGCGGCCCATGAAGATGGACAGCACGATCATGGAGCGTTCACGTGGTGTTAAGGTTGGGTCGTTCCAGACTTCGCCAAACAGAACATCGTCGTTGTAGCGGGCAAAATCAGGAGCGATATCTTCTAAAGCTTTGCGGCCAGCAGTCTGTACAATTTTTTCACGTTTCATCAGTTTCCTCCTCATTCAGACGTATCGTCTGTACATTAGGCATTCTTTTCAGACTGGAATGATTGCGATCAGCCAGAAAAGATGCGATAGATTTTGTTTTGACTCTTAAAGAATCAAGGGGGTTAAATCTTGTGATGCTGTCAATAATTTAATTTCAATCCAGGTAACTAAGCAGTGGGTAAAGAATTTGTCCAGGCACGGATCTGATCCGGTGTTGTGGATGGAGTCAGGCGCATGCCTTTCAGCCAGGTCAGGCAAGGACGGGCGGCCTTCATCTTTTTCTCGCAGGTTTCCATTGTTGTTCCGCCAGAGGTGCAGAATGGAACGATCTGGATCCCTTTCAGATTCAAAGAATCCAGGAAGGTATCGATAATTCTTGGCGCTGTATACCACCAGACAGGGAAGCCGACAAATAATGTGGTTACGCCGCTGAGATCTGGAAGGCTTTTGATCGCCACTTTCATATTTGGATCTTTGGATTCAAGTGTTGTGCGGGAATTGGAGTCCATCCAGTCGAGATCCTTGGAACTGTAAGGAACTTCAGGTTCGATCGCAAACAGTTTTCCATTTACAACTTCTGTAATTTTTCTTGCAGCATCGGCAGTCACACCGCCGGCTGAAAAATAGGTAACAAGTACTGACATCTTTGAAGCCTCCTTAAGGTTTTGTTCAACCCTTGGTTGATGATTTCAGTTTAATCGTGGTTCCTGATTAATTCCAATACTTGTTAAACAAGCTGATCTATACGAAAAAGGTATAAGACAAAGTGAGTTGGAAATCAAAGATGGGACGAAAAAACAAAAAGAAGACCAGCTGGTGCGGCCAGCTGGTCCAAAACGTATCCTTTTGAGGGATGGCTTATGTCAGTTGAAGAAGAAAAATCGGACTTGAAGAAACAAAGGTGAAGAAAAGCGATGCAGAAAAATCAGTGCTCAATATCGCCAATCTGACCTTCTAAAGAGTCCACCAGAAACTGCAGGAACTTTTCCTGAATGGGTGCTTTTGGAAATCTTTCTTTCCAGGCAATCAGTATATCGGTTTCTAATGGTGGATCGAGAGGCAGACAGACCAGATCTGGATGCTCATAGGCTGGTGAACCGGAAATAGCAAGGTTCACACCCATGTCGGCCAGAACCATTGCTGCTCCATTGGAAGTCAGCGAAGCGTAGCCCACGATATTCAGCTCAGAAGCGGGATGTCCAAGCCATTCCAGCAGCTTTTTTTGAGCGCTGTGACGGTAAGGCAGAATCAAAGGCTGACTTTCCAGATCATAGGATGAGGCTGAATGATTTTTGGCCAGTGGGTTTTCAATGCGCATAATGGCAGACCAGCGTTCTGGATGATGCCATACGCGCCAGGACAGGCCCTGGACGTTGGCAGGACGCAAAAACAGACCGATATCGGCAATACCGTTTTCGATCATTTCACGGGTCTGATCGGCAATGCCGGTCACGATCGAAACCTGAACTTTCGGATAGAGAACACGAAAGCGTTTAATGATCTGTAACAGCGGATTGATACCGGCCATTTCGCCGGTGCCAATTGTCAGAACGCCGCTCAGTTCCGTTTTAAGAGAATCCAGTTCTTCAATTGTTTTGGTTTCCAGTTCGAGCAGTTCCCGGGCCCGGCGGGCCAGAAGCAGGCCTTCACTGGTCAGATGCAGCGATCGGGATTGTCTTTCGAATAACTGCACATGGAGTTCTTCTTCAAGCTGGGCAATCTGGCGGGAAAGAGTTGGCTGCGTGATGTGCAGAACTTTGGCTGCTTTATTCATGCTGCCTTCTTCTACGATCGCCAGAAAATAGCGACAGATTCGTAAGTCCATAAGTCAACCGCCTTTCTAGAACACCTGATCATAAGGAATATGAATCAGGATTTCATACGTTCTCCTATGTCTACTATACATGAAATTTGAATCATAAAAATGGTCGTTTTACACGAAAAAGTAGAGAATTTGAATCCCTGGTAAAAATTAGAGGCTTGATTATTCCTAAAAGGCAGAAATGCGAAAAATAAACGAAATATGGGTATAAATCAACTATGAATGACTATCTTCCTCTTTTCGAAATAATCGATTTAAAGAACAGAAAAGAAGAGATAAATAAAAAGAGAGAACCCACTCGAAACATCGGTGCGACAGTGGTTGCTGCTTTGTAAAAAAAACTGTTTCCTTCCCTTTGAAACAGCAGTCAGAAATGAAAAAAGACTGAGCTCTGATCAAAGGCTCAGTCAGAAACTGGAACAATAAAAAAACCTGACCGTGAAAGGTCAGGGTAATTTGTCTGGTTGCGGGAGAAGGATTTGAACCAACGACCTCCGGGTTATGAGCCCGACGAGCTACCAGACTGCTCTATCCCGCGATATGGCGGAGAAGCAGGGATTCGAACCCTGGCGCCGCTTGCACGACCTACCGGTTTTCAAGACCGGACCCTTCAACCACTTGGGTACTTCTCCAAAGTTGGTGGCTAGGGTGAGACTCGAACTCACGACCTTCCGGGTATGAACCGGATGCTCTAGCCAACTAAGCTACCTAGCCAACTTAAGTTTTGCGAAAACAAAACAGATATAACAATAAAACCAAACGAATGGTCGGGATGACAGGATTTGAACCTGCGACCCCTTGCACCCCATGCAAGTGCACTACCAAGCTGTGCTACATCCCGAGATGGCGCGCCATGCAGGAGTCGAACCCACAACCTTCTGATCCGTAGTCAGACGCTCTATCCAATTGAGCTAATGGCGCAATTTACTTAACGCAAGGATAATTATAACAAACCTCTATCAAAAGGCAACTGATTTCATAAATTCCCTAATTATGGTATGAGCATCGAAATTGCATTGTCCGATCAAATAGGTAAGGCAAAAAGAAGAAACGCAGAACGAAAGGATAAGAAAAAGCGGAAGCACCCAGAGAATGGAAACCCCCGCTTCTTCTTGATTTCAATCGGAAAAACTCTGAAAGATGACGAGCTACAATCAGCTGTCAGAATCATCCTGATCAAAACAAGAAAACCAAAAAATGGAAATAACCCGACAATAAGCCAAGACTCGCTGTCAGGAAGAGAGATGATCCCATAAATCACTTCTCTCATCGGCCCACAAAAAAAATCCCAGTAATTGGGATTAATTTTTGGTTTCAGTTGGTGGACCCTGCAGGATTCGAACCCGCGACCAACCGGTTATGAGCCGGCAGCTCTTACCAACTGCGCT
>CAJTLE010000032.1 GCA_910577085.1 uncultured Allobaculum sp. | reverse complement strand
AGCGTAGAAGGAAAAAGAAAAGACCTGGCTTTTCAGACAACGAATCTGCAAAACCAGATTATAGAGTTATTCGGCCTTTGAGTCCGAACTCAGAGGCCACCTGTGTATAAAGTGGGGAATTTAGGTTCTATTTCTTCTTCTCTTTTTTTATCTTGATGGTTCATTTCAGTTTTCTCTTGACTTGGGGTGCGGCTCAGTCCTTTTCATTTCCCTCAAGTCCAGGTCATTACGGATTGGCTTTGGTCTGGAATTTCTTTCAGGCTGGTCGTTGAAGTTGATTTCAACTCAAAAATCCGCCAGATCGTATTCCATAAGTATACTTCAGGCTTCTCTTCAATCCGGCTGTTTTTTCTTTTCTTCCCTTTTCCGGCTCAATGGCGATCATTTTTCGAGAATTTCTTTTCTTTTGCCACGATTCTGTCTTTTATGTCTCATGGAAAGAACCACTGGGCCAAAGAGGCCTGAGACATCTGTTTCAGCTTTGGGTAAAGTAAAAATATCATCTGAATTTTCAGATATACTCTTCTTGTCGAAGGAGAAAACGATGAAAGACAAAAGTGGAAAAGAAATTTCTGAGAATTTAAGAGAAGAGGCAAAAAACATTCGGCTCGTGATGGCAGATGTAGACGGTACCCTGCTGACGAAAGATCAGGTTGTGGATCCGGAAACGGTCAAAGCCATTACCAGACTTCGTGAAAACGGAATTCTGTTTGGACTTTGCACCGGACGCGAACTGAAAAGTGTTCTTGACTCACTGTCCGTATGGGGAATCGAGGGCCTGGTCGATGCAGTTGTCGGCAGCGGCGGGGCTGAAATTGAAGACCTGACACTGAACCGATCGGTCAAGCAGTATCCGTTAAGCGGAAGACTGATCAAAAAAGTCATGAAGCATTATGCGGACTTGCCTGTTAACTTTGTAGTTCCGGAAGATGGTCTGCTCTATACCTTTAAAGACGATCCGCTGATCCAGGCACTTTCAAAGGCAGACCAGATTCCTTACCAGGTCGTGGATCCAAATACTTTCCTGGAAAATGAACATTCAAAAGTCATGCTGACCTTCAGACCCGATCTGATGCCGGCGGTTAAAGAACGTTCGAAATCCTTTTGCGATCCAGATTTCACAGGAGCCCCGCTGGTTACAGCTTCCATTTTATTTGAATATATGGATCCGCGTGTATCCAAGCCAGCCGGACTTCACCAGCTGCTCGAATGGCACGGCTGGAGCGAAGAGAACCTTTGCTCATTTGGAGACGAAGATAACGACTTTCCAATGACTCAGATGGCCAAAATCGGTGTGGTCATGAAAAACGGTTCGCAGAAAACCAAATCTGCAGCTGACTATATTACCGACGATAACAACCACTCTGGTATTGCCACATTTATCAACGAATTTCTTGTGTGAGTACCTTTGGTAAACAGCAGCTTCCTCAGAAAAGCTGCATACCCTCCGTGCTTGTCTGGTGCCAGCCGCTGTTCAGATTGTATCCGATCTGGCAGGCTGGAATTCAGTCTGGTTTTATTAAACAACAATATGACGATAACAGAGCGCAGATGGATAAACTTCCTGTCTAAAGCTTATCCTTTGCTGCTCTTGACTTTCCTCTCTTTCAAAGCTGCTCTTCAGAATACAATGCTTGGTTCTGATCAGCAGGTATTGAATTGAATCTTCTGTCTATTCCGGTCCAGAATACGACAGACAGGATCCTGTATGACAAATGACAAAAACCCGAAAGCTGAATAGAGGCGGCTTTCGGGTTTTTGTCATTTTATGGCCTGATAAAGCGTTCGAACGTCATCAACAGTCATGCCTGCAGTCATCGTTGGCGTGTTGATGATCCTTGAATTTCAATCTGTAAAGTCTGCTCAGGCTTTATCAGTTTCGATGACTATACCTTTAGCCTGGTCAATGTCCATGATGATCTGTTTTGCATAAGGCACAACAATCGTTCCGGACAATGGGTTTTTGATGCTTTCAATTGGCTCAGTCAACGTGGCATCCACTTCAGAACGTTCAAAAGAAAGGTCAGTATCCATCATCTTGCAGTCAATCAGCTGCAGATTCTTGCAATAGCACAAGGGCTGGGTACCGATGATGGTGCAATGCTCAAAGGTAATGTTTTCACTGTACCAGGCCAGGTATTTACCTTTCACGGTGCAGTTGCGCAGGATCACATTTTTGGCATGCCAGAATGCATCTTTGGTATCAAGATTGCAGTTTTCCAGGACAACATTCTTTGTATACTGAAACGAATATTTGCCCTTGAAATCAACATTGCGCAAATCGAGATGATGGGTGCGCATCATGAAATATTCGCTTGTCGCCTGAACATGATTCATGCTGACATGATGAGAATGCCAGCCAAATTCCGGAGAATCGATCTCTGTATTTTCAATGCGGGCATCCGAGCATTCACGCAGGGCTTTAATTCCGTTGAGCTTGCACTGATCGATTTGAATATGATCGGAATACCATAAGGCAGCCCGACAATTTTCTGTCAGCGTTGAGTTGAGAATCTTCAGATGAGAATCGTGCCAGAATGGATAGCGAAGATTGAAGAAGCAGCTGTCCGCAACAATCTGGCGGCCTTCTTTTAGAGCACTTTCGCCATCCGCCGGACCATCAAACTGACAATCTTTTAAATAAAGCCCATCGGCATTATAAAACGCGCGTTCAGCATCAAAGCTTTTTCCGATTACGGTTTCCATGAATTATCCCTCCAAAATTTGATTGATCTTTTTGTTCTCTGTTACAGTTTTTATTCTAATGATCTTGCCCACAAACAGGAAATATTCAAAACGCATACCGAAGTATGCCTTTCAGGCATGAGAAAAAGCAAACAAAGCAAAAGGAGAGGATATCTTCACTGGATACTCTGCCAATACCAGTTTGATGATCGGGCTTTCGGAATCTCTATCCGGCAAAATTCTGCTCTTTTGCGCATCAGAGCGGCTGTTTATAATAAACGTGAATCTCATGTCCGGAAAGAAAAAACTTCTTGTCCGAGACGAAATTGATAAGAAAGAGGGAGAATTTTCAGATGAAAGGAACCTATTTTTTAGGCGCACATCACGATCCAGTTTTTGAAGTCCGCCAAATGACGTTCGATGATCTTGGTGATCATGAAGTCCTGGTCCGCAACAAAGCCTGCGGCGTGTGTGGAACGGATGTTCATATTTATCATGGCGAAGCAGGAAGTGCTGATGTCACTCCGCCTGTCGTTTTAGGCCATGAATTTGCCGGTATCGTTGAAAAAGTCGGTAAAGGCGTTACCGAGCTGAAACCTGGTGATCATGTGGCTATGGACCCCAATATGTATTGCGGTCATTGCGATCCATGCCGTATGGGCAAAAAGCAGAATTGTGAAAACCTGTTTGCGTTAGGCGTAAACGTAGACGGAGGCTTTGCTGAATACACCCGCACACCTGCTTCTCAGTGCTTTAAAATCGATGAAGACATTCCGTTTGTTGAAGCAGCAATGGCTGAGCCATTAGCATGCGTTTTGCATGGTATCGATCTGGCCAACATCAAACCTGGCAACAGCGTTCTCGTGATCGGCGGCGGAACGATTGGTCTGCTCATGGTTCAGATGGCTCGTCTGTCTGGCGCTTCCACAGTGATCCTGTCTGAACCGGTAGAAAAAAGACGTGCTCTGGCGCTTGAACTCGGCGCAGATGCAGCCATCGATCCAATCCACCAGAATCTTAACGAAGAAATCAAGAAAATCACTGGCCATGATGGCTGCAACGTTGTCATCGAATGCGTCGGCAAACCGTTTGCCGTCAAACAGGCCATCGAAGCAGCTGGCTATAATGGCAACATTCTGCTCTTCTCGGTACCGGCACCAGATTCAACAGTTGATCTGCCCCTCTTTGATGTGTACAAAAAAGAACTGCACATCACTGGTTCTATGATCAACCCGGACACTCACCAGCGGGCCGTAAACCTGATCAATGGCCGTCGTCTGGAACTGGGTAAACTGATCACCCATACCTTCCCCATTGAAGAGCTGGAAGAAGCCATCAAGACGCAGATGGGTGCTGAATCCATCAAGGTTATGGTCTGCCCGAAAGAAAACTAAGCCGACGAAGTCATTTTACTTCACTCCAAATTCCGTTCTGGTCTGCTCATAATCCCCATCAGAATCTGACCAGACTCATTTTCCATACCCTGCTCAACCTTGCCAGGGTTGAATATCATCACCTCCCCAAGCGAAGAAGCCGTTCTGGTCCTTCTTCGCTTTTTTCGTACCGATTTTTGATTTTTCTGCCCGCCCGGCTTGTTTTTCGCACCAACCCCCTCTTCAGATACGGATCACCATGGATTTTGATGGCTTTTTAGACGATTTTGAATCCATTTTCTTCTTTTGATCTTTTCTTGAATCCAGTCTGGCAGCAGAAAGGCTTTTTTGCGTATAGGCAGGTGAAGGGGGTCATGTTATGCAAGAACTCTGCCGCCTGCTGCTTCATTGTGCTTTGCGGCGCCAGGCTACGGATATACACCTTGAACAAAAAGACAATCAGCTGGAAATCTGGCTGCGTACACCAAATGGACTTGAAAAACTGGAGCAGGATCTATTTCCGACAGACTTTCTGGAATATCTGAAATTTATTTCCGGCATGGATCTTTGTTCTCCCTATAAACCACAATCCGGAGAATTTTCAATGCCGCTTGAAAGCACGGCGCTGTCGTGCCGGTTTTCGATGATGATGACTGAGCAGGTGCGAACCGGGGTGATCCGGCTTCTTCATTCAAGCAACCATTTCCAGCTGGCTGACCTGTCCAGCTCAACTACCGCCATAGAACGCCTGCGTGAATTTACATCGATTGAACACGGTTTAGTGATCAGCTGTGGACCGACCGGTTCAGGAAAATCAACCACTGTCCATGCCCTGCTCAATGAAATCCTGCACGAAAATAACCGCAAGATTGTTACCCTGGAAGATCCAATTGAAATCCAGGAGCCAGATATGATCCAGATCCAGGTCAGTGAAGCCAGGGGGATTACGTATGAAACCGGAATTGAAGAACTGATGCGCCATGATCCGGACATCCTGTTTTTTGGGGAGTGTCGGAGCAGCTACAGTGCTCGAATGGCACTTCGCGCTTCACTGACGGGTCACTATGTCCTGACCACACTGCACAGTGGCAGCGGTGTGGAATGTCTGCATCGCCTGCTTGATTTGGGGATTGACCGGGACGAGCTGCGTGTTGTTTTAAAAGGTATTTTTGTCTGCCGGCTGGTCAATGCCGGTGACCATAAGGAGGCACTTTATGAAATCTGGAACGAAAAAGAAATCCAGGCCCTCTTCCAAAATGAGCTGGAAGCAAGTCCAGGCCTTTCTTTTACAGCCTGTGGGCAAGAGATCGGGCTGGCCGGTTATTGAAAAACAGGAAATGGAAGTCTTCTGTCTGCTCGATCAGAGCGGACTTTCCTTCCAGCAGAATATCGAACTCTCTTTTAAGCAGTCCCAGAAAATCCAGGACCTGCTCAATCAAGGGATTCCCTTCTATAAAATTGTCAGCCGCCAGAAAGGGTTGCGGATGAAGCGGATGGGGGTGTTGATGGATCACTTTGCTTTGTCGCAGGCTCTTGAATACGACCAACGGCTTCAAAGCGCAAAGACGGTCATGACCCGCAAACTCTTTTCACATACGGTGTATCCGCTGATGATCATGGCCTTTGCGACCGGTCTTGTCTGGTTCTTTTCACTGACGATTCTTCCAGCCTTTGGTGAATATGCTTCAGACAACAATGCCCTGCTGGACACTCTGAAGGTCTTTACCTCTGTTTTCTGGATAATCCTGGGCGTTTTCGCTCTGTTTCTTGGAGCCTTGTTTGTCTGGCCGGATGTGGACAGTTCCAAATTCAATCCACTTTTCCGGCTTTCGCTGGTGCGGATTGTTGCCAGTATTGAATGTGCAGCTTTGTTTGAGTGTACCCAGAACAGCAGTCTGCCTACAAGCCAGACTTTACAGCTGATGCAGAACACGGGAAGCTTTCCGTTTGCGGCTTTGTTAGCGAGAAAATGGTCTAAATCCCTGAGCAAAGGAAAATCGTTGTTTGAATGCGTTCAGAAAGATAGCCGGCTGGACTCCTTGTTTGTGCAGTTCTTTGAAATCGGACTCAATGCTTCGCTCATGGAGAAAATGATGCAGGCTTACCAGAAAAGCGCGCTGATGATTCTGGAAAAGCGGATGAAAAAACTGGCGAATTATACCCTGTATCTGGCCTATGGGTCTGTGGGCATTTTAGCTGTCAGTGTCTATCAGGTCATGCTGGCCCCGCTTTCGATTCTGGAAACCTTATAGGCATGCTTTCTTGGCTTTTGTCCTGACAAGAACATCCAGCGCAAAAGGCATCCTGACAACTGGAAAAAGGAAATAGAAAAACCAGTTCCAATTTCTGGGAGATACCCAGAAATTGGAACTGGTTCTTTTGCTTGGTGATGTTGTTTGCTTTGTGATATTGACCGAATTGATTTGGTGAGCAATTCCCTGCTTGAGAGGATCAGATCGATCAAATGCCAAGCGTAAGCGTCTCATAGGCTGGCTTTTCTGGTTTTTCTGGCTTCTTTTCAGTTTTCAAAGCTTCACGAAGCTTGATTTCAGCTTTTTTGAGTTCTTCGTATTTTTTCATGAGCTTCTGGTGGCGAAGCTCAGATAAGGTCATATCTTTGGGGACCACCACCTTGGTAAAGTCGGTGTCTTCTGGATCAAACACTTCCTCTTTATAGCTGTTGAGAACTTCTTCAAGACCGCTCAGGCCATCTTGATGATGAAGATCAGCCAGACGCATTTCATCCCCATAAAGATAGAAGAATTTCACAGATTTCTTTTCCAGCAGCATCTGGATGGTATTGCGTAAGGTTCCGGAGCTGACCTGCAGATTTCCATAGCGGTTGACCGAAATCGGGTTGAATACTGCAAGTCCAAAGTTAGCTTCAGCTGCCATGATCCGGTCTTTTTCCATCTGTCTTTTCTGTTGAGTGAGTTTCGGATCGTGAACTTCAATAATCTGCAGTTTCCATCCTTCTTCGACTTCAATCCGGGGTTTAGGCAAAACCGTATAAATCGAAACATAAGGATAGAGTGGTTCACGCAGATAGTCGGCAATCTGGCCATCAACGCCTTTGCTGGAATCGCCAAGCATCACTTCAATTCCTAATTTGCAGATCTTTTCCAGGGACTCCTGGATATTTTTCGGGATCGCTTCCTGGCTGCGGGAGCCCGAAATGAAGACTTTACGGCACCCTGCAGGCTTTGGTTTTTGAAGATTCTGTTCCATAGACTTGCTTTCCAAACTTTTACTTTCAACCTTCTGCATAGTCTGGTGATGCTGGTTGTGTGGCTGGGGATGCTGGGTATGGGCTTGTTGGTGGTGGATCATCTGTTCTGGAGACGGCTGAAAACGGGGTGAAAAAACCAGCAAATTTCCTCTTTTGAGTTTTACGTTCACCACTTCAAAATGAAGCAAAGGCTCAATTCCGTCTTCCACAAAAAGGATCGCCTTTCCGGGCGTCTGACTCAGATCGGCCAGGCTGGAAACAACCGGAATTCCACCTTCAGAAAGAAGATCCAAATTGCCCAGCATGAAAAGCAGCTGTTCTTTGCCGCTCATGATCTCCTTTGCCGCTTTGGGCAGATGATCCAGATCAAACCAGAAGGAAATCCCTCTGTTTTCCAGACGGTAAAGCTGGCTGGACAGTCTGGCCGACTGGCTGATCAGCCCATTCATCCGCTCTTTCCAGACTTCAGGAATGTTTGTTTCCTGGATTGGATCTTTCACAAAAGCATCTAGATCACTCTGGGATACTTCTTCAAGCAAAGCCTTCATCTCGGTATCGTTTAAAGGTCTGGAGGCCAGGCCACTGAAGATAAGGATTTTATTTTTCTGATCGGCTGTATATTTCATTCCAACCCCTCCATTGCTTTTTGTATTGACTGATTCGTATCTGCAAAAATTGTGGCAAATCTTTCCTGCCACTGCCTTTTTTAATCGCCTTTTCCGGTACGGACCAGTGCAAAAGGCGTTACACTCCGGGCGCCTGCCTTACGCAGTTTATACGCGCTGACCGTTAAAGTCCATCTAGAGTCTACCATATCGTCGACCAGCAGAATCCTTTTTCCCTGAAGAATCGACTTTCGTTTCGCATTGACCTCAATTGTTTCCATCGCATTTTTCTGCTGGAAGGCACTGTTCTCCATCAGCTTCTGAAGGGCAGCGGTCTGTTTTTTATCCAGGGCATCCACAAACGGAAGGTTCAGCTGCTTTGCCAGGGATGAAGCAAAATCTGAAACCAGAAAAGGATGATTGCAGCTTGGAATCGGCACGACAAGATCAATCTTTGAATCTTTGAGAACCTTGGAAAGAAACCGGACCGACCGATCCACTAAAGCCGGCGAAAAGCGACCGTATTGATATTTTCCGGCTTTGACGGCCTGCCCAATATCGCTTTGATATTCCTCACTGAGTACCCAGCCATCTTCCATCATGAAATCTGGATCCATTTTTGTTTTCTGATCCACCGGAATGGCCCATTGTTTTCGTTTCTCGATTTTTGGACTGCGATTTGCAAGATAGGCCTTGACTGTCTGGCGGCTTTCAAGACTCACACAAATCTTTACGACCGGCTGGTGCAGGCAGGCTGAACAATGGCCACAGCGGCCGGTATCTGGCGCATTGAGCTCTTCACCGAGCTGCTGCATGTAGCATCTCTGGCTTTTACAAAACCGCTCCATTTTATCCATCTCGTCTTGCCGCTGCTGAAGGATCGATCTTTGCAAAACCTCTTCCGCCTTGCGATCAAAAGGAATACTGAAGTTTCGAAAGTATTGTGTGACCGCTGACTTGTTTTTAGGCGATTTCTGGACTCTTTCGTGATAAATCAGAGCCCGGATTTCCAGATACTTCAGGGCAAATTTAATCTTTTCAGATGGCAGATTGACACGCCGCTCCATTTCCTTGGTTGTCAGTCCTCTGCCATTGGCAGGAAAACTTTCGAGCAGTTCTTCCAGTTTACCGGCCGGAATCAGAGAATTTGTCGCAAAGTGTTCCAGGATGCGGCGGTCTTCTGGTCCATGAAGCAGGAAAATGAACGATTTCACGCCATCCCGACCAGCCCGTCCGATCTGCTGGTAATACGCAATCATATTTTCTGGCATCTGGAAATGGATGATAAAACGAATCGACAAGTTGTCATAGCCCATGCCCAGTTTGGACGTCGTGACCAGAACCTGAATTTTCTCTTCTTCAAACTCCTGCAAAATCTTTGGCGGATCGAGTTTCTTGCCATGATAGCTTTCGACTTCAATGCCGATCGAACGAAGCAGGCCGGCGATCACATCGCAGTCGATCGTGGTATGGCAATAAATCAGTCCCTGACTTTTCGGCTTTTTCGAAAACATTTCCACCAGCCAGGCCAGTCGTTCTTCCCTGCTCATTTCGGGTTCGATCTGAATGGAGAGATTTTTGCGCATCAACGGCCCGCGCAAAATCAGCAGATCCTGGCCAAGCTGGGCCCGGATATCCTCGATGACTTTGTCGTTGGCGGTTGCCGTGGTCGCAAGAACCGCCGTCTGGGCAGAAAAAGAATCAATCTGACGTTTGATGCGCTGATAATCAGGCCTGAAATCATGTCCCCATTGCGAAATGCAATGCGCTTCATCAACCACGAACAGCTCCAGATTAGGAATCTGCGAAAACCATTCTTCAAAACGGGGATTGGCCAGCCGCTCTGGCGAAATGATCAGAACATCAATCGAATTCTCTTGACGGATCTGCTGCAGAATTTCCTCATTATCAGAAAAGGACTGGTCACTGTTGATGGTCCGAGTTGTGATACCAAAGGCCTTTGAACTTTCAACCTGGTTGGTCATCAAGGCAAGCAGCGGACTGATAATGACTGCCGGACCAGCACCTTGTTCGCACAGAATTCGGGCCGCAATAAAATAGACCAGCGATTTTCCCCAGCCGGTTTTCTGCACCACTAACGTTCTGCGCCTGGCCATTACGTTAACAATGGCTTCCAGCTGCCCCGGACGGAATTTTGCCTCTGGCCCATAGGCTTCCCTTAAAATTTCCGTTGCCCGACTGACTACCCAGTCCCCATAGTTCATAGCTCATTTCCTTTCTTCCCTGCTCTTTTTGTCTGAACAGATTCTGATCTCACATCCAATACGCATACCTGCCTGATCATGACCTTTGTAAAGCGAAAAATTTTTCAATATATGCCTATACCATACTAACAAGCTGTATTGCTTCTGTATACGCATTAAAACGCGCGACATCAAACAGAACAAAAAGAAAAGTCCCATTTTCCGAGGACTCAGAAAATGGGGCTTTGGCCTTAGAACAGGTTATCGTAAAGCAGATATGGATTATGGCTCTGCTCATAGAACAGAGTTGTGGATGGTCCATGACCAGGATAGACGGTATAGTCCTTCTTCAACGTTTTCAGGAAATTCAAAGTCTGTTTCATCTGCGCCGCATCACCGCTTGGTAAGTCAGTGCGGCCGATGGATGAGGCAAATAAGACATCACCGGTAAACAGATTGTCGCCGATTTCAAGAATCGTCGATCCAATGGAATGACCTGGCGCATAGTATGCCGTGACATCAAATGTGCCAATCTTGTTGGCTCCTTCTTTAAGGGCCGCTGGTTTTGCGTTTAAGGCCATATGCGGAACACCCATAAAGCAGGCCGAAGAATTCTTTTCGGGTTTGCATAAGAAATCAAATTCCTGCTCATTGACGTAAACGTCAACCCCAAATTCCTTAACCAGATCATCTACGGCACCAATATGATCAAAATGCGCGTGCGTTAAAACAACGGCATCCACTTTGGCTCCAAGGCCTTTGATCAGATCGGCGATCATTTTTCCTTCATCCCCTGGATCGATGACCAGGGCATGGTTTTCATCATTGAGTACGATATAGCAGTTGGCCTGAACCGGTCCAACTGGCTTGCAGATAACTTCCATTCTTTCACCTTCCATTTCAAAACAGAGGCCAATACCCGATCTATTCAAGACAGGCATTGATCACGAAGTCCTGTTTAAGTTTATGATAAACAAAGAACTCTGAAACGGGCAGTCACAGGCAAAGAAAAAGCTGCAGATAGCTGCAGCGATTATTTCTTCTCTTTGTGCTCTGTCATTTTATTGCATTTAGGGCAGTATTTTTTAATATTCATGCGTTCCGGATGTTTTTTCTTATTCCGGGTGCCGATATAGTTTTCGTTACCACACTCAGAGCATTTGAAAGTGATACGGTCTCTCATTCTCTAACCTCCTCGCTCTTCACCTGACCGATTATAGCACAACGAACCAAAACCTTTCAATCATAGAAAAACCAATCTTGTGCCTTCAAGAGCCAGAAATTGACAGTTTTTCAGGATACAACAATCTTCTGACCGATATTTCCCCCGCTTAGGACATCCGGTGATTGCTCAATACGGATAGATATTCATCCGATTCAGATATCGTTCGTCGCAAAGAAAAAGCCAGAAGCTGCCATCAGGCAGGCTCTGGCTCCAGAAAAACAGCCCCGCTTCCTGACAAAGCGAAGTCTGTTTCCCTCTGTTTTCCTGTATTGTTTACAACACCTTATTGGGCAGTGGTGGTTTTGAGATTGTCCTGCGGATAAAGTTCAAAGTATTTCTCTAAGACCGGCGGAACAACATCCGTGGTACAGATGTTTCCGGATACGGACTGCGAGTTAACCGAAGAGGTTGGGGCCGAACATGCAAAGGCAACGGTTGGATTTTCGATCGGACCATAGCCAATCAGGTTCGCCGTTGTCCAGTCTCCAACTTCGGCTGTTCCCGTTTTCGCCGCCATGTTGTATTCAAACGTTTCCAGCGGGGTTCCACAGTTGCCATCCGCAACACAGGCGCGGAAGCCTTCCTGAACCCGTTCAAGATACTGGGTGTTTTCTTCTGGCAGTTCACTTTTTAAGGTAACTTCCGAAAGGTCAAAGATCTGATCGCCATTGACTTCGGTTGCATATTTATAGAAACGCGGCTGATACACCTTGCCGCTTTCCGCAACCACGCCCGCATACTGCATCAGCTGCAGCGGTGAATACGTATCAAGCTGGCCAATCACATAGTTCAAAACCATGCCTGGCGTATTATTGCCCGCCGCATAAACGGATACTTCGTTTGGCACGTCGATTCCCGTCTGGTTGCCAAGACCAAACATGGAGTAGTACTGGCGCATCTTATCAAGAGTGCCTGGAACATCCTGAATGTTCAGGGCATCACCAGGAACATAATTGTAGCCGCCAAGGCGCATGCCGATATTGAACATGTAAACGTTGGAAGAAACCGACAGAGCTTCGACTTCGTTAACCGGACCATGGTTTTTAAAGGAACCAAGCTCCTGCCCGCCGACATTGATGACTTCATCGACAATGACTTCCCCTGGCTGAATAACGCCTTCCGAAAGGCCCATGTAGACGGTAATGCCTTTAACACAGCTTCCCGGGTTAACCAGTGATGTGTAGTTACCCGAAGCATAATAAGAAAGCTGATGGGTTTCTGGATCCATCTGGTAACCCGACAGAGCCAGCACATCACCCGTTTTCGGATTTTCCATACACATGAACAGTGAATAGAAGTTTTCACGGTTCTTGGTGCCTCCGTAGCGCAGCAATGTGTCTTTGAGCACACTGTCGAGCGTCTGCTGGAGCTCAATATTGATGGACAGATAAATATCATGTCCCTTGACAGCCGGCTGGAGAATTTCCTTGCGGGCCAGACCATTGGAATCATAAGTGATTTTGGCAATTTCACTGGTACCGGAAAGAATATCGTTGTACTCGTATTCCAGTCCGGATTTTCCAACCTGCGCGTTGTACTGGAAGCCCTTGGCCCGGTATTCGTCAACCAGGTTTTCCGGGAGACCTTCCGTCGAAGTGGAAACGGAACCTAAAACGTCACTGAGGGTCTGACCATAGGGATACTCACGCTTCCAGCCGTTGAAATCCACATCGAATCCAGGAAATTCCATTTTGTGTTCAACCAGATAGGAAGCGTCATCATCATCGATATCTTCTTTGATGACACTTGCCTGACCGGTGGAAGCATTTTCCGCCATGCGATCATATACGGCCGCGGCAATCAGGCTGCGTTCTTCGGCCTGATCAATCATGTCCTGATCGATGGCAGCCAGCTGCAGGGCCCGGACTTTGGAAGAGGTGATTTCCCCATTTTCATAAGCCGTGCGCTCTTCATCGCTGAGCAGGTTCATCCCGTTATAGTTGGGGTCATCCGTATCCAGCATGGAAAGTGTGCGCAGATAGGCATCTTTCAGCTCGGATAAAGAGAAATCCTCTTTGGTCATATGGAAGACGGTTCCAATACGGTCGGCATAGATCAGAGAATCTTCATACGTTGCATTATTGGGAGCCGTATAGACGATATTGTGCGAAGGAACGGTTTTGGCCAGAACATTGCCGGCCGAATCGTAAATCTGTCCTCTTGGAGCAGATGTGTATTGTTTAATGGATGTGTAATCGTCCTGTTTTTCGACGTAAGCCGTATGCTGGATGGCCTGGATGTCCACAAGCCGCGCCAGCAAAATCGTAAACAGGCTGACAATCGCCAGCGCCAGAATCAGAATCCGGTTCGAGACCGTTTTCTGCCGTCCGCTCTGGGCGCGGCGCGATCGGTTGCTGGATTTTTTCATGTTTCTCCTCCAAATATTCAACCTATTATAACAAATCAACTTTGTGAAATATACAAAGTTCTTATCAAATAAGATTCAAAGAGAAATTAAAAGATTTGTAATCGGGAACAAAAAAATACGGACCTTTTCAGCCCGTATTGATTTTTGGATTGATTTCTTTTCTTTGCCTGCCAGTCTTTTCGTCCTTACTCAATTGGCTTTTCAAAGAAGTTGCCATAGAAGTTGATCGACTGGAAGACGTTGATCAGACAATGCGGATCCGCCTTGCGCAGCACATGGCAGACATTGGTCAGTTCATAGGAAGAAATCGTTGACTTGCAGATGTAGTAGTTCTCCCCTTTAAAAGCACCGACACACTCAATAATCGACATGCCATGACGAACCGTCGACATAAAGGCATCGACAATCACTTTTGGATCCTTGCAGGTAATTTCGATAGTCACTCGCTGGAAACGTTTATAGGTCCGGTTAATGACGGTTGTCGACAGAAACTGGAAGATAATCGAGTAAGCACAATAAATCCAGCCAAAGCTGAAACCATAGGCAATATACATCGCACAGTTGAAATAGAAGACAATGTTGAAAATCGAGCGATGAATCTTCTTGGCTACATATTGCGCAATAAAGTCGGATCCACCCGTTGATCCGCCAGCGGTTAAGGCTAATGAGCATCCAGCTCCCCAGAGAATGCCGCCAAACAACAGGTTTACAGTGATGTCATAGAAGAAAGGCTCAAAGTGCAGAACTTCCAGAAAGACGGAAACCAGCACGAACTGAACTGCCGACAGCACGACAAACCGCTTGGAAATTGCCTTGGCACAAAACAGGGCGACTGGCACATTCAGCACAATAATCAAAACGGATACCGGCCAGTTAAAGCCCATGGACGCCCCAATACGGCTGATAAACAAAGATATACCTGTAAATCCACCGGAAATCAGGTTGCAGGGATTCATGAATACCTGCATGACAAATGCCTGTAAAAACGCAGAAAGAATGACCTGGATCAAAGAAATGGTAAAGGCCGCTTTCTTGTTCTGTTCAAGCTTCTGATAAAATTCAAACATATTCTCCCCCTGAGCAGATAAATCTCTTTTCCTGATTTCGAGCCGGTCTCTTTTTCTTTCTTTTCTGGTCTTCACATTCCAGCTTCGAAACCGAGGGCTACTGCTCATTTGTCGCTTCCATTGTAACGAAGATTTGCAGATTGAATCGGTCAGAAAACAGTCTTTTCGACGGATTTCAAAAGAGCATTAACGAATCGCCAGAATGATCTGCTTACATTTCTTTCTTTGATTTACAAACCGGTTCTGCCCCTCTTTTGATCGGTCATTTCTCATCTAAAACTCTCTTCCTGTATCGCTTTTTTCTCTTAAAGGATTGTGGGGATCTCATCTCAGGATCTGTCGGCCTGAATTTCTCTGACCGATTCAGCTTCCCTGCCCATCCTTTTGCCAGTTTTCTTCTTTTCGGACAACTTCGTATTGACTGACCTTCCTTGTGAGCCGATCCTTCTGTAGGAGTAAGAGTCCTTTTTGTTCGATTTGGCTTTGTTTTTTTGTCGATCTGGCTGGATTTTAAAAATAGCCTTCATGAATTTTGAATTATTTTTGGCTTCTGTTTTTAAAACTTTGAGGACAATCCAAAGATCAAAAGCGTCTTTTCATTCCAGTTTTGGGCTGAAACTAGGATAAATTAAATCTATACGATTTATCTGAAAAGTTTTTTAAAAAAAATTCATATTTAGCCTTGCGCCATCATTCGTTCTTTGGTAAATTAAATGAGCGCTTGAGGCAAGCGGTTCCGTAGCCAAGTGGCTAAGGCAACAGACTGCAACTCTGTGACCGTCGGTTCAACTCCGACCGGAACCTCCATTATGATGGGATCGTGGCGGAACAGGTAGACGCAACGGACTTAAAATCCGTCGGTCATTGCGACCGTGAGGGTTCGATTCCCTCCGTTCCCACCATTTTTTGTGAAAAGCGCAGCGGCTGAAAAGCCGCTTTTTTTATTTCTATTTTCCGGTCTCAACCAACAAGCCCCGCTGAATGCGAATTCCACATTCATCGGGGCTTGTTTTCGTTATAGGTAATTTTCTTGTTGGCTGCATCGATAGCTTACCAGGTTGTTATTTTAACGATTGTGAAGCATTGAGAACCGAAGTTGAATACAGAAACAGGACATGCTGATTCTCAAAATCAATGAGGGACTTCAATCGCCAGTGTGGCAGATTGCGCAGATCAATCAAAGTTGTCTTCGAATATCCGCTGGCAAGCAATGGAACCATGGACGAGCCATAGGAATCTGAAAAGACAATCTGCTGTCGGTCTGGGTCAGCATGAGGATTGTCAATTTCAATCATTCCTGAACTTCCCCCAAGAAAGAGCTGATAGGGATCCATTCCCTGCACTTTATCGAGATCATAAATCGTACTGACTTCCGGCTTTCCCATGTCATAGCGTTTGACAGTCCAGTCTTTCATCTGATCGTTCCAGAGATAACGCAATGAATCGGATCCACTTGGCAGCATCGTTCGACCACCTGTCTGGCCGATAAAGTCGTTTAAAGCCGTTTTTACCGTGTAGGCATCTAAAAGTCTTACTCCCATCGAATCGGCCAGTCTCGTGGCCGAATCGAGGATCTTTTCCTGACGCCAGTGCGGATCGGTATAGTAGTAATCATCCAGCTGCAGGGTATCCTGCAGATCGATCCATTTTCCAAAATTCATTTTCTGTTTAGCCTGTTCAAAGAAGGCTTCATAATCCATGTTCAGATACTCATCTTTTTCCAGAAAGTAAGACTTATCAGGAATGATCGACAGATAGACTTTGCAGGAAGTCCCTGCCAGATCCTTCTGGACAACATCTGCAAAAATACCGGCCGCATAATCCAGAGAATCTTCATGAATTTCCCGTTCAACCTGAATCAGATATTTATCGTGGCTGATGATGCCATCGTCGTCCAGATTGCCAAACAGATACCGGCTCGATAAGGATTTGACCTTCAACAAGCCTTCTCGAAATCCAACATGGTCCGTCGCGCAGTCCTCAAATTCTTCCTGCCACTGGCCGGAAAGAATCATTTTGGCCTCCACTTTCGGAAAAGAGGCCAGTTTTCGCCGCTCAGAAAGCGACAGTTCTGTATTTCCAGAAAGCAATGATCCAACAAGAAAGCAGCCGAGCACACCAAAAAACAGAATCGAGGTGAGGATGGAACGTTTGCGGGAGGCTTCATCCTGCGTCCGTTCAGTTTCCAGTTCCACTGGTCTTGTTTCCTTTGAAATCGGATGTTTTGTTTTCGGACCCATTCTCTTGTTCACGTCATCCCCTCCTTTCGTTTGTCAGATTTATTTTGATACTTCATTCGTCCATCATTCATCCATTCATCATTCATCCTAAGCCTTCATCATTCGTTCATGATTCGCCTTTGATGCATCATCTGGACTTAGAAGCGGAAATACAGAAACGGATTAAACGTTCCCGCCGCCAGCCAGGCAATACAGAGAATCAAAATCAGAACCATGCCTGTCGGCTCCATCCAGCCAGTCTGCGATCGATTGATCAGCTGATGATATTTTCTCTTCCAGACCGGAAAACAACCCGCGATCGCCACGATGAAAAGGATCAGATTGGAAAGCAGCGTATAAATCGTTACGCCATTGGTAAGAGGCAGCCCGCTAAGTCCAAACATCGCCTGCAGATCGGACTGAAACTGTGCCAGCGAATCATCATAGAAAAGAACAAAGGAAAGAAGGATCCCGCAAAGAAAAACCAGCCGATACCACCAGGTGTTCTGCCATGAAACGGGAATCACAAATTTTTCCAGCGTCAATAAAACAAAGAACAGCAGGCCCCAGAACACAAAATTCCAGGCCGCACCATGCCAGAGACCCGTTAAAAGCCAGACCACAAACAGATTGAAAATCTGTCTGGCTTTTCCCTTCCGGTTTCCACCCAGTGGAATGTAGACATAATCACGAAACCACCGGGTTAAGGTCATATGCCAGTGTCTCCAGAAATCGGTGAAGCTTCCTTCCAGAAATGGATAGTCAAAGTTTTCCGGCAGCCGAAAGCCCATCATCTGTCCTAAACCAATGGCCATATCCGAATAGCCTGAAAAGTCATAGTAAATAAACAGGGTCACTGCCAGTCCATTGAGCCAGTAAAACAGAACCGAAGGCGTACTGACACTTCGAAAGAAGACACTCAGACTGGAAAGCTGATTGGCAATCAATACCTTTTTCGCCAGCCCGCAGACAAACTTAGAAGCCCCTTTCTGGGTTTTCTGCCAGGAAAGATGACGATGTCTGTAATCGAGCTGTCCTTCGATTTCGCTGTAGCGCACAATCGGTCCGGCGATGAGCTGGAAAAACATGCAGACGTATAAACAGAAACGAAGCAGCGACTTCTGAACCGGACTTCTGCCTGTATAGGCATCGGCCAGATAGGAAAGAATCTGGAAGGTATAAAAGCTGATCCCAATGGGAAGAATGATGGTTTTGACCATCAGATCCACGTTAAAAATCTCTCCAGCTATTGCCGCAAAGAAGTTGAAATACTTAAACCAGAAAAGCAGAGCGCATATGATGACCACACCAAAAATCAGGACAAGCTGACGTTTTCTGCCGGCAAGCTTTTCCATCCACAATCCGCACCCATAGCCAACCAGACACTCAAATCCAATCAGAAGCAGCCATTCCGGACGCGACCAGCCATAAAAAAGCAGACTGAAACCAAGCAAGACAAAATTTTTCCATGATCTGGGAGCCGCAAAATAGCACAGCGAACAAAGAGGTAAAAACCAGATCAGAAAGACAATTGAACTGAATTCCATACTTTGAACTTACCTGAAAAACGAAAAGTCCGCTCTGCTTTGCCCAAAAGGTTATCTAAACCAGATCACAACCAGAAGCAGTTTGAACAGAACGTTCAAAGAAACAGGAAAGGCACCCTGACGCAGCCATTCAAGGAGGTCACAGCCTAATCATTGGTAAGTGCTACGCAAAAAAGGACATCCCGGATCGAAATCCAGAGATGTCCTTGAACGATCAGATTCGTTTTTTCGAAAATCGTCTTATTCTTCAAATTTTCCGGAAACCATTTCGGCGTTGGTCATGACTTCTTCAACGGCTTTGACGAATGGTTCAATCTGGCCGGTCTGACCGAAGCTGACAATCAGGAAGTTGTCCTGCAAGAATAGATCGTATTCATCCGGGAAGGTGCACAGCCAATGGTTATCGAGCAGCCCCTGCTTGATCTCATCGAGTAATGCTTTGGTGTCTACACCCTCTTTGAGCTGCCAGGCAGAGGCCGTAAACGAGTTGGCCATCATGCCATTCATCACAGATGCACCATCCACACTATCTTTGATCAAGGATTCTGGAACGACCAGTGCAGCACGCAGCTGATCTTCAGCACTCAGATCCAGAGCCAGCGGTTCCGTTTCACTGACATTTTCACCGACGCCGCCAATAATCATGGGTTTGTCTTCATCATTTTCTTTTTCCCAGATCGCCATTAACAAGGTCTGCGAATCACTAAAATCAAATGCTTTTTCATTGCTGGAGACCTCACTGCTCACATTGCTCGAACAGCCAGCCAGACCCATCATGGGTGTAAGAACCAGAAGTGCAGAAAGAGCCAGCTTTGCCGCTTTGCTCATGGAATGACGAAAAGATGGAGTTGGATACATAGAAAAATCCCCTTTCTACGGGTTTTGCGACAGATCTTAAAACAAAACCTGGATTGTCTTCCAGACGTCTTGTGCTTTACTTCAGTCTTGCGCTTTTCAAAGCCTTCTTCAAATCAAGAAGTACAGGCAAGAAGCAAAGGCAAGAAGCAAAGGCAAGAAGGTAAGGGTAAGAAACCAACACAAGATATAAAGATGAGATATCTGTATTTCCAGGATGAATTTCCTCAGCTTTCAGCATGAAAAAAGATCTGTCGGATCGTCTTCATTATAGAAGAAGAACCAACAGATCAATTTCAAACTGACTTGGTTTCTTATGGGTTAGCGACGGCTGTTCGAACCGGATCCGGCCGCAAACAGGCGGAGTACATACAGGAAAATGTTGATGAAATCCAGGTAGAGCTCCAGTGCAAAATACACAGTCCATTTCTGTCTGGTTGGTTCATCACTTTCAACCTGCGCCATGATGGTTTTCATACGCTGAACGTCCCAGCATGTAATGCCGGTAAACAGAATCAGACCGATGGACGAATACAGAATGATGCTCATCGGTGCCCCAAATAAAGCCAGGACAAGCGAAGAGATCAGCAGCACAAGCAGGCCGACCAGGCAGATCAGACCCAGACTGTTGAGATTGCGCTTCGTGGTCAGCCCCACAAAAGCCAGGCAGAAGTAGAACACAGCACTGATCAGAAATGCGTAGAACAAAGTGGATCCTGTGTACACCACGCCTAAAGAGCTGAATGTAACGCCGGTTAAGACCGCATAGGCAAAAAACATCGTCCGCAATGTGGCAGCACTTGCTTTTTGCATCTGGATGCCAAAGGCCATCGCAATGCCAAGCTGGGCTACAAGCAGCATCAGACTGATCATTGGATGGGCCATCAGGTAATTTGTGCCGCCCAAGATCAAAAAGGCAAAAGCGGTTGCCGCCGTGATCACAAGGCCAAGGCCCATCTGCAAGAACGCTAAGGTCAGATACGACTGACTGGGCTCAAAGGTCTGCTGGACAGATGGCTGTTCAGGCGGAATGGGTGGAAGATGATCCATGGAATATTGACTCATAGAAATTTTCCTTTCTGGAATGATTCTCCAATCAAAGACAGGACCGAAAGCAAGCTTTCGATCCTGTTGTGCTTCTAGTTCTATTGTAGCTGGAAATGAATTTTTCCCAAGATATCTTTTCAGTGAGCCGTGCGATTAGTTGTTTTCCTGATCAGAAATCAGCTCTTCCGCCTCTTTCTGCGCATTTTCGCGCAGAATGGCTTTGGCTTCATCGGCAACAATTGGTTCACCGTCTTCGCTTTCGTTGATTAAGAAGCTTAACAGTTCGCGGGCAGCATCTTCAATGCCGGCACGGTTGCTCTTATCAAAGCCAAGGTGTGTATACACTTCACCTAAGTAGATGCCGTTTTCTTCGAGGTTGGCCATGACCTTATCGATCAGTGGATCGCACAGTTCCTGTTCCTGCATCGGGCCAAATGGGTTGGCAAAGTAAGTCTTGGACAGACCTTTTTCCTGGGTTGTGCCTAAAGCCATACGGGTACCGGCTTTGCAGGTAGCCTTGAACTCTTCAATTGGCAGTTTCTTCATACCCTTGGAGTCGGTGTAGTTGTTGGCATAGCAGAACAGATCAATTGGATGGTTTTCTGTAATGAACTGATAGCTGGATGCTGGAACAACCATGCGTGCATTTGGATTTTCAGGCGCAAAGAAGACCGAACGGTCCATATCTTTGTAGGGAGTTCCTGGATCCAGGTCATCCAGACGGATGAAGGCACCTGTTTCAGTTCCCTGACCATAAGGAACACCATCTTCAACATGGATAGTACCCATATCATCAAAGACAACCTGAACGTCACGGATCAGATCTTTACCCACCATCTTCAGAGCTTCAATGGATTCGGATTTACCGGCACCAGAGTCACCCATTAAGATCAGGCCTTTGGAACGTCCATCGTTGAGGACAATGTTGACCATGGCACCATGGATTGGCAGCCAGCCGTTTTCCATCATAGCCAGGTTGTGTAAAGTTAAGGCCATTTTCTTGAGGTAGCCGAAGTATTCCATTCTTGGATGATCGGAAATGCGGCCAACCCAGATGTTGTTTTCTTTATCGTGGTAGTACTTGGTTTCGTTCAGACCATCTTCGTTACCGTAGATCATGATCAGATCTGGTTTCATTTCGGATTCTTCAACCGTAGCCAGCTCAAACAGGTTGACCATGGACAGAGCCAGGGAGATGTACTTCACGTTGAAGTAAACCAGGCATAACAGTTTGCCGACTTTTAAAGGCAGGCAGAACCAGGAGTCTGGATTGATGTACAGATTATCCATTGGGTTTTCCTTGGTTTCGGTAAACATACCGGTACGTTTGGAAGAACCTGGGTGAAGAATCATTGGAGTACGAAGCATTACGGTATCGATCATTGGAACGTAACGCAGCTGCAGATAATCTTCAGAATAGAAGTTTTTCACCTGATGAACGGAGAAGCAGGCATTGGTTCCGGCCTGAACCTGACGGTAAACCAGGTTTGGACGACCCATGATCTTTTCTTCATACATACGATACGTCCGTAAGATCAGATCGTTGAGGTCCGAGTCACGGCGAACCAGAGTGTTGATACCAAAATCAGGATCATTGGAAGAATTCATGAAACCAAAACGTTTCAGCGAACGCCAGCCATGATAAATCTCTTCAATGACAGTCAGTAAAGTCTGGCGGTCACGTTCAAGTGGGTTATCTGCCAGTTCGTCATAATCAAAGACAACAAGCTGTCTCAGGAAAGAGACCAGCTCATGGGCTGCAGCTTCTGGCTCCAGTTTTCCATCCTGAGTCAGATAGTTATAAATCTTCGGGTAGGTTTCTTTCTGGATCCGGACAAAGTATGTGATGAACTTTTCAAACGTCCGGCTCTTTAAGAGGACTTCACGGTTTTTCGGATAGGCACGGTTGTAATTCAGAACGACCTGACCGTTGGCAATACTGATTTTCTTTAACATAGATATCCTTTCCTCAATGAATCTGCATATTTCTGTTCTTATTCAATCTCTTCAAGGTCAGAAGATCTTTTCACTCCAAACTTTCGCGCCAAAGTGAGTCTCTGTCAAAGATAACTCTCTGATAAATTGCGGGTTTTGAGTGCTTATCCCTGAAGCAGCAGAACTGTTAAGAACAGGTGCATCATATATTACTTTTCCAAGGTTGTAAATTTAGCGAACATGAATCATGAACAAATGTATGCATATCATGACCATTTATCCGCTCTCATTCTGCCTTTTCACCGTCGCATTTTAAAGAATAGTCACTTCCCTTTTTGTGTAAGCGCCCGCATTTTTCATTCAGTCCGCATTAAAGGGCTCTAAAAAGTCATCGCTGGCCAGTTTTCCCGTTTTGTTGGTTGTTTCAGTCATTCCACTCTTTATTTTTTCTTCATGGTCTAGAATTGAGGCATCCATATTTTTCCACATTCCCTGAATTCGTTCCTGTTTTCAGACGTATCATTTCCACATTTTTCTGTGGATCCACCGCAATTTTCAGGGAACGGATTTTGAACATCGCTCAAACAATATCGATTCAGTACCCACTCTTTTCGGGAACGATTCAAACATGCACATCAGTCTGTAATTCTAAAAAGATTTTGCGTTCATATTGCGCGCTTTGTGAATCGATGGTACAGTTATTGTACCAAAAGCCTCGAATGATCATCATATGGCGAAAGGAGAAATTGAAGTATGACGAAAACAACAACCGTTTCGCACAACAGCCGCCACAACGACACAATCTCAGCCAGAGAATGGCTGTCAAAGCGTGGAGAGATTCTGGAAGACAAATTCTTCGACTACTGTGATGATTTTCAGCACAAAGTAGACACGGATACTTTATCTTTCAGAGAAGGCGCCTTAATCTTCCTTGCAGGCGGACTGGCCTGCCAGATCTTCATCTGGTTGACTTCCCTGTTTTCCTGATTCAAATTCTGCAAACTGCATTTTCTTTGAATTCCATAAGGGTGCACCATTTGTGCATTCCTGAAAACAGCAGCAAACCGGGCGCATCATAAACTGCCTGCATGACTACCCACATCGTTTCCAGCGTTTATCATTTTCTGCCTGTTCTGGCCTGACTTTCTTCGTCCTGGCCCGGCGTATGCTGGAAACAGAAATTGTTATTGATTGCGATTCGTTCCTACGCATCCATTTTGTACAAATAAAATCATCAAGGGTCCATATGGCTTTACTTCAAGCCTTTCTGGACCTTTTTTCTTTTTTGAAGCTGCGTATTCTTTGCGACATGATATGCGGATGGTCCGCCCCCTCTTTGTCCGCTTATTTTCTGCCGGCGCCCGCTCCTGATCTGGATCTCCTTCCGACCGGCCCCTTCGTTAAATGAGGTTGTTTTATCCCTGATAGGATAAAACGGTTACATCCCTGTCTGCGAACAGTGTTCGGCATTAGCCGGCGGGAGAAGGGTTAAGATACAAGATCCTTATCTAAGCCCCGC
>CAJTLE010000031.1 GCA_910577085.1 uncultured Allobaculum sp. | reverse complement strand
GTGCTCAACGCTCCGTTTGAACAAGAAAATCGGCTAGAAATCACATTCATGTGATTTCTAGCCGATTTTTAACTAATCAACCGAATTCGGGCTTTTCGAAAAAGCTACTTTATCAGCAGCCTCGTGTCATCGGTGTCGCCCACTCTGGCGGCCAGTATCAGATCATCATTGGTCAGAATGTTCCTAAAGTCTACGCAGCTTTATGCGAAATGACCGGCCTGGCCCAACAGGCTGCCGTCGATGAAAATCTCGATGCTCCCAAAGAAAAACTCACGCTGAAAAAAGCGGGAAGCAATATCCTCAACTATCTGTCCGGTTCCATGGTTGCCCTGATTCCGGTCATGATTGGGGCGGCTATGTTCAAAACCGCATTGGTTTTACTGGGACCAGATATGCTCAACATTGTCAGTGAAGGCAGTGACGCTTACGTGCTGCTTAACATGGTTTACAATGCATTCTACTATTTCCTGCCGGCCTTTCTTGGCTACTCGGCTGCCAAAAAACTCAATGCTTCTGTCACCATGGGCATTATGATGGGCACCCTGCTGCTCGTTCCTGATTTTGTCAATCTGGTCGGAGTCCAGGAAACCCTCAATATTTATGGTGTCTTCCCGGCACCCGTGGCCAGCTATGCCCAATCCGTTCTCCCGGTATTGCTTGGCGTATGGCTGATGACGTATCCGGAAAAATTCTTTAAAAAAGTCATTCCGGATGCTTTAAGCACCATCTTTGTTCCAACCCTGACTTTAGCCGTTATGATTCCGGTTCTCTTCTGCGTCTGCGCTCCACTTGGTAACTATCTTGGTAATATCATCGGTACTACACTGCTCAGTTTCGGTAATGTTGGCGGCTTTATCGCTGTTGCCGTTGTAGCTGCCCTCTGGGAGTTCCTGGTTATGACCGGTATGCACTCTGTTCTGATCATGTTTGCGATTGCAGCCATGCTTGAGACTGGTTCGGATTCCTTTGTTTTAGTTGCTGGCGGCATCGCCACATGGGCAGCCTTTGGCATTGCCTTAGGCGCTTTCTTCAGGCAGAAAAACAAAGAAGGCAAAGCAGAATCTCTTTCTTACTTTATTTCCGGCTTTCTTGGCGGTGTAACGGAGCCTGCCCTGTTTGGTCTTGGCTTTCGCTATAAGAAACCCTTTATCGCCCTGGCCATTGGCGGATTTTGTGGTGGATTATATGCCGGCCTGACGCATGTAACAACTTATGTGATGGGTGCGACCAACTTTTTGGGTACGCTGGGATTTGTAGCCGGCGGCAGCGCCAATATCATGAACGGTCTGATTGCCTCCTGCCTTTCGATGATTATTGCCGCGATTGCTACCTATGTTTTGGGCGGATTTGAAGAAGAAACCAAAACGTCTGCCACTCCAGAAGAACTGCCAGAATTCTCCGAAATCATTCAGATCTAATGACAGAAACAAAGATCTGATCCTGACGGTTCAGGGACAGTCATCAGGCGGTTGCATGCTGCTGGCCGATTGTCCCTTTTCTTTTCTCTGCCCTCGGGTGATTTCTGGCTGCTTCTTTAAAATCGATCCTGGCTGCCTGTTACTTTTCCTCCCAGAAAAAGAACCGTCCGTAAACCCGAAAAGATCTCCACAGCAATCCAAAAGCAGATAGACTGAAAAAAGACAGATAGAGATAACAGATAAAGATAGTGGAAAAGCTATTGAATCGATACAGAAAGGAAATTATGACAATGTCAAAGAAACAAATCTTAGTGCGCGCCGACGACCTTGGCTATTCCAGAGGCGTCAATTATGGAATTGCGGATGCCTTAAAAGGCGGCATCATCAAATCCGTTGGCGTTATGGTCAATATGCCTGAAACGGAAACCGGACTGGAACTGGTCAAAGACGATCATCCCTGTCTTGGGCTCCATACCAACATCTGTGTTGGCAAACCATTGACGGATCCATCTTTAATTCCAAGTCTTGTTCAGGAAAATGGCGAGTTCAAACCTTCGAAAGCGTATCGGACAGCTAAAGAAGACTTTGTCGATCTGGATGAAGTCATGCTTGAAATCGAAGCCCAATACCAGCGCTTTGTTGAACTGACCGGCCAGAAACCTGTCTACTTTGAGGGGCATGCCGTAGCCAGTGACAATTTCTTCAAAGGTCTTGAAGCCGTGGCCAGAAAACATGGCTGCGACTATCTCGGGATGAGTTTTTCTGGTCCAGTTTCTTTTCGAAATTCAAAGATGGACATGGTCATGGATTCCATGGCTCCCAACTATGATCCAAAAGCCTCTTTGCGTCGTATCGCCAGAGAAGATTACGAAGGAACCGTTCCAACGATGGTCTGCCATCCTGGCTATCTGGATGCCTATATTCTCAAAACTTCCTCCCTGCTCAATCCCCGCACGCTGGAAGTTGAGATGGCCCTGGATCAGAATCTGAAAGACGAACTGGAAAGCCAGGGGGTTGAATTCATCACCTATGCCGATGTTGCCTGATCGGCCATCGTTTTCTTCTTCGAAAACTGAATTCATTCATCACCGGAAAAGTAAAAAATCCTGAAGTTCTCCGCTGTTCAGAGAATTTCAGGATTTTTCTATATTTGGTATTGGTATTTATGAATCAGAACAGTGTCAGCTGGTTTTCATCGTCCAGACCTTCAAGCGCGCCAAGCATATCGAGGCGGTCGATGAGGGTTTTGGATAATGCAGTCCGGTTGAGCAGGTCTTCCTTGGACAGGAACGGCTTTTCGTTGCGGGCTTTGATGATGGTTTTGGCTACGTTTTCGCCTAACGAATCAACAGCGGTAAACGGCGGAATAATCGCCTTGTCATCATCCGGGTCCATGACGAATTCTTTGGCATCACTGCGGGTGATGGAAAGATTCGAAAACTTGTACCCGCGCATATACATTTCATTGCAAAGTTCAAGCGTGTCGTAAAGATCCTGTTCTTTCTTTTCGACTTTCTGCGTCTTGTCGGCTTTTGCACTCGCAATTTCATGCATCCGCTTCTGGATTGCCCCCAGTCCGCTGGTCATGATGGCCAGATCATACGCGTCGCAGCGGATCGAAAAGAACTGGCAATAGTAGGCTCTTGGCCGGTGGACTTTAAACCACGCAATGCGGATGGCCATCATAACGTAGGCGACCGCATGGGCTTTCGGGAACATGTACTTAATCTTGCGGCAGGAATCCATGAACCATTCCGGCACATTGTGCGCCGCCATCAGTTCTTCCCATTCTGGCTTCAGACCTTTACCCTTACGGACACTTTCCATGATCGTAAAGCTTTCCTTACTTGGAACGCCATAGCGAAGCAGATCGACCATGATGTCATCTCGGCATCCGATAACCTGACGCAGGTTGCAGGTGCCGGCATCAATCAGATCTTTGGCGTTGTTCAGCCAGACGTCGGTTCCATGGGAAAGACCAGAAATCGAAACCAGCTCGGCAAAGGTGGTCGGTTTGGTCAGTTCCAGAATTCCCCGGACAAAGGGAGTACCGAATTCTGGAATCCCGGCGGCCCCCGTAGTTTCTTTATAGAGCGTCGTATCCAGGCCTAAGGATTCACAGGACGAGAAGATTTTCATTGTCGCCTCATCGTTCATCGGAATCGTTGTCACATCAATGCCGGTAATGCGTTCGAGCATTTTCATGGCTGTCGGGTCAACATGGCCCAGAATATCAAATTTCAGGATGTTGTCGTGAATCTGATGGAAGTCGAAGTGGGTGGTTTTCCATTCCGCATAGGGGTTGTTGGCCGGATATTGCACCGGCGTAAAGTCATGGACATCCATATCCAGCGGCACAACAACGATGCCCCCTGGATGCTGGCCCGTTGTTCGTTTCACCCCGGCACATTCATTGGCCAAATCTGTTCGTTTGTATTCAGAAAACGGCTGGTATTCCAGACCCATTTCTTCTTCATAGCCTTTGACATATCCATAGGCGGTCTTTTCCTGGACGGTACCTACGGTTCCGGCGCGGAAGACGTGATCGTCACCAAAGATCGTCTTGGTAAAGGCATGGGCACTTGGCTGATAGTCACCGGAGAAGTTTAAGTCGATATCAGGAACCTTATCGCCATGGAAGCCTAAGAACGTTTCGAATGGGATATCCTGACCATCGCCTTTCATCGGTGTGCCGCATTCCGGACAGTTTTTATCCGGCAAGTCAAAACCAGAATGCACACTGCCATCGGTAATCCATTCCAAATGGTGGCATTTCGGGCACAGATAGTGTGGAGCAAGCGGGTTTACTTCGGTAATTCCTGACATCGTCGCAACAAAGGAGGAACCAACCGATCCTCGCGAACCAACCAGATAGCCATCTTCATTGGATTTTTTAACGAGCAGATGCGAGATGTAGTAAACCACATAGTAACCGGCACCGATGATCGCATCGAGCTCCCGTTTCAGGCGGGCTTCAACCGGTTCTGGCAGCGGATCTCCATATTTTTTACGGGCTGTTTCATAACAGATATCGGAAAGCTTCTGGTCTGATCCTTCAATATCAGGCGGATACAGCTTGTCCTTGATTGGCAGAAGGACTTCTGTCTGTTCAAACAGCTTATTTGGATTTTCAAGCACGATTTCGCGCTTGGTGGCCTCATCGAGCCAGTCAAATGCCGCTAACATCTCCCCGGTCGTTAACAGATGCTGATCAGGCGAAGAGCATTCTTTGCGCTGCTGGAAGTTTCGAAAATAGAGCGGATGGCGCGAGTTGCCGCTGGTTTTGGCGTTGATATACACATCGCGCACCCGTTTCTGACGGGGTTCTACATAATGGCAGTCCCCCGAGGCGATAACCGGAACACCGGCTTGTTTACCGGCATCCAGAATAAAGCGTAAAATCTGCTGGAGTTCCTGGACGGAGTGAACCGTCTGCATATCGAGCAGATGTTTATAGACCGCTAAAGGCTGAATTTCCAGGTAATCATAGAACTTCGCCGCTTCGACCAGTTCTTTTTCCGAACGGGTGTGGGCCAGATCGAAGATTTCGCCATTCTGGCACGATGAGCCAAACAACAGATTGCCTTTGGCATGGTACTCTTCGAGCACATTGCGCGGGATGATCGGTGTGCCCGTTACGTTGGTTGAATTGGGGTTGTATTTGAGATAGGTCGTATGCGACAGGGTGACCAGTTCAAAGAGTTCTTTGAGTCCCTGTTTGTTTTTGGCAAAGACCGTAATGTGCTTACCATGGTTTTTGCGCAGAGCCGAGGAGTTATCGAGCTTGCTGACAGATTCCAGAGTTGCATCCGGTCCCCATTCGCGAAGCATATACAGGAAAACCTGCGAGAGAACTTCGGCATCGTAGTCGGCACGGTGCGCCCCTTCGCCATCATAGTCCACCTCATAATGGCGGCACACATTTCCTAATCGATAACTGCGCAGATCCATCATGGAATAGCTGGCCGGCAGCGTATCGATGACCGGGTTGGTAAACTCTTCCCGGCCGAGTTTTCTGGCGGCTGCGTTGAGCATGCCCACGTCGAAGGTCGCATTATGGGCAACCAGGATCGCATCGCCAACGAAGTCTTTGATGACATCAAACATCTCTTCAATCGGTTTTGCATCATCGACATCGGACTGCTGAATATGGGTCAGTTCCGAAATTGAAACCGGGATTTTCCGTTTCGGGTTAATAAAAAACTGCTTGCGGTCAATGATTTCACTTTCCTTCATCTTGACGGCACCAAATTCAATGATGTCATCCAGACGGTTGGAAAGACCTGTGGTTTCCAGGTCGAAGACCACATATTCGGCATCTTCCAGCTGTTGATCGCGCAGGTTGTAAACAATCTTGTATTCTGGCGAAACCATCGTCATTTCGCAGCCATACAACATCTTGAACTGACGCTCAGGGTCTTTTTTCTGCAAAGCTTCAATTTTGTGCTGGGCCATTGGGAACGCCTGCACGACGTTATGGTCGCAAAGACCAATGCCTTTCATGCCCCAGTCCCAGGCCTGCTGAATGAAGGATTCAATGCCGCACACGCCATCCATTTCAGAGAAGGTTGAGTGAACGTGCCATTCAATCCGTTTTTCGATTTCATCATCTTTGCGTTTAGGCTTGCGGGCCGGTTCGACTTTATTGAACTGCAGGACAATATTGCGCTTGTAGGTGTCGTAGCTGACATTGCCGGTGACGTGCAGATAATCGCCAACGCGGATTTCTTCCATCTGCTCCACCGTGAAATTACGGCGTTCAAATGTCTTGCACAGGATCGCTTCATCATCATCACTGATGTAAAGCTCCATCAGTTTGCGGCCAGAGCGGATTTCTTTGATTTCCACCGCGAACACACGGCCTGTGATGGTGACAAACTGCATGCCATCCACCAGATCGCGAATGGCAACTTCTTCAGCCTTCTTGCTGTTAAAAGAACCGGAACGGCCGCCGCGATAGTTGTTTTCGGCTGGCTGGGGAGCGGCAGGTCTGGACGCATGCGGAACATAGCCTTCCGGTACAGGAGCAACTGGTCCGGGAATTTCGCCGGGATCCTCATACTGGCACATGACCTGCAAAGGCAGTCCATGCTCGGCCAGGCGCTGTTCCAGACGGTTGCGGTTTTCCAGCATCGCCTGATGGTTATCCGGGCGGGTGGTCGTATAAAGCAGGCTTTGAGCTCCGTTGAAAGTAGGATGGAGGCCCTTGAAGGCCTCCAGTTGGACATCCAGTGCACAGATCCGGTTCAGATAGGGCTCAACCAGCTCTAATGGGCAGTTGGCACTGGCGCAGTTTAAATTCAGATGAATATCGGTATGGAGCGCCAGGCGCAGCTCATGAATAACCCGTTCATAGTCTTCCAGCCGCAAAGGCGATGGAAGATCCCATTTCATATCCAGTTTCTGGCTTTTCGAATGGTAAATTGGTGTTTCTTTGAGCGTCGCATCACGCAGCAGTTCAAGAAGGTCGGCACTTAAGCAATCCGCAAGCAGGTCACTGATCGGCCGCGCCATTAAATCGCCAGCTTTCTAATGGCTTCGCGCGCAGCTTTCTGTTCGGCTTTCTTTTTGGTCGAGCTTTCGCCCACACCCATGCAGATGTCATCGAGGAAGACACCCATTTTGAAGGTTGGTGAGTTGCTTGGGCCGCTTTCATCAAGCAGACGATACTGGATAGTGCGTTTGTTATCGGTCTGCACGTATTCCTGCAGCTGGGTTTTATAGTCCGTTACATCTTCTGGTTTTTCAGCAGTAATCAACGGTTTCATGTACTCATCGAGAATTTTTGCGGCTGCATCATAGCCAAGATCCAGGTAGATCGCACCGATGCAGGCTTCAAAATGGTCAGCCAGAATGGATGGACGCATACGGCCGCCGCTTTTTTCTTCTCCGACGCCAAGACGCAGGAATTTATACCAGCCAAGCTGTTCGTTGAGTTTGGCCAGCGTCGATTCGCACACGGTCTGAGCACGGATGGTGGTCATTTTGCCTTCATGAAGTTTGGGCATTAATTTATAGAGGGCTGTGGCAGACCAGATCTGCAGCACAGCATCTCCGACAAATTCCAGACGTTCATTGTTATCGATGCCGGAATGGTGTTCATTGGCATAGGAAGAATGGGTGCACGCCTCGTAATACAGCTGAATATTGTCAGGCGTAAATCCTTTGTTTCGCAGCCAGTCGGTCAAAGTTTTCATTGTGTTTCCTCCTTGTTGGCATCTGCCTTGTGGGCAAACTGGGGTTGCAGAGCTTCAAATACACATGCAGGCACCATAAACTCGATGCTCTGGTTGTATTTGAGCAGTTCCCGGACATTGCTTGACGAAATCAGAGAATGTTCCGGTTTTCCAAGCAGAAACAGAGTCTCCATGCCCTGTTTCATTTCGGCATTGAGCCAGGCATTGTTGGCTTCTGGAAGATAGTCGCCCGCATTGCGCATCGAGCGAATCAATACCGTGCCGCCAAGTTCTCTGGCTCTGGCAATGGTCAGACCATCACAGAGAGCCACCTCGACGTTGTCGAGATCTTCTGTCATGTCCTGAAGCCATGTAAGTTTCTGTTCGGTCGTAAACAGTCCATGTTTGGCCGAATTGGGACTGACCATGACAACCACGCGATCAAACAGTTTGCTTGCGCGTTCAATAATATCTTCATGGCCTTTGGTTGGCGGGTCAAACGATCCCGCAAATACCCCTGTACTCATTGTAAAGACCTTCCTTTCTAAAATTCGATCTGTTGCGTTTGTGTCTGCTGATTTTTTGAATTCTGCCAGGTTGAGCCACTTTGCAGGAAAAAGATCCAATATTTTATCGTGATCACGGAAAGTGTGGCAAGACTGCGAGGATACTGTAATCCCTTCAAAAAGCAATTGCTTGTGATTCCTGCATTTTTTATCGATTCAGCCGGTATTTTTTCAATATTTAAAACACTGTTCTGATTGATTTTGCTTCTCTAAACTTTTTCAAATGATTTTCCAATCCTCAAACAAAACCGAAAACCATCTTCCACCCGTGCACCAGATGGTCCAATTCAAAAATAGGGCTGAAAAAAAGCCGAATCCTCAGACTCAGCTTTCCTTCTCTATTTTATGACATTGTGCCCGACGATTCTATCCAGTGGCTGTCAGAATTCGTTTTGCACTCTGTTCTATATTTGATTCTTTGACTCAAGTTGGATTGAATTCGTTCAACTGAACTTGTTGAACTGAATCCATCTGGACTTTGATTGTTTTACGCTTTCTTTCTGCGCGTCCTGCGCGTTGATTTTTTCTGGGCTGTGCCATTTTGAAGGCTGTGGTATTCATCCATTGCCGCTCTGCTTTTATGCTCGATATCCTGCAGCATTTCAATGCGCGGTCGTATGGCCGCAATGCGCGCCTGAGCAATTCCAAGAGCAAAGCATACCGCAAGCAGCGAAGATCCACCCGCTGAAATTAACAGCAGCGGTACACCCGTCATTGGAAGCAGGGTGCTGACGCCGCCCACGTTGATAATAAAGTGGAGCATGAAATAGGCCGCTGTACACGTAAAGAGCACTTTGTCCGCGCCTTCTTTGACATGTAACGCCCAATATAACAGTCTCCACACCAGCAGACCATATAAGACAACAATGGCACCCAGTCCAAGAATGCCAGTTTCTTCAATCACGATGGCCAGAATGTAGTCAGATTCTGCCTGGGTTAAAAAGCCGTATTTTCGAACCGAACTGCCAAATCCCTGACCAAACAGGCCGCCATCGGCAATGCCATACAAGGCGTTGGCCGGCTGATAGCCCTCATCATGAATGCTGAGGTATGGATTTTTCATATTGGCAATTCGAACCGCAATATGACGAACCAGTGGAACATCACTGAACCATTCAGTAAACCAGTCCGTGACATAGACACCGATCACAAACAGGATCACTGCCACCAGAAAGAACACCAGCAGCCAGTGCTGCCAGCCTTTCAGCCTTTTAGAACTTGGCACCATGATGCCGACAAACCCGATTCCCAGCGTAATAATCAACGATCCAAAGTCTTTTTGCAGACCGCCGACAAAGACAACCGAACAGAGCATCAGCACAAGCGGAATCGAAAAGACATGAAAGAAGTTCTGTTTCTCTTTGGGCAGATCCTTCATATTATGAATGGACAGCGCCAGCATCAAGATCAATAAGGGCTTACCAAATTCGGAAGGCTGAATGGTCGCAATTCCCAGGGAGATCCAGGCTTTCGAACCATTGACGTCAATTCCAGCCACTGCCGTGTAGACCAGAAGGGCAAGGTAGCCTGCCACCAGAATCCATTGAATGGCGCGGTTGATTTTTCGGTAATTAAAGATGCGGGAAAGAATACAATAGGCAACCCATCCCATCCCGCAGAAAATGCCCTGTCGGGCAATGCCAATATACATGTCCCGGACATGGCCGACGGTTGTTCCCAGGTTGGTTGAGATGACCATTGCGGATCCAAAAATCATCAGACAGACCATGGACAGGGTGATGTACCTGTCGGTTCCAGCTTTCGGGATCACCCAGCACCTGAGCCATTCCCCAAAAGAGCGTTTTTCTGCTTTTTTCTGTTTTTTTGCCGAAGCTTGCAAGAAATCATCACCCCCTGAATTCTCCTTATTCTATCACATCCATCTGCAGGCTTTGTGCCGCCTTTCGTCAGCGTTTGAAACCGACTGACAAAACCATTAGAATAGGAATGATACAGGTCTTTCCTTTCTGAATCCGTGATCCAGTTTTCTGGGTCTTCACTCAGAAAATTCTGACCTGTCCTTCAAGGGTATATCTTAAGCAGATGATGATGCAATCTTTTTCTTTCTGGTCCGGCTGTTTTGGACCAGGAAGTCTCTGCCTGAGGGCAAACGATCAGCAGATCAAATCCGCGCAGGCAAGACCATAAGCGTTCATGGAAGCTGAACGTTTCGCATCCAATTTCTGAAAAGATCCCTTTGACGAATAAACAACCAGTAAACAGGAGTTGATTACCATGGAACTTTCCAATGAAAATATTATTTTTGATACCGATCCACGCATTCGTCAGTCTAGTGCGAATGTTCCTCTGCCTTTAAATGCAGAGGATAAAGAACTGTTACAGGCCCTGTATCAGTACGTTAAAGACAGCCAGGATGATGAGCTGTGCGAAAAGCGCAACCTTTCACCAGCAGTGGGCATTGCCTCCATTCAGGTAGGCATCCCGAAAAAACTTTTAGCCGTTGTCGTTCCGATGGAAGATGGCACAACGAAAGAATACGCTCTGGCCAATCCAAAAATTATTTCCAAGAGCGTTCGCAAAGCCTATCTGCCAGGCGGTGAGGGTTGTCTGAGTGTTCCCGATCCTCATGAAGGACCGGTTGTCCGTTCCAACCACATCAAAGTGCGCGCCTATGATCTGTTAACTGATCAGAACGTTGTCATTGAAGAAACCGGCTATCCGGCAATTGTCCTCCAGCATGAAATTGACCATCTTTCCGGGATTCTCTTTTATGACCGGATCGTTGATCAGGTAACCGATGACATGATTGCGGTCGAATAAGACAGACATCAAACGATCTCAAGAATGTAAGACTGGAATCGCGGCTCAATTGAGCCGCTTTTTTCTTTGAGACGTTCGAACATGGTAGAATAAATGCAATATGAAGACACCTTGTTCTGTCTCAATTGCGATGGATCCCCCTCTATTTTGAAAGCAGCCGGCTTCAATCATATTTCAGGCCGGTTTTATTACGAATACATGAATCTCTGTTCCCTTTGTTCTTTCTGTTCTTTTGCGTCTGACTGCCTATGGAACAGGTTTTCCGGATTTCACAGTCTGAATCAGGGAGATTCCATCTTGTTCGAATAAGAAAGGATGAAAGTTGTATTGCCTACAATGAATACCAATCAGAATACCAACCCCTCAACTCATAAAGAAAAGAATTCCAATTTTCACAAAACTGTCCGTCCGCCACAGCGTATTTCTTCAAACAGTGCCGCCAACAAGACCAAAGTGCTTGATGGCGATACACAGATTTATGCCCTGGGCGGTTTAGGCGAAGTCGGCAAGAACATGTACTGCTACGAACATGGCAACGAAATTGCCATTGTCGACTGCGGCGTGCTCTTTCCTGATGATGAATTGCTTGGCGTCGATTACGTCATTCCGGATTACCACCATCTGATTCGCTGCAACAACAAGCGTAAGATTCTGGTTATTACCCATGGTCATGAAGACCATATCGGCGGAATCCCGTTTCTGTTAAAACAGGTCAATATCGATGCCATTTATGCACCCCGCTTTGCGAAAGCTTTAATTGAAAAGAAACTGGCTGAGCATAAAGACGCTCCCAAAGTTCCAATTATTGAAATCAATGAAGATTCGGCTGTTAAAACCAAATACTTCAACATTGGCTTTTTCAACACGATCCACTCCATTCCAGATTCTTTAGGTGTATTGATCAACACACCAAACGGTTCAATCGTTCATACCGGTGACTTCAAATTCGACCTGACACCAGTCGGCCAGAACGCGGATTACCAGAAAATGGCCTACATCGGGGCACTCAAACCCGATCTGCTCATGTCCGATTCCACCAACTCCGGTGTGGAAGGCTTCTCGATTTCCGAAAAGGATGTGGCCAGAGAAATTCTGCAGATCATGAAAAACTCCAAAGACCGCATCATCATTGCGACCTTTGCTTCCAACGTTTATCGTGTGGCGCAGATTATCGATGCCGCCATTCAGACCGGCCGTAAGGTTGCCGTCTTTGGCCGCTCTATGGAAAACGTTGTTGAAATCGGCCGCAAGATGGGTGTTATTAAAATCAAAAACTCCGATCTGCTTTCTCCGGAAGAACTGCGTTCTACCCCGGATGATAAAGTCTGCATTTTGTGCACCGGCAGCCAGGGTGAGCCTTTAGCCGCCTTAAGCCGTATTGTTAACGGCACCCATCGGTTTATTCACCTCAAACCAACCGATACCGTTGTCTTCTCATCCAACCCGATTCCGGGCAACGATGCTTCTGTCAACAAGATCGTCGATAAACTGTTCCGCTCTGGCGCCACAGTTTTAAACAAATCCATCCTGAACAACCTGCACACCACTGGTCATGCCTCCAAACAGGAGCAGAAACTGATGATGCAGCTGATCAAACCGAAATACTTCATGCCAATCCATGGCGAACACAAGATGCTCATGCAGCATCGTCAGAGCGCGATGGAACTGGGTATTCCAAAAGAAAATATCTTTGTGTGTGCCAATGGCGACGTGCTGTTGCTGCGCAATCATGAAGTCATTCAGTCTGACTGGCGTTATCAGGGTGATGATATTTATGTGGATGGCAACGATATTTCCGGTCTGTCCACTGCGGTCTTAAAAGACCGTCGGATTCTGGCCGATAATGGTATGGTTGCGGTCATTGTTCCAATTGACTCTTCGACCAACTCCCTGCTCAGCCGGCCGGTCATCGTCAGCCGCGGCTTTGTCTTCTTAAAAGACTCCCAGGCCCTGATCAAAGAAGCCGAGTTCATTATCGCCAACGCTCTTCAGAATAAGATGAAGGAAAGAACGACTTTCGCAGATATCAAAAACTGCATCCGTTCCTCCCTCGAACCTTATCTCTACAAAAAGACGCACCGTAACCCGATCGTTATTCCGGTCATCCTGAACTCCCGCAAGGCCATGGAAGAAATTGCCGCCCAGCACCGCCTGCGCACGCAGAACCGCCGGCAGAACCATCGCCCAAATAACCGAAACTACAACAACCACCGTGATCATCACGATCACAACAACAATGGCAGCGCAAGTCATTCAAACAGCGCTGACAATACCCCTTCTGAAGAATAGCCCAAAGCGCCCGCAGTGCATGCGGGCCTTTTTTCAGCCCTGGTCTGGTCGGCAGGGACAGCTTCATCCTGACTGCCTGCTGCTCAGGCCAAAAGAAGCTGCTCCGGTTTGCTTTCATTCCAGCAAGTTTTCTTACGCCGGTTTGGAATCATGCATGAATGTTCTATAATTGATAAATTGAAAAGATTTGGCTTAGAGATACAGGCTTGTGGCTTAAAATCAAGCCATAAGATGTAACTCATACCATAAGAAAGGAGTGAGAGGGATGTCTCGTCTTCCACGCTGGCAGAAAGTCCTGATGATTTTCCTTGGCATAGTGACCGTGCTGATGCTTTGCTTTGATGTCACCTTGTATCGGGCCTTTTTCTATAACCCTCAACACATTACTACCCGCTACGAGACCATTTCGAGCCCGCTCATTCCCGAATCGATGGATCAGGTCTCCATGGTCTTTCTGACCGATATTGAATACGATGAAGCAACCGATCCCAAAGGAAAAATGGATGACCTCTTCACTCAGGTTCAGAAACTCAATCCAGATGTTCTGTTGTTTGGCGGCGACTTGTTTTCAGCCAATGCTGAACTGACCGATGATGTCCGCGAGAAGATGGTCAACTGGATTTCCTCTGTCAGTGCCCCGCTTGGAAAATTCGGAGTCTTTGGCGAACAGGATCTGGTGGGTGAAAACCACAGGCTGATTGTCGAAGATGTTTACCGCAAATCCCAGGTCGAACTGCTCAACAACCGCTCCGTGCTGCTGGCCAATCAATCCCCCAATGGCATCCGGTTAGGCGGATTTGATGTCTTTGCGGATGCGCTGGCTCTTAAAGACAGTTTTCTCAATGAACAGTTCAGTCTGCTTTTATCGCACTATCCCGATAACCTGCTTGCGGCAGATCAGAATGGGCTCAATGCCAACTATGCCCTGTGCGGCAACTCCCATGGCTCCCAAATCGACTGGCCAATTCTTGGCGGCTATAAAATCTTTAATGGCAGCCGGGAGATCAACCGCAATCATCTGCAGCAGTTAAACTTCCCCTACCTGATTTCCAATGGTATCGGCTGCATCGATGTTCAGGCCAGACTCAATTCTCCAGTCGAGATTGTCTATCTGACTTTGTGTCACACCAATTCTTAGTGCAATTTAAAGACCAGGCGGCTTGTTGAGGCTGCCTGGTCTTTCTATCTCCATAAAACAAATATCGTGTCTTCTCCAACATCTTTTCCAGAGATGCATTGGAAACTGCTTGGTTGATGTTCGATCGATCCTGAGATCATCTGCTCCGATTCATTTTGCCCGTCAAGCCCCTGCAAATAAATAAGCTGAACTGACTGAGCACTCAGATTGCTTTGGCAGGTGAAATTCAGTAAGTAAAAATCAAACTGACGCAGGAGGCAATCTCATGAATCTCAATCGAAAGGCAATTTTCTCCACCTTTATGGCAGCGTTACTCTTTGGGGGATGCACGACAAATATCACCATCAACGAAGAAAACAAAGATCAGTCCAGGACACAGGAAGAAACAAATACCGAATCCAGAAGGACTGAAACAGGCAGTTCGGATCAGAGCAGTAAAAGCGAAAGCAAAAGTGAAAGTACAAATGAAAGTACAAATGAAAGTACAAATGAAAGTACAAATGAAAGTACAAATGAAAGTACAAATGAAAGTACAAATGAAAGTACAAATGAAAGTACAAATGAAAGTACAGATAGTTCAAAATCCGATAGCAGCACCACGGCTGCAGCATTGGATGGATTTGGTCAAAAGATCTTTGCGGCTTTTGAAAGCGCCGGATACCAGCCAGAGGATCTATCTGTGAAGCAGCTGCCAAATGGAAATATCGAAACAATGTTTAAAGCCCATAGTGCTGGTTATCCGCTGACCATCTATGCCACAGATACTGTTAATGCCGAACTTGCCGAAAAAACATTTGCGGCCAATCTTGCACAGATTCAGCAATACAATCCAACCTATTCCGTCATGGAACAGGGAGTCGATGGCAATAAGACTGTCGAAGTTGTCCGTGACAATATGCACAATACAAACTTTGTCATTGCGATGAACAAAGACACTCCATGCACTCTTTACATCATTGACCAGACCCCAGAGCAGCTCGAACCCGTTCTGAATCTACTGAACAAAGCCGGATTTCCTTTGGCCCAATAGTTCCCACTGCTTATCATCCTGACAAGCCATAATTTTTGGTCCACGGTTTGTCACTCCTTATATTCATTTATCCATTGATCTACAGAGCCGATCCTGTCGGCTCATTTCTCATTTCTGTTGATCTGTTCAGCCATTAAAAACATCCAGGCCTGCCAATCCTGACACAGGTCAATCTGCTTCTAAAAGAAAACAACTCATGGAATCAATGTCCCTGAAATAGGGACGCATTCAGCCATGAGCTGTTTTACAGTTGATCAGACCCGTTCCCTTTCGTCAAAATAAGATCCATTTTTCTGCGAGCAGCCTCTTCTTCACAGCGACTCCCTGAAGAGTGGTGCAAAAAGAAACCGTTACCAGTTTTATTTTTGGCGGGCGTCCAATAAGGAAAAAAACGTATGGGTTTGCCAAAAGACCCGGACTTTTCTATCATGAATCTGTCACGACAGGGGTGCTGCTTTCGTGCAGCTGAGAAAAACACCCTTTGAACCTGATCTAGTTCGAACTAGCGTAGGAAGTCGAAAGATGAACTGCGCCTCTTTCCATGGAGGTATTTTTTTTATGACAACTCAGAACGTCAAAACAAAATTGACGACCAAGGATGTAGCGTATGTGGCTATGTATCTGGCTTTGTTCTATGTCCTTGATTTTTTAAGCAACAGTCTGCCGCTCTTTCGGATGCCAAACGGCGGAACGTTAGGACTTGGTACGATTGCACTGCTGCTGGCAAGTTATCAGTTAGGCTGGAAACTGGGCCTGATGACTTCCCTTTTATCCATTTTGCTTCAGTTCATGACCGGACAGATGTATCTGCTGGGCTTTACACAGTTCTTGTTAGACTATTTCTTTGCGTTTGGCGCCTATGGTCTGGCCTGCTTGTTCCCCAACTATAAATATTTCTATTCCGGCGTTCTGATCACCAACCTGATTCGATTTATCTCATCGACCATCAGCGGCGTTATTTTCTATGGCGTTGATCTGTGGGGATCCATTGTCTACCAGGCAACCTATCTGATTCCAACAACCATTGTCGGTCTGATTCTGGTTCCGCTTCTGATCAAGGCAATGGGTCCACGCTTTTTCAAAAACGTTTCCCATAAATAATCGGAAACGAATTCATCAAAGACAAAGAGAAGAAAAAAGAAAAGGATTAGGAAAACTCATTCAATTGTCGTGCACGGAAGGCTTCGGCCTTCCTTTTCTTTATCCATTTCTTCCAGGTCCATTTCGTTTGTTATCCGTTTTGTTCTTGATGCAGTTCAGCCTGCCTGCGATGCTACAATGAAGTCATCAATGCAATTTCAATGTATCGTCTTATTCAAGGAGGAAATATGACCAGAACGATTAAACTCTGGTGGCTGGCTTCCGGAATCATGGCGATCCTGTTTGGATTCACCTGTCTGATGGACTACCTTCATCATTATGCCAGCCATGTCGTCACCAACTCGGCCCCATATTGGGCTTTTGTCGTGGTCCGGGCGATTGAATTTCTGATTCCTGCTGCGATTTTTGCCCTGATCGCCCTGTATCTGATGTACCGCCATCATAAGAAGAAAGAGGCCAAAAAGTCCCATGCACTCCATTCGAATTAAATCCATGGCCCAGGCTCACTATCCGGATCTGGAAGCCATGTACGAAAATCCGTTACTTGAACCTTGTTCTTTAAAGATCGGTCAGGAATGGATCAGTCATGACTGCACCATGCCGCAGGGGTTTTGCCCGAGTGCCTGGCAGAGTCTCTATCCTTATATTTTTGCTCTGGCAAGTGGGGCAGATGGCCTTTATGATGACTGGATGAAAAAGCCCGGTACAGCAATGGTCAGCTGTTCCGATGGATTTCGGCCGATGAGTTTCTATCTTGAACGAATTGAACCCGATCAGGCAGAGCATTCTGATCTTTCCAGATAATCGAAAGCTGCAGATGCCCAAAAGCATTCGACAGAAAACCTGCAGGCCGCTCAATCAGGCGGGCCATTCATCCTGCCGCCCTCTTTCGCTTTTCAGAATTCTCACATTCAGGCCTGTAATCAGGCCTTTTTTCTTTTTCAGACTGGGTTTTCAATCCTGGTCAACTTTACTTCAAGGGCCAAGCGAAAATTCTGACCAGTTTTGCTCAGACAGCAGGGTTAAAGTTACGTTCCAAAATGGATGCAATGAAAAAAGCGTAAAAAAAACAGTCACCCTTTCGAGTGACTGGACTATACAGATTTCATAAGCCATGTTCTGTTCTTACTTGCGTAAGTGCAGCAATTTATCTATGCTTTCGCATCCATCTTCCGCTTCAGTTCGCATCCGACGGTTCCCCTACCAAATTTGGGTTTCTCGCTTGCGGGGTTTACCCGTTCCACCTTTTCCGTTTCCAGAAAAGCTACGTCTCTGTGGCACTTTTAAAGGTCTAAGCCATGGGATAAATCCTTTAGGCTTCGACACAGCCGTCTACCCTTGCGGGCATCCCAGCCTTATTGATTGGACTGGCACAAACACTACAGTCATCGCAGACTGTGCGAGCATGGACTTTCCTCTAACGTCTGGTAACGCCAGCAGCTGCATCCATCTGTATAGATCGAAACAAAATTCTAGCGGCCAAATACCGCTTTTTCAAGTTTTGCGACTCTTTCTTCAAGAGTCAGTTCCTGGCTATCAGGTTCAGCCTTGAACTGTGGAGTCACAACGGTTGTACTTTCGGCAGCCTCTGTTTCGATGGTTTCTTCTTCAGGTGCCGAAGTTTCATTGAGGCTCGTTTTTGCCAGTGCGGCCTTCGCTTCTTCAAGCTCTTTGAGCGCCGACTCGAGCTGCTCCTGCAGTTGTTTCTGGCTGGCTTTGAGCCCAGCATTTTCTTCACTGAGTTCCTTGATCTTCTGATCACAGCTGACCAGAGCACTGGAAAGTTTCTGGGTCTGTTCTTCGTATTCCTGGTAATCTTCAATGATCTGATCCAGGTAGGCATCTACCTCACCGGCAGAATATCCGCGCGAATCAACCGAAAACTCTTTATCATAAATGTCCTGTGCTGACAAAATAACTGGCATAAAATTTCCTCCATGCTTGATGATTATAGCATTTTGCAAAGGCAAGACAAGCCCTGGACCGCTATTTTTGTGATATTTTTTAATTTTATCACAATTGCATTCAATCCCGGAGAATGTATCCCCTTGCACAGATCGGGTACTTTCAGGTGCTCCCGACCATTTCCGGCAGATATCTTACATTATTCTTCGCCAAATTAAAGACTCGTCAGGCATCCTGATTAAAATAACTTTAGATAAAGTTTTATTGCCGACAATTTCCCACGATTGAAAGCCATTGCCACACACTGCTTTCATTGAAAGAGCCCGTTATTTTCTATATAATCTGCCTGTGACTAACAATGTTCAATACCCGAACAAGCTCAACCGATCGCGGGTAGTAACCCGGATGTCGGATAACCACGCCGACCGCGGTTCGAGCCTGGAAGATGATCTGAATGCTTCCAACTTGTACTACAAAGAAAAAAAGACTGCACTGATCTACAAAAAGCCGACACCGATTCAGGTTGTCAGCGTAGATTACCCAAGACGTGGACGTGCAAAAATCACTGAAGCCTATTATCGAACCCCGTCGACAACAGACTACAATGGTCTGTATAAGGGAAAATATATCGACTTCGAAGCCAAACAGACCCAGAACCGGACCAGTTTCCCGAAATATCTGATCCAGCCTCACCAGATCGAGCATCTGCAGATGGTTCATGAGCAGGGAGGGATTGGTTTTTTTATTGTACGGTTCACAAGACTGCGTAAGACATTTCTGGTTGATGCCATGGAAATGATCCAGGTTCATCACGACATCCAGCGTCAGTCTATCCCCTACGAATGGTTCGAAGAACATGGGGACTTGCTCGAGGTTGGTCTGTACCCTCGAATCCACTATCTCAAAGCAGTCGACAGACGATATCTGAAAGGAGATGTTCATGAAAACGAATAAAAACGCAGACGACAAGTCTGCTTCCAATCCGTCTGGCCGTTCCCGGAATTCAGGCCGAAAGCCAAGACGGAAGCTCGACATCTGGAACAAGATGGCGGTTGCCGTTCTGACTCTGTTTTTAGTCGGATGTGTTTCTGTCTTCTTTGTGCTGGTCAATATCGTCAACGATCCGGATGGAATGCGTTTTTCCAAAGACGGATTGTCTACGATGTCTAACTCCCGGATTTTCGACAATCAAGGCAACATGGTCTATGAATTCGGTGCGGAAATCCGTGACGATATTTCCTATGAGCAGGTTCCACAGAACCTGATTGATGCCTTCCTGGCAGTCGAAGACTCCCGTTACTTTACTCATAACGGTTTCGACTTACCTCGATTCATGGCAGCCGGTCTTGCCAACCTGAAATCCGGTGGGTTCTCCCAGGGTGGTTCGACACTGACTATGCAGATGATCGATAACGCCTTCACCAAAAACCAGGAAAGCAAGATGATTGCTGAAAAAGGCTCCATTTCCAAACTGGAGCAGATCAAGCTCAAGATTCAGGAAATCTATCTTTCTTTGATCGCGGAACAGACCATCGACAAAGAAGATATTATTGAATACTACCTCAACCGGATCTGGTTTGGTTCCGGTGGAAATACCCGCGGGGTTCAGAAAGCTGCTAAGTACTACTTCAATAAGGACGTTTCTCAGCTGAACCTTGGTGAAGCCGCCTTCCTGGCCGGTTCCATCAACGCCCCATACACCAACAACCCTCTTAACAACATCCACGCCAGCACAGATGAATCGGCTGGCCAGGTTGACCACCTTGCCGCTGGTCAGGAACGCCGCAACGCGACGCTCGAGCTGATGCTCAAACACGGCTACATTACCCAGGAAGAATATGATCTGGAACGCAATGCTGACCTGGCCTTTGCGCTCGACTGGAGAGAAACAATCACCGTCGATCCAAACCAGGCCTATATTGACCAGGTTATTTCTGAAGCTCAGCAGTTGTCCGGTCAGGACCCAGCCATTATCCCAATGGATATTTACACAGCCCTGAACACGGGGGCTCAGGCTGAGCTCGATAAAATCATGAATGGTGAAATCATTCCGTTCCCGAACGAAATGATGGACGTCGGAACCGCAATTGTGGATAACGCCACCGGTGAAATCATCGCCGTTGGTCCTGGTCGTCATTACCATTCCGATTCCTCAATCAAACAGGACAACTCGATCAATACCAAGCAGCCTGGATCTTCCATGAAACCACTGCTCGCGTATTGCTCTACCTTTGATATTCTGGGCTGGGCTACTACGCACACCGTGGTCGACCAGCCAAAAGACTATTGGCATGCCGGAAGCAACCTGCGAAATGCGGATGGTAAATATGATGGTCCGATGTCGCTGGCCAAAGCCCTTGGTGTTTCCAAAAACACCCCGGCTGCCCAGGCGATGATCGACCTGGTGGACACAACCGGAACCGCCTACTGGATCCAGTTCTGTAAAGATCTTGGATTTGATGACGAAGTTGCAGAACGTTTTGCTCCTCAGTACGCCATTGGTGGTGCCGACATGTACGCTTCCCCAGTTCAGATGGCCAGCGCCTACTCGATGTTTGCCAACCAGGGAACCCGCGTCAATGCCCACCGCATCCGCCGCATTATCCGTCGTTCCGACAATGCGGAAATCAACGGCAACTCTACCACATATGAACTGATCTCAACGCAGGCTGCCTACATGATGTCCACCCTGCTTAAGGATGTCGTCTATGGGGGCTACCAGAACTACAACGAAGTCCTCGCCAGCCCGAACTATACCGCTTATGGTAAATCCGGTACCTCCGACTGGGGCAGTGAAGGTGCCCAGTACGGAATTCCGTCTGGTGTTATGAAGGACGAATGGTCGCTTGGATACACCAGCACCTATTCGATTGCGACATGGTCCGGGTACTTGCCAGTCTACTTTATGCAAGGCTACTACATGACCTGGACCGAACTTGAAGCCGCAACGGCCTTCCACATCAACCGCTATATGCTGGACTACCTGGCAACTGGCGGTGACTACCACCCAATTGACCGTCCAGATGGAATCAGCGATTATAACGGCGGTCTGATCAAGAGTGGATTTGCTTCCCGCGGGGATACCAACAGTACTCCGGTTGTGAACCAGGACTACACGGATTCCGAAGAAAAAGATGCCGAACGGACTGCCTGTGAGGGCTCGGGCGGAAGCTTTGACAATGGCGCCTGCCATTGTCCGGATGGCTATGAGCTCAATGGTTCTGCCTGTCTGCCAGCAGTTGACTCTTCCGAAAAGCCTTCTGAAAAACCTTCAGAAAGTGAACAGCCAAACCAGCCCGGAAATAACAATGGCAACGGTAATAATGGCAACCAGCAGCAGCCACCTTTGCCAGAACCAGAACCGCCTGTTGTCGATCCAAATCAGCCGGTGGTTGACCCGAACCAGCCAGCTGAAGATCCTGATCAGCCAATCATCAACAACCCAGGACAGGGCGGCGATGCCTCTGAACCAGCACTGCCAGATGTTCCCGTTGAAGGTGAAGATGCTGCTGAAAGTGCAGAAGAAAGCTCTGAAATTGAAAAGGCGGTCGTGGCCACAGCCAGATCCCTTACTTCCTACTCTCAAAACTCCATCTTCCACACCCGTTCGAATGTGAGTGTTGACTTCTATCCAACCAGCTCACCTGCCGAACAAAGACGGCGTGCTTTCTATCAGAATCAGGCCTTTACAGCCTGATCTCAAAGGATTTTCAAGCTCAATTGATAAAAACCAGTCAAAGGATGATCTTAGCGATTTTCGCGGATCATCCTTTTTCTTTTGGCCTGATTGTGGTCTGGCAATTTGTCCAAAGAAACAACGCCCAAAGAAAAAGTCTGCACCGAATCAGACGATGCAGACAGATCAAACAATATGAAGTAAAGATGGATGTGGAGTAACGACGAAGGATAAACCTTCGAAATTATCAATTTGCGGATCGCAGCAGCCTGCTTTTCCAGACGCACCTTTCCCTTAAAGCTCACCACTTTTCAGCTGATCCAAAACCGAAAGCAGGCTCTTTTCCAGTGAACGACATTTGGCGGCATATTGTTCTTCCGGCTGTTTCATATCGGGGATGCAGATCACATCAATTCCAGCCCGTCTGCCTGCTTCAATGCCGCTTTCACTGTCTTCCAGGATGAAGGCTTCTTCTTTGTTTACACCGGCTTTTTCCAGCGCTTTTAAGAAGATATCTGGATTGGGCTTGCCTTTTTCGACTTCGTTGCCGCACACCGAATCATCGATCAGATCCGTAATTCCAGCCTCTTCAAAAATCGTATCCACCCGGTCCCGATTTGAACTGGTCGCAACAATGGTCCGATAGCCATTGTCTTTGAGGTAATGGAGCAGTTCGATCAGCCCTTCTTTGACCGGCACGCCTTCAGTTGCAAAGATATGCGCCATCCGGGCATGGTTTGCTTTCATGATGTCAGGGATCGGAAAATCATCCCCAAAGGCGTCATAGAACACCTGATGAATTCCTGCTACCGGCTTGCCAAGACAGAGCAGATAGGTTGGCTCATCGAGGATTTTTCCCTCTTTGGCGCAGAGTTCCTGGTAGCCTTCAAATGTCACCCGTTCGGAATCAATCATCAGGCCATCCATATCAAAAATCACAGCACGTTTCATCTTTGTTTTCTCTCCTCTTTTCTTCATTATACGAAGCGAAAACATGGCTGAAAATCTCCATTTTTGCCGTTATGATTTTGTTTACTGATCCTTCAAAACACCTTATTTCCTGCTGTCCTAATTTATTTTTCTTTTCTGTTTTCTTCCGTGCTCTTCTGGTCTGCCGATTGAATGATAAGCCATTTTTCCTGGAACTCTCTCTTTTATTTTTATCTGTTTTCGCATTTGTTCTAAAAACGTCTCAGGTTAATGATTCAGTCAGAATGATCAAAGGGCCAGACTGTTTATCTCTGTTGGGTACTCTTCGTCAATCCATATCGTTTTAACTGCGGGATTGTTGGCCAGTTTTAGAAAGCGGCCATTGTCTTCCAGCAGACTTTCCATCGTACAGCCTTCATCATCCAGACGATGTTCAATCGAATTGGCATATTTTCTGATATCACAAAAATGATTTCTGATATACTTTTCACTCATAAGCAGACAGTAACAACGGATCTGTTTCCTGTACTTTTGAGAAAAATCGTCTGCCCAGTCAGAAGGGATATAACAGCCTTCCACAATCAGATTCTGATTATTTTCGATAGCCGTCTTGATCATTTCCCGGACAATTGGCCAGAGATATTCAGTGAGTCGGTCATCTTCTTCAGAAGTCAGACTGGTCTGTTTGCTTCGAATCAGTCCCATTTTTAAGTGATCGATTGATAAATATGGATATTTATATGTTTCCAGCAGTCTTTGAGCCAGCAGCGTCTTGCCAGTATGAGATGCCCCTGTAATTAAAACAATCATATTGTCCTCCCTTTTTAGCAGAAATATTCTATCTTCTGATTCCTGCTTCTTTTGCTCGCTCAGTAATCAGTCTACAGATTCTTAAAAGGTTTTGGTCCAGGTTTCCGTTTTGCCTGAATAGTTTTGCATGTTGCAAATGGATCAATGGTCGTAAAACTGAATTGAGCCTCAAATACAGCCATTAAAAAAACAGGAAACCATAATAGTGGTACATCTCAATGACATTTAGGCAAATGAGGTTTTGACACTTGAGAGTGGGTTAGGGAGAACTAAGCTTATTAGTTTCGATCGTTAAAGATTATATACCAATCTCATATCGGTTATGTTATTGTAATCATAACTAGGAGGCGTAAA
>CAJTLE010000030.1 GCA_910577085.1 uncultured Allobaculum sp. | reverse complement strand
CGCACCGGTATCGGAAGAAAGATCCCCTCCATTAAAAGAAATGTTGCGTTCAGGAATAAAACCGGCCATACTATTGTTCAGGGTGTGTGTCATTGTTCAAAATCCTTTCTTTGTTGTTTAGGGTGAGTAATATTGTACAGGATTGATGAACGATTTACACTCACCTGTTTGGTGGAAAATAAGATGGCCGGAAACACGTTCTTTAAAGGTGTTTCCGGCCATTTGTCGGTTTTGATGAATTGTTCAGGGTTAATATTCTTTAAATCGATCATATAAAACGATCCAAACCTTCCAAAACTGCCAACTGGAAGTTGGTCAGCGGCATTGTTGAAGGTTTGGATCTGTAAGATAAAATGAGAAATCTTCTTAAAATAAAGAACAAATGATAGATGGACTAGACCATCATTGCGCCATCGACTGGAAGAACGGCACCAGTAATGTAGCTTGCCTGATCGGAAGCCAGGAAGAGAAAGGCTTTGGCAATATCTTCAGGTTCACCGATGCGCTTTAAAGGAATGGCCTGAATCATCGGGTTGATCATTTGTTCTGGCAGGGCTTTGACCATGTCGGTGAAGGTAATGCCAGGCGCTACCGCATTGACGCGGATGCCAAATTTACCCAGTTCACGGGCCAGGGAGATGGTCATGCCATTGATCGCAAATTTGCTGGTCGGATAAGCAACACCAGATGGCTGGCCTTCTTTGGAAACCATGGACGAAGTAAACAGAATGACGCCATGGCCCTGTTCTTTCATGATGGGTGCGGCTGCATGGGAGCAGACATAAGGAGCAATGACATTGAGGTTCATCACTTTGGTGAACAGGGATTCAGAATACTGCAGGAAGGGCGTGGAATCGGAAATGCCGGCGTTGTTGATCAGAACGTCAATGGAGCCGTATTTTTCCTTGATTTCGGCGAAGTCCTTATTGATGGCTTCTTCATCGATTAAATGCGTCCAGCGGCCTTCGACGTTTGGATCGTTGTTGAGTTCGTTGAGCGCTTTGGTGACCGTTTCTTCACGGGATCCGTACAGAACGACTTTGTAGCCTTCTTTTAAGAACGCCTGGACAGTCGCAAATCCAATGCCGCGGGTGCCGCCGGTAATAACACAGACTTTCATGAATAGATTTCCTTTCTGAACAAAAGAATCCGGCCTGGATGCTTTTGTTTCTAAATGGTTAACAGACTTATTTTGCATGAAATCGATAACAAAAATCAAGGCGCGTCTTTGGCGGATCAGGCTCTTATCGATTGGAAAATGGATCAGAGAACAAAAAAATCAGGACCCTTGCGGGTCCTGACTTGGAGGAATTCAAAAAATTCCGGGCATTCGATGGATAAAACTATTTCAGGATTGTACCTGTGTCTGGATCGAGATCAACGAGGATGTTCTTGTTGGAATCTTTATCGAAGATCTGGATGTTGTTGTTATTGAAAGCCAGGGTTACTACATCACCAACACGTGCTTTTGTAGATGGGTCAACGGCAGCGGTAACCTGAGTGCCGTTGCAGTCTACATACAGGTTGGAAGTGGAACCGAGCATTTCGTAAACTTCAACTTTACCTTTGGCAGTGGATTCTGGGAATTTAGCGAGCATTTCTGGGTGGTCGGATAAGTCTTCAGGACGGATACCTAAAACAACGGACTGACCATCTTTGTAGCCTTTGGCTTTCAGTTTAGCGGCTTTTTCATCAGAGATCAGGATATCATCATCGCCGATGGTCAGGTAAATTTTGTCGCCGGCTTCTTTAATGACAACGTCCATGAAGTTCATCTGTGGAGAACCGATGAATCCGGCAACGAATCTGTTGACTGGGTACTGGTACAGGTTGGATGGAGTATCGATCTGCTGAACTTCACCATCACTCATAACAACAATGCGGTCACCCAGCGTCATAGCTTCAGTCTGGTCATGAGTTACATAGATAATTGTGGAACCCAGTTTTTCATGCAGTTTGGAAATTTCAACACGCATCTGACCACGCAGTTTCGCATCCAGGTTGGATAATGGTTCGTCCATCAGCAGTACTTTTGGATGACGTACGATTGCACGACCCATGGCAACACGCTGTCTCTGACCACCGGACAGAGCTTTTGGTTTACGATCAAGCAGGCTTTCCAGACCTAAAGTCTTGGCAGCTTCAGCAACACGGGAATCAATTTCTTCTTTTGGCAGTTTCGCAATCTTTAATGGGAATTCCATGTTTTCGCGAACAGTCATATGAGGATACAGAGCGTAGCTCTGGAAAACCATGGCGATGTTACGGTCTTTTGGATCCAGATCGTTTACACGTTTGCCATCAATGTACAGGTCACCATCGGAAATATCTTCCAGACCAGCAACCATACGCAGGGTAGTGGATTTACCACAGCCGGAAGGACCTACGAAAATTACGAATTCGCCGTCTTTAATGTCGAGGTTAAAGTCCTGAACAGCTTCGAAACCGTTAGGATAAACTTTTTTAATGTGATGTAAATTAAGTTCTGACATAAATCTCCTTGAGGCCGCATGAAAGCGGCAAAATTCACCCTCAAAAATCAGCTTTATCTATCGGATTATTGAATGGTGTAAGCGCTCTTGCTTCATCTGAAACAAGAATACGGCATCCGCCATACAGATACAAGAAGAAAATGTTGAAACGTTTCATTTCATGCTTTTCCAGGCTGAAATCATCTCTTTTGGATACATTCAGTGCAAGTAAAACCATTGGTAAAGATCGAAGAACATAAGAGATAATCTAAATCGGATACTTCAGACAGGTTCTTTTGGAGAATTTCGAAAGTAAAACGCTTTCACAGGCTTTCTGACATACAATAAGGATATGAGCGGCGGATGAGTTGAAATTTTGAAATCGGAAAACTGACGACCGTCTGGCGTGGAAGGAAAAAGAGGTCGCAAAAAACTTTTAAAATCTTCTTCCAGACGGTTGCAATTAGGTAAAATTTTAGTAAATTATAGATAGATATTTAGTAAAACGTTCTGGGCGCCACAAACGAGCGGCCCGGTAGAAAGAAGATAGATTATGGCTGACGTATCAATTTTAAAACTGGTGGAATACGGAGTGCAGACAGGCCTGCTGCCTGAAAGCGAACGTATTTACGCCACCAACCTGCTTCTCGACCTGATGCACCAGGATTCAATCGATGAAAACGCCTGGACACCAGATGGCAACCCCATCGACTTACTGGAAGTCTTAAACGATCTGCTCGACATCGCTGCACAGCGTGGAATCATTGAAGACTCCATTACCTACCGCGACTTATTTGATGCCAAACTGATGAACGCTCTGCTTGCCCGCCCGGCTCAGATTCAGGCTGTCTTTGACAACCTCTTTGCGGAAAATCCAAAAGCGGCAACTGACTGGTTCTATAAACTCTCTCAGGATTCCAACTACATCCGCCGCGACCGCATCGCCAAAGATGAGCGCTGGAGTGCAGCTTCTCCTTATGGCGAACTTGAGCTTTCCATCAACCTGTCCAAACCGGAAAAGGATCCAAAAGCCATCGCCGCTGCCAAAAACGCCCCACAGTCCAGCTATCCAAAATGCCAGCTGTGCATGGAAAACGAAGGCTATGCCGGCCGTGTCAATCATCCAGGCCGCACCAACCACCGCATTATCCCGATTACCGTTAACCGTTCCGACTGGGGCTTCCAGTATTCGCCATACGTATATTTCAATGAACACTGCATCGTCTTCAATGGCAAACACACTCCAATGGCCATCAATCACGATGCCTTTGTGAAACTGTTCGACTTTGTTGACCTGTTCCCACACTATTTCTTAGGCAGCAATGCTGACTTACCAATCGTTGGTGGATCAATTCTCTCCCATGACCACTTCCAGGGCGGAAATCATGATTTCCCAATGGCCAAAGCGGAAATTGAAGAAGAAATCACCATTCCTGGCTTCGAAGATCTTAAAGCTGGCATCGTCAACTGGCCAATGTCCGTGATTCGTCTGCGTGGAGAAGATCGCAGCCGCATCATTGAAGCGGCTGACCATATTCTGGATACCTGGCGTGGATATACCGACGAAGCCGCCATGATCATTGCTAACGATGGTGAACCACACAACACCATTACCCCAATCGTCCGCCGTCGGGGCAGTGACTATGAAATCGATCTGGTTTTACGCTGCAACATTACAAGTGAAGAACACCCATTAGGTGTCTTCCATCCACATGAACAGTGGCACCACATCAAAAAAGAAAACATTGGTCTGATTGAAGTCATGGGTCTGGCCGTTCTGCCTGCTCGTCTCAAACAGGAAATGTCTGATCTGAAAGCCGCCATCCTCAATCATGAAGACCTGCGTGCCAATCCAGTCCTGGAAAAACATGCGGATTGGGCAGAGGAAATTCTCGCCAAGCATCCAGATCTGGATGCCTCCAATATCGATCAGATCATCCATGATGAAATCGGTTTAGTCTTCAGCCATGTTCTGGAAGACGCCGGGGTTTACAAGACGGATAAAGAAGGCCGTAAAGCTTTCCACCGCTTTATCGCCGCGCTTTAAAAATCAGTCGATAACGCGCAGGATTTTAAAAGCCGCAGACTGGAAACAGCCTGCCACGCGTTCAAAAATAAAAACAACACCCATTCCGCTCTCCAAAAGCAGGCAATGCCTGAAAAACAGGCAGTGCCCGCAAAAAAGGGAGTTGGACTGGGTTTTCTCCAAACAGAAAACAGCTTGAACAGATCCAACTGAACAAGCCCAATCCCCGAAAGGTAGAAAAGGTAGATATCGTATGAAAATTCTGGTTACTGGCGGTGCCGGCTATATCGGCTCCCACACTGACGTTGAACTGCTCAATGCCGGTCATGAAGTTGTCGTTGTAGATAACTTATACAATGCCGACGAAAAAGCATTAGAGCGCGTTGAAGAAATCACTGGTAAGAAAGTGAAATTCTATAAAGTTGACCTGCTGGATAAAGAAGCCCTGAATCGTGTGTTCGATCAGGAACAGGTGGATGCAGTCATTCACTTTGCAGGTTTAAAAGCTGTTGGCGAAAGTGTACGCAAACCAATCGAATACTATGAAAACAACATCGGCGGCACGCTCAACCTGATCGATGTAATGAAAAACCATAACGTCAAAAACATCATCTTCTCTTCTTCGGCCACCGTTTACGGTGATCCAGTAGAGATTCCAATTACTGAAAAATGCCCAAAAGGTACCTGCACGAACCCATATGGCTGGTCCAAATGGATGATCGAACAGATTCTGACCGATGTTCACACTGCAGATCCTGACTGGAACGTTTTACTGCTTCGTTACTTCAACCCAATCGGTGCCCATGAATCCGGCCTGATCGGTGAAGATCCAAAAGGCATCCCAAACAACCTGCTGCCTTACGTTGCTCAGGTGGCCGTGGGCAAACTTAAAGAAGTCGGTGTCTTCGGCAATGACTATCCAACCCCGGATGGCACCGGTGTTCGTGACTACATCCACGTTGTTGACCTGGCCAAAGGCCATGTTGCGGCTTTAGGTCAGATCAAACATGACGGTGGCGTTAAAGTTTACAACCTCGGTACAGGCAAAGGAAGCTCCGTTCTGGACGTAATCCACGCTTTTGAAAAAGCCTGTGGCCATAAGATTCCTTATGTCATCAAACCAAGACGTGAAGGCGATATCGCCATGTGCTATGCCAACAGTGATCTGGCTAAAGAAGAACTTGGCTGGCAGGCTGAGTACGACCTGGATGACATGTGCCGCACCTCCTGGAACTGGCAGTCCAACAACCCGGACGGCTACCGCACCGAAGGGAAATAATCGATTCTGATCATTGGCCCCAAGTATCGGCCTGTCTCTTTTGATAGGCTGAAAACAGCTTTGAATCCAGTAAAACAGCCAAATAAAAGGACCGCGTATGGCGGTCTTTTTATTTGGCTAGAATTCAAGATGAGCGAGTTTTTCAAATAAATCTGCACTTTCAAGCAGAATGGATTCATCAAAGGTAAAGCGCGAATCATGCAGCTCAATTCCAGTGCCGGTGCCTAAAAAGAAGAACACCCCGGGCACTTTCTGCTGGTAAGAGGCAAAGTCTTCCGCAATCATAACGGGCTTTTCTAACAGCGTTAAACCATCAACCGTGTCCGTGATGCGCTGCACCAGTGCTTCATCGTTGTGGACTGGCGGGTAGGCATCGGACCAGTGAATGGTAATTTTTGCCCGGGTCTGGTGTTCAAGTTCCCGGGCTATCTCTTCCAGGCCGCCTTTGAGAAAATTGATGGTCTCAAAATCAAACCCGCGCAGCGTTCCCTGCAAAAGGCAATGATCCGCGACCACATTGCGCACCCGGCCGGCACTCATTTTGCCAAACTGGAGCAGGCGGTTGACCCCTTCGGGAAGACTCTGTTCAAGAGTCATCGCATAGCGAAAAAAGCGCATGCCAATTTCCAGGGCGTCAATGCCTTCGTTGTGGCGGGCAGCATGAACTGCCTTGCCCTCAATGTCCACATCGATTTCAGTGGCGCTGGCCATCATGGGACCGGAAATCGTCGCAAGCTGGCCGGCTGGAAGAAGCGGCCATAGATGCAGGCCAAAGACAGCCGCAACATTGTACTTTTCAAACAGCCCGGTATCAAGAATAGGCTGCGCCCCACCCGGGGTTTCTTCTCCGGGCTGGAAAATCAACAAAATGTTGCAGGGCAGTTCTTTATAAATCTTCTGAATGCGGTGTGCAAGCAAGAGCAGGTTGCTCATATGCCCATCATGCCCGCAAGCATGCATACGGCCTTCAAACTGGCTTTTAAAGGGCAGCCCGGTATTTTCTTTGACGGGCAGGGCATCCATATCGCTGCGAAAAGCGATTGTTTTTTCCTTTCCATTATCGAAAAAAGCCGCAATGGCCGAGTCAATCGGATGGGTAATGATGCAGTCCAGTCCATCCAGCTGCTGGAGTAAATACTGTTTGGTTAAAGGCAGATCCAGTTCGAGTTCGGGAATCTGGTGGAGACTCTTCCGCCAGGTCTGGAGCTGTTTCAGTTCATCGTTTCTGTTCATGGTCCAAGTATAAACAGTTTCTGAAATCCTGAAAATATCCATTGCCAATCCCGATTCAGGAAGAAATCAAATGGGCCGAAAACAGGACAAATCTTTTGTGCTTTCCGGGCTGTCCATACCGGAAAATTTAAGAAGGATTCAGGATGGATTTTGGATAGCTGGGTATCTGTCAAGGACTGGGCCATTTTGGTGACGATAATAAAGACATGAGTACACAACCATCTCCTTCAAACCAGTCCGAATCTGCTGCTGTACAAAAGCAGAATTCTTCTTTAACCAATCCCAGCCAAGCGACCAAAGAGGTCAGTCCTGATCGTCCACTGCTCCAGGAAATTGTAGAAAACGACCGCGAGGAGCATATTGAATCCGTGCGCCTTGGGGTGCTGCTTTCCATTGGAATCGGCATCCTGAATGCCTGTACCTATGTGACCAGAGGCCATGTTTTTGCGAGCTCCCAGAGTGGAAATATCCTGTATCTGGGTCTGGACTTGGCTCAGGGTAACTTTGCGAACGTCACCAAGTATCTGTTTCCACCGCTGATGTTTGCGATTGGCATCATCATTGCCGAACACTATAAAGACAAGCCGGATTATCCAAGATGGCGCCAGATTCCCTTCCTGATTGAAATCGTCCTGATTACTTCAGCTTCCTTTTTACCCGACAGCTGGAATGCGCTGGCCAATCCGATTTTTGGTCTGGCCACAGGCCTGCAGACGATTACTTTCCGTAAAATCCGGCGCACTCCGGTGGCGACGATTGTCATCACCGGCAGTTTCCAGAATTCCATTATCCATCTGACCCGTTTTTTAACGGTGCATGATCGGGCGGACGCATTTCGGGCAATGGTGTATCTGATTATCGTGCTGGCTTACTTTGCGGGGATTGTCGGCGGTGCTATGCTTTGTCCTTATCTTGGCCACTATACCTCGCTGGTCAGCGCGCTGTTCTTGTTTCTTTGCACCTTTATTGCCTTGCCGGAGCGCTATCAGCTCGAAGAAAACAGGCGCGAAAAAGAGTAGGGAAATGAGCCAGAAAAAGAGCGAGCATGAAAATGTCTCCTCGATATTTATGGGCAGGCCTTTCCTTGTCTTCTTTTTCGATGAAAGGATGAAAAGCGGCAGGCTGGAATCTGTTCAGACCAGACAGATTCCAGCCTGCTTTTTGTTTTCCATTTCTGACCAGAGGTCATCCTGAACATTGCTTTTTCCCATAATCAAGCGATGAACTTGATTGATTTCTCAACGAATTGTCAGTAATTTAGACGTTTTTCAACATTTTTCTGAAAAATTCAAAGTTTACATTTCAAAAACGTTGCGATTTGAGCGCAGGCCGTTAGAATACGAATCATCAAATCGATGACCGGAAGAAGTACCTGTCGGAAAGTCCAAAGAGAGCCATGGTGTGGTGAAACATGGCGTCTGGAAGACAGCGAACGTGTCCGTGAGTGGAGCCGCGAAGTAAATCGAGTGGTTCCCGCGACCTGGCGTTATGGGAAAGTGTCCTCTGCATTGATCAGAGGGAAGATTGGTGGTACCGCGATATTGATCGTCCTTTCCTTGGGGAAGGGCGTTTTTTTTTGAAAGGGGAGATTCCTTATGCAGGAAGGCCGACGAACCCTTGAAACTCTCAAGGCCGACTGAGGACATCCCAGGTCTCGTTCCTGAATGTCCAAAACGCAAACCCGAACCCAATCCAATCTGAACGTATTGAAAAGACGAAGTGTTCAGAAAAGATCGATCGCAGGCTGAATCAGACAGAGCCTGAACAGACGATCACAAAGAAAAACTACATCGAAAAGATGTGAAGACAACTCAGGAAAACAGACACAACTAAGGAGAATACCCATTATGAGCAACTTACATAACGAAAATAAAAACTATAAGAAAATCGTCCTTGCCTATTCTGGCGGACTGGATACATCCTGCCTCATTCCATGGCTGAAAGAACAGTATGGAAACTGTGAAGTCATCGCCGTTTCTGGAAACGTCGGCCAGGCAGGCGAACTGGATGGCCTGGAAGAAAAAGCCCTGGCCACTGGCGCAAGCAAGCTGTATATCGAAGATTTAACGGACACATTTGTCGATGACTATATCATTCCATCCTTAAAAGCTGGTGCAAGCTACGAAGACTATCTGTTAGGTACATCTTTTGCAAGACCAATCATCGCCAAACGGATTGTTGAAATTGCCAAAGCCGAAGGCGCCCAGGCCATCTGCCATGGCTGCACCGGTAAAGGAAACGACCAGGTTCGGTTTGAGCTGGCCATCAAAGCGTTCGCTCCAGAAATGGACATCATCGCTCCATGGCGGTTCTGGGAACTGAACTCCAGAGAAAAAGAAATCGAATATGCGAAAGCCCACAACATTCCTTTAAAGATTTCCAAAGAAACCAACTACTCCAAAGATAAAAACCTCTGGCACCTGTCTCATGAAGGTCTGGATCTGGAAGATCCCGCCAATGAAGCGCCGATCAATACGCCGGGCTTCCTCGAATTGGGTGTTTCTCCAGAAATGGCTCCAGACAAGCCAACCACAATCAAACTGCATTTTGACAAAGGCGTTCCAACCATGCTTGATGATCAGCCAATGAGCGCCAAAGAAATCATTCTCAAACTCAACGAAGTCGGCGGCGCCAACGGTATCGGTATTCTGGACATCGTTGAAAACAGACTGGTCGGCATGAAGTCCAGAGGTGTGTATGAAACACCAGGCGGAACCATTCTGTATGCAGCTCACAAGAAACTCGAAGAAATCACACTGGATAAAAACACCAAACATTTCAAAGAAATCGTCGGCCAGAAATTCGGTGAACTGGTTTATGACGGACTGTGGTACACCCCATTAAGAAAAGCATTATCCGCATTTGTAGACTCTACACAGGAAACCGTTACTGGTGATGTCACCCTGAAGTTATATAAAGGAAACATCCTCCCTGTCTCTGTCACTTCTCCATTCTCGCTGTACAACGCAGGCATGGCGACTTTCGATGAAGATGACTGCTACGATCAGGCCGATTCCGCTGGATTCATCAACCTGTTTGGTCTGCCAGTTGCCGTTCGGGCAATCAACGACCAGGCTCTGGCTGAACAGACTGGAGAACATTTCTCCAGCGTTGAATAATGAGTACGCTCTGGGCCGGGCGGATCTCGAAAGGAACAGATCCTGCCGCAAACGACTTCAACAGTTCCATTTCCTTTGATAACAGACTGTACTCGCAGGATATTCTGGGATCTCTGGTGCATTCGTGCATGCTCGAAAACCAGGGCATTCTGACGAAAGACGAAAAAGCAGCCATTCATCATGGCCTGCTTGAGCTTTTATCCGATATGAATGCCGGCCGCATTCAGTTTACGGACGAATATGAAGATATTCACACTTGTGTGGAGCAGCTGCTGACCGCCAAGATCGGCGATGCCGGCAAGAAGCTCCATACCGGCCGCAGCCGGAACGATCAGGTGGCACTCGATACCCGTCTGTTTGTCGTTGAACGCATCAATGAAATCAAAAACAGACTGTGCCGGCTGATTGATACCCTGGCTGATATTGCCAATGCCAATGCCGATACCATCGTTCCGGGCTACACCCACTTACAAAGAGCACAGCCCGTGACCTTTGGTCATACGATGATGGCTTATGCCAATATGTTCAGCCGCGATATCAAACGTCTGGAAAATACGCTCGATGTCATGGATGAATGCCCGCTGGGTGCGGGGGCCCTGGCCGGAACCACCTTTGATCTGGACCGGGAATTCACAGCAAAACGCCTTGGCTTTTCCAAGCCGATGTCCAACTCCATCGATGCTGTTTCGGATCGTGATTTCTGTATTGAATTCCTTTCCGATCTGTCCATCCTGATGATGCACATGTCTCGTATGTGTGAAGAGATGATTTTATGGAGTTCCTGGGAGTTCAAATTCATCGACCTCGATGATGCTTTCTCAACCGGAAGTTCCATTATGCCGCAGAAGAAAAACCCGGATATGTGCGAATTGATCCGTGGAAAAACCGGTCGGGTGTATGGCGATCTGATGGGTCTGCTGACGGTCATGAAAGGTCTGCCGCTGGCCTATAACAAGGACATGCAGGAAGACAAAGAAGCCATCTTTGATGCCTGTGACACCGTGGAACAGTGCTTGAAGGTTCTGGTTCCGATGTTAAAGACCATGAAAGTCAACAAGACCAACATGAAACAGGCCGGTCTGAAAGGCTTTATCAATGCCACAGACTGTGCCGATTATCTGGCAAAAAAAGGCATGCCATTCCGGGATGCCTACAAACTGACAGGTCAGCTGGTGGCCAGCTGCCTTGAGCAGGGAAAAGCGCTGGAAGATTTAACGCTCGAAGAGCTGCAGGCCTTATGTCCGCTCTTTGAAGATGACTTCTATCCAGCCATTGATTTACTTAACTGTGTCAATCAGCGCAAAGTCTATGGCGGCCCATCGCCACAGTCGGTTCTCGACCAGGCAGCCAAAGCCAAAGAATTTGCCAAAGCGCATAAATCGTAATTACGATTCAAACCCATCCGGTCTTCTTTCGATCTGGCCGGAGATCCATTCCCAAAACAAATGGAGCGGGAATGTCTGATTTTACTTTACATGAAGAACAAAGCTCACCAACACAGGCTCAACTGGCCTGTGTTTGGCTTTAGGTCCTTTCAAATGGATAAAGCCATAACAAAAGGAAATGAAAACCATGAAGAAAATCTATATTGATGGCCAGGCGGGAACAACCGGATTACAGATCCATGAACGGCTCAAAAACCGCCCGGACTTACAGCTTTTAGAAATTGATCCTGCCATGCGAAAGGATCCCGAAGCCCGCAAGGCGCTCATGAAGGAAGCGGATCTGGTCTTCCTGTGCCTGCCGGATGCAGCGGCCAAAGAAGCCGTTGAACTGATGTCGGGCATGGAGACCAAAATCATCGATGCCAGTACGGCCCACCGGACCAATCCAGAGTGGACGTATGGCTTTCCGGAACTCGATGAAGAGCACCGCACGGCGATTCAGAATGCAAAGCTTGTCGCCAATCCCGGATGTCATGCCAGTGGGTTTATCTCCCTGGTCTATCCATTTGTTGCAGGCGGACTGCTCAAACCGGATACGAAGCTGACAGCTTTCTCGTTAACCGGTTATACCGGCGGCGGCCGCAAGATGATTGAAGACTATGAAGGCAATAAAACCGAAGCCATGGCCAGTCCAAAAGCCTATGGTCTGGGCCTTGGCCATAAACACCTGCCGGAAATGAAAGCTGTCTGCCATCTGGAACAGACCCCGTTGTTTGTGCCGGTTGTTGATGACTTTGCACAGGGCATGCTGGTTTCGGTCTTCATTGATCCGGCGGATCTGACCGAAGACGGAAAGAAACTTGATCCTGAAAGTCTGTATCAGTTCTTCGCCAAGTGGTATGAGAACACCAATATTCATGTCCATCCTGGTGAATCGGCTCTTTTCAGCAATACGCTGGCCGGTACCGATCAGATGGAGCTGTTTATCAACGGCAATGAAAACGGCTATGTGCTCAATGCCCGCTTCGACAACCTGGGCAAAGGGGCAAGCGGTGCTGCGGTTCAGAACATGAACCTCATGCTTGGCCTGCCGGAATTTGAAGGTCTGGCCCTTTAAATGAAAGAGAAAAAAGAACCAACGAAAATCTGAAAATTTTTCCGATCCTCATCCGATGAGCGATCGATCAAGATAAAAACGAAATAGAAAGGAAATCCGGATGAAACCTGTTACTTCCTCCATTACAGCCGCTCAGGGATTTTCCACCGGCGCCGTGCACTGCGGCCTGCGCAACAATCCCGCAAAAAAAGAGCTGGCGTTAATTGTTTCCAGTGTCCCCTGTAATGCCGCGGCGGTTTACACCTCCAACCAGGTCAAAGCCGCACCGCTGTATCTGAATATGAAACATCTGGCCAATGGCAAAGCCCAGGCGATTACCGTCAATTCGGGCAATGCCAATGCCTGTGCCATCAATGATGCCAAGAATGCTCTGCTTCAGGCTGAAGCAGCTGCTAAAAAACTGAATCTGGATGTTGAAGATGTCCTTGTCGCTTCAACTGGTGTCATCGGTCAGGAACTACCGATTGAAAAAATCGTGGCGGGAACCAACGCCATTGTTTTAGGCCAGGATCCGATGGAAAGTGCCCATGCGATCATGACCACCGATACGAAAGTCAAAGAATATGCGGTGGAATTTGAACTGGATGGTAAGATTGTCCGTCTGGGCGGAATTGCCAAAGGGTCCGGCATGATTCACCCCAATATGGGAACCATGCTTTGCTTCATCACCACCGATGCGGCCATCAGCAGTGAATGCTTAAGCCAGATGCTCAAATCCAATGTCAAAAAGACCTTCAACCGCATCAGCGTCGATGGCGATACTTCTACCAATGATATGTGCATCGTTTTAGCTAACGGTCTGGCTGGCAATGCTGAAATTACTCGAGAAGGCGCCGACTATGAAACCTTCAAAACGGCCCTGAAAACGGTCATGGAACATCTGGCCATTGCCATTGCCAGTGATGGCGAAGGCGCAAGCCGTCTGATTACGGTGGATGTTAAAAATGCGGCCACGGAAGATCAGGCCGAAACACTGGCCATGAGCGTGGCTTCTTCTTCCTTATTAAAAGCCGCTGTATTTGGTGCCGATGCCAACTGGGGCCGTGTCCTTTGTGCGATGGGTTATTCCAAAGCCAAATTTGATCCGGCACTGGTGGATATTTACTTCGCTTCGAAAAATGGCGAAATCCTCGTCTGCAAGTCTGGCAAGGGCATTGAATTTGATGAAGACAAGGTGGCCAAGATTCTGGAGCCTGATGCCATTGAAATCATTGCCGATCTGCATGAGGGAAATGAACAGGCCACCTGCTGGGGCTGCGATCTGACGTATGACTATGTCAAGATCAATGGAGACTACCGCACATGATCCTGCCGGAACAGAGAGCGGCGCTTTTAGCGGAAAGCCTGCCGTATTTAAAAGAATATAACGGCGAAGTGGTCGTCGTGAAATATGGCGGAAACGCCATGATTGATGAAGAGCTGAAAAAAGCCGTCATTGAAGATGTATTGATGCTCCATCTGGTGGGCATCCATGTTGTACTCGTGCATGGCGGCGGCCCGGATATCAACCGGATGCTCAAACGCACCGGCGTGGAATCCCACTTTGTGAATGGTCTTCGCGTGACGGATGAAGAAGCGATGGAAATCGTGCAGATGGTTCTTTGCGGCAAGGTGAACAAAGAACTGGTCAGCCATCTGGAAGGCAAAGGCATTGGCCTTGGCGGCATGGATGGCAATCTCTTCCAGGCCATTCCGCATGTCGAAGAGGGCAGTGATGATGATTATGGCTATGTCGGCGATATCGTTCAGGTCAACTGTCAGCTTGTTTCCGATGTCATTGACAAAGGATATATCCCCGTCATTTCCTCGGTTGCGGCCGGACTGTATGATGGGCATTCCTACAACATCAATGCCGACCTTGCCGCCAGCCAGCTTGCCGGTGCACTGCATGCCAAGAAACTGATTCTGTTAACGGATATCAGTGGTCTGCTCGCGGATCCTGCTGATCCAGACAGCGTGATTGCCAATATTAAAGTTTCCCAGATCCCGGCGCTCGAAGCGACTGGTGTCATCTCAGGGGGCATGATTCCCAAAGTTGCCTGCTGCGTGGAGGCTGTCCGCCAGGGCGTTTCCCGGGCAAGTATTATTGATGGCCGTGTGCCGCATTCAATTCTGATTGAATTACTGACCAACGCTGGCATTGGAACAATGTTCAGCCAGGAGGAAATCTGATGGATTTTGAAACCTTAAAAGCAATTGAACATGACAATCTGATGCAGACCTACGGCCGGTTTGATCTGGCTTTAGATCACGGCGATGGCTGCATTTTATATGATCTGGAAGGAAAACCTTATCTGGATCTGACCTCGGGCATTGGGGTCAATGCCCTGGGCCATAACTATGAACCCCTTGTAAAGGCCGTATCCGATCAGGCTGGCAAAATGATGCAGGCTTCTAACCTGTTTTATACCGAGCCCATGATCCATGCGGCCGCCAAATTGAATAAACTGGCCGGCACCAAGCGCGTGTTCTATGCCAATTCGGGTGCGGAAGCCAATGAGGGCATGATCAAAATCGCCCGGAAGTACAGCTGGGATAAATATCAGGATCCCGAACGGCTGAATATTCTGACCTTACGCAATTCGTTCCATGGCCGGACGATTGCCACTTTGGAAGCGACTGGTCAGGATCACTTCCATGCCAACTTCTTCCCCTTTACCAAAGGTTTTGACTATGTCGAAGTCGGCAATCTGGAAGATCTCAATGAAAAACTCACCTCAGGCAAATATGCCGGCATCATGATGGAACTTGTACAGGGCGAAAGCGGCGTCCGTCCTTTAGACCCACCTTTCGTTTCTGAAGTCGCAAAGCTGTGCGCGGAAAATGACGTATTGCTCATGATTGATGAAGTTCAGACAGGTGTAGGACGGACCGGTGCCTTCTTCTGTTACCAGAACTATGGCCTCAGTCCGGATCTGGTTTCCTGTGCCAAAGGTCTTGGCGGCGGTGTTCCCATCGGAGCTGTCCTTGCGGGTGAAAAGACACAGGATGTCTTAAAAGCCGGTGACCATGGCACTACATTTGGCGGCAACCCATTAGCAGCCAGTGCGGCCAATGTCGTTCTCGATACGGTTGGCCAGCCGGAATTCCTGGAAGAAGTCAGCAAAAAAGGCCAGTATCTGATGGATGCCATCAAAGCATTGGATTCTGATCACGTTCAGGATGTGCGCGGCATGGGTCTGATGATCGGCATTGAAGTCGGACCGGATGCGGTTCTGGATGACTTAGCCAAATTAAGAGAAAAAGGTGTGCTGGCCCTGAAAGCGGGCAAAGGCACCATCCGCCTGCTGCCCCCATTAACGCTTTCTTATGAGCAGATGGATCAGGCAGTTGCGGCCATGAAGGAGGTTTTTGCATGAATCATTTATTGAAACTGCAGGATCTGTCCCCGGAAGAAATTACCCGAATTCTCGATCTTGCAGATCAGTTGAAATATGAAAAGAAACATGGGATTGAACACCCTTATTTAAAAGGAAAATCTGTAGGTCTGGTTTTCCAGAAATCTTCGACGAGAACCCGCGTTTCCTTTGAAACCGGTGTTCATCAGTTAGGCGGCCAGCCTTTATTCCTGTCTTCGGCTGACCTGCAGATCGGCCGTGGCGAACCTGTTCAGGATACCGCCCGCGTTCTTTCCCGCTACCTGGATGGCATCATGATCCGCACCTACGAACAAAAAGAAGTCGAAGACCTGGCCCAGTACGGATCCATTCCAATCATCAACGGTCTGACTGACTATTGCCATCCTTGCCAGGTTCTGGCTGACTTAATGACCATCCGCGAAAAATTCGGCAAACTGGAAGGCCTGAAAATGGTCTACATCGGCGATGGCAACAACATGGCCAACTCCCTGATCGTTGGTGGTCTGAAGATGGGCATGGATGTAGCCGTGGCTACTCCTGCTGATCACAAACCGGATCCAGCCGTTCTTGAATTTGCGGCTGAGTATCCAGATCACTTCACCTGGACAGAAAGCCCGGAAGAAGCCGTTAAAGATGCGGACGTTGTCTTCACCGACACCTGGGCGAGCATGGGCATGGAAGCCGAAAAAGAAGAACGTCTTAAACTCTTCCAGGGCTACCAGGTTAATGACGAACTGCTTGCGCATGCCAAAAATTCAGTGATGGTTCAGCACTGCCTGCCGGCTTATCGGGGTCAGGAAATCACTGAAAAAGTCTTTGAAGACCATGCCGATGAAATCTTCGAAGAAGCAGAAAACAGACTTCATGCGCAGAAAGCCGTCATGGTTCTGTTGATGAAAGATCCGCAGTAATCTGAAATTGGAAGATCTGATCCATATTTGATCAACCAAAATTTGGTCAATCAAAAACTGATCAACTAAAGAGATCTCTTCTGCAAAGAGATGCATTCTGCAAAACAGATGAATTCCACGACCTGATCTTCATGACCGACGCGAAAACAAGATCGAGTGGTTTTCATTGAAAATGAATCGAATCAGCCTCAGGTTGAGTTTGAGTCCTGTCATAGGATAGGATTAGACTTGAACTGAGGCTTTTTTCAGATCCAGGAGGTCTTCGTGGAACATCAATGCAAAATTACCGTGCTGGAAACCAAAGTCTTTCCAGAGTACCAGGAAAAGTATCTGGCCGAATCCAAATCCGGGCCGTGTCCATTTTTCAAACCTGGTGATACCTTCTTGCTTAAACGCAATCAAAAAGAAGATGACTTCTACCATCTGATGGATGGCAAGTTCTGCGGCGAAGCCTGGGACTGCGTCAGCCGCTATGTCTACACTGCTTTGCAGGGCGGATCCATCATGCATGGCTGGACCAATGATGATCGTATGATGATTGCCTGCTGCAACGATGGCACAAGACCGGTCATCTTTAAAATTGAGCGGATCGATATTCCGGAAACCGAAGAAGAAAAAGCGTGGCTGGAAAAGCAGAACTTCAAAAATACACCTGAAGACGCCTATACAGGCTGAGCAGGGCAAAGAAGCGGCGAATAAGAAAATATACTGAAGCTTAAAAAATTGCTGCAATTCAAAGAAACAGGGCCTGAAAGTGGCCAAAGAGCGGCCACAGAAAAACAACAGGCTAAAGAAAATGAGAGAAGGAAAGAAGAAAGGAGCGTCTCTATGGCCTTTACTCCAATTTCACAGCTGATTTTCAATCAGAACTATGAGGGCATCTGGCGGATCGACGACTTTTCGCTGGTCAATGATCGCAAGGGCAATCCCATGGCCCGATTTTCGCTGACTGATTCCTCGGATAAACTGCCAGCGGTCTTCTTTTCGATCAATGAAAACAACTTCAAACAGAAAGAGCAGTTTATGCCAAACGGCTTTGCGAAAGTCTCCTTTCGCTATGAAGACAATGCCAATTATGGTCCGCAGGCAAAAATCCTGAGTATGGAGGGCGTAGAGATGTCGGAAGTGGACAATCTCGCTCAGCTGATTCCAGCGCTGCCGGATCGGGCGGAAACGATGAAGGCTTTGTATCAATGTGCCAGGCTGATTCAAAGTCCAGGCCTGCGCTCGCTGGTGATGTATGTTCTCAATACGTATGAAACCGTGCTTGTGGATCTTCCGGCGGCCAAATCGATGCATCATGACGTGTTGGGCGGCTGGGCTTACCATACGCTGCGTATGGCCCGGATGGGTTATTACTTATGCCGCGTCTATCCGGAGGTCAATCAGGATCTGTTGATCAGCGGCGTTCTGCTTCATGATCTCGGCAAGCTGCAGGAGTTTTCCCGGGATGAGACCGGAATGGTCATTGATTATTCGATTTCCGGGGTTCTGCTTTCCCATCTGGTGATTGGTCTTTTGATGGTAGAGGACATTCTCAAACAGATGGAGGCGAAAAATCTGCCTGTCCCCACAGAAAACGAGAAACTGGCGTTGTTCCATATGATTGAATCCCATCATGGCAAGCCGGAGTATGGCAGTGCGGTGACCCCAAAATTCAGAGAGGCCATGCTTTTGCATTACCTCGACCAGATCGATGCCAAAGTCTGGATGTATGACAAAGTCCAGGACAGTCTGGAAGCGGGCAGTCTGTCCGAAAAAAACGTCTTTGGTCTGGATGGACGGGTCTGGAGACCGGAATAGTTTTTCTGTTTATTCATTGTTTTATCCATTGTTCTCGTTGTCCATATTCGTTTTGATGAGTTTTGCAAAGTTGAAGTAAAAACTGGAAAGCATACTCAAGCATAGAGTGGAAACGGATGAAACAGGCTCGATTTCTCTGTACAAAACAATAAAAAATAAGAATTGATTCCGGGTTGGATAATAACCCGGATTTTTTAATGTTTCGAGTCAGGTTGAATAAGAAAGAAATTCAAGAAAAAGAAAGACAGCAGGACCTTACAAACTCCATCATTGGTGTAACTGGCATTACAGAAGGTGTGATTCCATTTCTGGACTGCTGATCATGAGTGATGACCCAGGATTTGCCTGGTTAATGCCCCCAGATCCCAGATCAAACAGCCTTTTCAATCAAAATTTGGCTGGCTCCAAGATCTGCCCCATCCATCAGATGACCTCCATGAATCTTTCATGGCGTCAGGACCAATAAAAATGAGAAAAGTCTGATCCTGGGCTTTTTCTTTCCTGGATTTAGAATTCAATCTGTAACCTGGATAAAAGAATAAAGAGCAATAATAAATTATGGATATATCTCTTGAAAGTAAGATAAAACAATAATAAAATGGAATCATAAAGAAAAAAGAAGAGGTGATCCAAGTGAAAGAACTGAAGAACTCTCAACGAATTGAAACATTAAAAGAGAAGATGATTTCTGAGCCGCGATATGCTTCGATCGAGCAGGCTCGAATCATTACTCGTGTCTATAAAGAAAACGAAGAACTTTCCACTCCGCTCAAACGGGCTTTGTCCTTAAAGGCAGCCCTGGAGGAAATGGAAATCTCTGTTGAACCGGAAGAGCTCGTTGTCGGCAACCGGACAAAAGGAGTTCGCGGCGGTGTTGTTTTCCCGGAAAGTGGATTGCGCTGGGTGAATGAAGAATTTGAAACCCTGCCAACCAGACCCCAGGATAAATTCAATGTTCATCCGGAAGATATCAAAGAATTCCGCGAAGAAATCTATCCATACTGGCATGGCCGTTCCATGGAAGATGTCATTTCCAATGCGTACGGACCGAAAATTTCCCATATGGCCAAGGTCGTCAAGATCAACCAGAAAGACCATGCTCAGGGTCATATCTGCCCGGATACAGAGCTCTGGCTCAAACTTGGACCTGCTGGCCTGAAAGAAAAGGCAAAAGAAGAGGCCAAAAAGCACCCGGAAAATCCAGACTTCTATCAGAGTGTGGATCTGGTCCTGACCGGTGCGCAGACTTTCATGAAACGCTATGCAGCACTGCTTCAGGAAACTGCTAAAAAACCGGAAAACGAACAGTACAGAAGCAACCTGCTTGAACTTTCTGACATTTGCCGTCGGCTTGCCGATGAACCGGCATGGTCTTTCCATTCAGCTGTTCAGTCGATCTGGTTTCTGTTTACGATTCTTCACATGGAATCCAACGCATCCAGCTTCTCGCCAGGACGCATGGACCAGTACCTGTATCCGTATCTGAAACATGATATGGATGCCGGTCTGATCGATGATCAGAAAGCACTGGAAATCATTGAAGCCATGTGGCTGAAATTCAACCAGATTGTTTACCTCAGAAATGCCCATTCCGCAAAATACTTCGCGGGATTTCCAATCGGATTCAATATCGCAGTTGGTGGTGTGGATGAAAACGGAAACGATACTTACAATGATCTGTCCCTGATGCTTTTAAGAGCTCAGAGTGATCTGGGTCTGCCTCAGCCAAACCTGTCGGTCCGCCTGAATAAGAACTCTTCCCATGAACTGATGCAGAAAGCCATCGAAGTTGTGGCTAAAGGATCTGGAATGCCGCAGTTCTTCAATGATGAAGCCATCATCAAACCAATGGAAGAACTTGGTGTCAGCGAAAAAGATGCCAGAAACTATGCGATCGTTGGCTGTGTTGAACTGACGACCCATGGCAACAACCTGGGCTGGAGCGATGCGGCCATGTTCAATCTGAACAAAGCCCTGGAGCTGGTTTTCAATCATGGTAAGGATCTGCAGAATGGCGATCAGCTTGGACCGGATTTCGGCGGTCTGGACACTTATCAATCTTTTGAAGAACTTGAGGAAGCTTACGCAAAAACCATCGACCTGTTTGTGGATGAAATGATGGAAGCCGAAAAAGTCGTCGAAAAAGCCCATCAGGACTGCCTGCCAACCGCCTTCCTGTCGAGCGTCATTGATGACTGTCTGGATAAAGGTCTGGATGTTACAGCCGGTGGTGCTCATTACAATCTGTCCGGCATCCAGATGATTCAGGTGGCCAATGTGGCTGACTCCCTGGCTGCCATGAAAGAACTCGTCTATGACGAAAAGAAAATCGATGCGGCTGAACTTCTCAAAGCCCTGCAGGCCAACTTTGAAGGCTATGAAGTCATGCGCACCATGCTCGAAAAGCGAGCTCCAAAGTATGGAAACGATGTGGAATGGGTCGATGAGCTCGGTGCTAAATGGGCCGGCTACTTCCGCAATAAATTGAAAGAATACACCAACTACCGCGGCGGTCCGTACCATACGGGAATGTATACCGTCAGTGCTCACGTTCCAATGGGTGAAAACGTTGGCGCGACTCCAGATGGACGTAAAGCTGGTGAACCGCTGGCCGATGGCGGAATGTCCCCAGTTTATGGCAGAGACATGACGGGACCGACAGCTGTTTTGAAATCTGTATCGAAATTAAGTGATAACTATACAACCAACGGTGGTCTGCTGAACATGAAGTTCCTGCCAGAATTCTTCGCTACCCAGACTGGCCGTGATAAATTCGAAAACTTCCTGCGTGCCTTTGTTGATCTGGAAATCCCGCATATCCAGTTCAACGTCGTTAACCGTGAAGATCTGCTGGATGCCAAGGCTCACCCGGAAAGGCATCAGTCCCTGACCGTCCGGGTCGCCGGATACACTGCTTACTTTGTTGAACTGGCCGGAAAGCTGCAGGATGAAATCATTGAACGGACAAGTTATGCCGACATCTGAAGCCCTGGTCTTTGACATTAAGCGGTTTGCGGTCCATGATGGCGACGGATTGAGAACAACCGTTTTCTTCAAGGGCTGCCCGCTCAGATGCAAATGGTGCCAGAACCCGGAAGGGCTCGATCCAAAGCGGGAGCCAATCTATATGAAAAGCCAGTGCATCCAGTGCGGCCGTTGTCTGCAGCGAAGCAAAGACGGCCAGGTTGAATGGAAGGATGGACCGATCTTCCATCGGGAAATCGGTAATTATGACGCCATCATTGATGACTGCCCGAGCGGGGCTATCCGTTATGACTCGACAAACTATACAGTGGAGGAACTGCTTAAGAAGATCAAAAGCGATGAAGTCTTCTTTCGCCACAATGGCGGCGTGACCTTTTCGGGCGGTGAACCCTTCATGCAGAGAGAGTTTCTGATCGATATTCTTAAAGCCTGCAAAGAAGAAGGCATCAATACCGCCATTGAATCGAGCTTTTTCGCCCGTCCTGAACTGGTCAGACAAGCAGCACCGTATCTGGACCGGATCTTCGCCGATATGAAGGTATTTGATCTGGCCGGTCACGAACAGGCCACCGGACAGAAAAATGAAGTGATCAAAGAAAACATTCGCTGGCTGTTAGATGGGGAGCATGCTTCCAAAGTCATCATCCGCACACCGCTCATTCCAGGCTATACCGCAAAAGCTGAAAACATTGCGGCAATCGCCAGGTGGATTTCGGATCTTTACCCGGATGTGAAATACGAACTGCTCAATTACAACCCGCTGGCTGAATCAAAATACGAAATGACGGGCCGCACCTTCAGCCTTCCTCACTTCAAGGCTTTTTCCAAAGCCGAAATGGATGCGTTCAAACAGACGGCCAGAGACAACGGAATCAAAAACCTGATCGAAGAATAAGAAAACAGGAAGCATCCAATCAAGAAATAACGAACATAGAGAAAACAGACCAAGGATAAAAATCCTGAAGGAGAAAAATTATGGAATTCATGTTAGACAGCGCAAATATTGAACAGATTAAAGATCTCAACGAACTGATTACAATCGATGGTGTGACTACCAACCCAACCATCCTGACCAAAAGCGGCATGCAGCCAGAAGAAGCATTACGCAAAATTGCGGCTATCCTGAATAAGGACCAGAAACTGTTTGCCCAGGTCGTGAAGACAGATTATGAAGGCATCATGGAAGAAGCAAGAAAACTTTCTGCCATCCGTCCAGAAAACATGTATGTAAAAATTCCTGTAACCAGAGATGGACTGAAAGCCATTAAGACCTGCAAAGAAGAAGGCATCCATACGCTGGCTACCGCCATCTACTCTGCAAGTGAAGGCTTCCTTGCTGCTAAAAACGGTGCGGATTATCTGGCTCCATATACAAACCGTATGTGCAACTATGGCGATGGTGTCGCTGAAGTCATCCGTCTGATCAATATGCTGAAAGTCAACAATATGGATTCCAAAGTCATTGCGGCAAGCTTCAAGAACGTTGATCAGGTTGCTGCTCTGATCGAAAATGGCATTCCAGCTGTAACAGTTCCATGTGATGTTGTTTACCAGATGATCGGCCATCCAGCGACTGGTGTTGCGGTTGATGAATTCAGCGCGAACTGGAATAAGACTTACGGCAGAGATTCCTTCTTTGAAGAATAATATTTGAAGAACAATGCCGGTCAATAATACAGACCTGAACGTCAAAAGAGCTCTTCTGGAACATTCCAGGAGAGCTCTTTTTTGAATTCTGAAACGGTTGACTGGGGCCTTGAAAAAGCGATTCTATCTATCGGAGAGAGGCCGGGGTTGATGGATTTTTCGCTCAATTTTGAAGCCTGACTGGCAAAATTCGATAATTTCCGGATAGAATGAGAAAAAACAGGAAATAAACTGTACAAATAATCGAGGGATACACAATGCTTGCAGAAGAAAGACAGAATACGATCGTTTCCATCGTTAATGAGAATGGTTCAGTTTTGGTAAAGGATCTGTCGAAGCAGTTTGGGGTTACGGAGGATTCCATCCGAAAAGACTTGACGCTGCTTCAGAAAAAAGGACTGTTAAAAAAGACGTATGGCGGCGCAATGAAGGTTCGACGAAACGAACACGAACATACTGTTAAAGAGCGGATTGACCATCATATTGAAGATAAAAAAGAAATCGCTCAGAAAGCGTTGGATCTGATTGCGGATAAAGAAGTGATCTTCCTGGATATTTCCACATCCAATGTCGAACTGGCCAAGAAAATTGCTCAAAGCGGAAAAAAAGTGACAATCGTGACCAATGCGATTGATGTTATGAACGCTCTGGCCAGTGACTCAGGAAATGTGAAAACCATTTTCCTTGGCGGCACGTTCAGTGAAGGAAAAGATGGATTTATTGGAGCGATGACCATAGAAGAAGCCAAGCGTTTCCGCTTTGATAAGGCCTTTATGGGGGTAGTCGGGGTTGATCTTGAAAGCGGCAATATCAGCACCTATGCGATTGATGATGCGCTGACCAAAAGCCAGATCATGAACCTTGCCAATAAAACCTACATGATGCTCGAAAGCCGGAAATTCGAATCCGGAGGCAATACTGTTTACGCGCAGATTGATGACTTTACTGGAGCCATTCTGGATAAAGAAGTGCCAGGGAATCTTGCCAAGATGATGAAAAACTATCCAGTCGAGTGGATCGTCTGACTGGAAAATCGACCAACAAAAAAGCAGCCATCACAAGGGTTCTTACGCAAAGTGTGTGGTAGAACCTCATTTTGATTTATTGAAGATGTCATATTGGCATCTTCTTTTTTTGTTAAATAAATTGTACTGTGAAACATCCAGACTACTCATTGGAACTCAGACAA
>CAJTLE010000029.1 GCA_910577085.1 uncultured Allobaculum sp. | reverse complement strand
ACCAACTTGCAGGGCTGATTGCGGGCGGCATTCACCCCCGACTGAATGGCAAAAAAACATCAAAAATCATTTCAAACTCTATATTATTGAGCCAATCAGTCGGGGTACTCTGCCTTTAAGAATAGAAGCCGTTTTTCTCTTTCATCAGTTTGAGCGGCATTTCAAAATGGTAAAGCGAGCACATCGGTTCAATGTGATGGGCAAGCATCGAATCGATAAATCGGTCATAAAAGGTCAGCCCTTTTTCATTGATTGAAACGCCATCCGGTGAAATCCGTGACCAGTCCACTGAAAACCGATAACACTGCACGCCCAATTCTTCTAACAGGGCAAAATCCTCATCAAAGCGGTGATAGCTGTCGATTCCATCCTGAAACGTCGATTTTCCAGGACTTTCCAGCAGTTCACAGACCGCTGGAACTTTACCATCTTGCGTGTACGCTCCTTCCGTCTGGTGAGCAGTCACTGCCCCTCCCCAGAGAAAATCATCTCGCAGTTGACTCATTCTCTTTCCTTCCTTCCCCTTCCAGGCTGGTTTTTGATCTTCAAAGTAAATCGTGCTCAAATTCTTATTCTTCTGTTTTGTTGATCTTCTGTCTCAGATCACGGCCATGGAAGTTTAAATGTATAGACATTTCCATTGTTCCACTTCTTGTCTCCTCGAACAAGATCATTTTCCAGGAACCTGCCGGCAGACAAAGGCCAGATTAGACAAAAAGAGGAAAAAAACGATAAGAAAAAGACCGGCAGGAAGGAATCAACCTTTCTGTCCGGTCTTTGATGGGTTTCAGTTGAAATTTGAATTCATGCCTCTTGAGCAGCAAAAGATTCAAGCGAAGTCCTCAAAAGATCGAACTTCACAGGCTTCCAGTCTGCTTCAGTCAGCTTCTAACCAGATTGAATCTTACGAATGTTTCGAACGGGCTGTGGCCGGCTCGTTGAGCAGATCAACCAGGGCTGCGTTGTTGGCACAGACTTTAAAGGATTTAATGACATCCTCTGTTGCCTGTTCTTCAGCCGCTCTGGCATGAGCCCGGATCATATTGGCTGCTTCTGCTTCACCTTTGGTCAGCAGCAGATCGTCTTTACGGGTACCGGAGCGCAGAATATCAATGGCCGGGAATACGCGCTGGAAAGCCAGATCCCGGGAGAGGACAAGTTCCATGTTGCCGGTTCCTTTGAACTCTTCGAAGATAACTTCATCCATACGGCTTCCGGTATCGACCAGAGCGGTTGCCAGAATGGTCAGTGAGCCGCCTTCACGAATGTTACGGGCTGCCCCAAAGAAGTGTTTTGGATAATAGAGCGAGGTTGGATCCAGACCACCGGAAAGGATTTTTCCGGAGTTTGGCACCAGTAAGTTATATGTACGGGCCAGCCGGGTAATGGAATCTAACAAAACCACAACATCGCCGCCCATTTCAACCAGGGCCTTGGCCCGTTCAATCGCCATTTCAGCCACCCGGCGATGATGTTCTGGTTCTTCATCAAAGGTGGAATAAACGACTTCAACATTGTGATCAATGACGGTGTCTTTGATATCCGTTACTTCTTCAGGCCGTTCATCAATTAAAAGAATGATCAGATGAACATCAGGATGGTTGACCTGAATGGAGTGGGCAATGGATTTGAGCAGGGTTGTTTTTCCTGCTTTTGGAGGGGAGATAATCAGACCACGCTGTCCTTTACCGATTGGACAGAGCAGATCGATCATCCGGCCGGCCATATTGGAAGCGTCCGTTTCCATTTTCAGCTTTTCGGTCGGATAGATTGGAGTCAGTTTTTCAAAGTTTTTGCGGTGGAGCGATTCGAGAATCGGTTTGCCATTGACGGCGTCAACCTGTTCCAGCTGACGGGCTTTATTTTCCTCAATCCGGCTGCTCAGCCGACCGCTGATCAGGTCACCTTCGCGCAGCCGCATCGATTTAATCCGGTTAGCGGAAACGAAAATATCATTTCGGCTGGAAAGATAGTTTTCGCCCCGTAAAAAGCCATAACCGTCTTGCAAAATTTCAAGAACGCCTTCTACTTGTTCTGCCATTTGTTCCTGCTTTCTTTCTGTATTCAAAATGAATCAAGGGATTGAAAAATGAGTTTTCTAAGCCATAAGGCTTAAAGAGGAAACGTCTGTCTTTGAAGCTTCGTCCAGAATGTCGATTGGCTTCAAGTCAGACAGACGAAATAAAACGAATCCCATCATGAAGCAATGAACTTTTATCTTTCACGCTTCTGGTTTTCGTCTGATCAAAATAGAGGGGACGCCGGCCGGCTTTTTAAAGTATGCCTGACCGCACGTTATGTTAAGAATACCGCAAAAGGTTCAGGACTTGTCAATCCAAAGCCTGAACCTTTCAAAGTCTTTCGCTTTTCATCCGTGCCTTTTGGATCTTTTTATCCACCAGAGCCTGCTTCTCTATCCTGATCTGGCAGTTTTTCGGTCATTCACTGCGGATTCGTTATTCTCCAATGGTCAAGTATTCTGGCAAATTATAGGGATTATATTGCTTAACTCCAAGATTGAATTCCTGACCAAGCTGCTGAAAGGTTAATGGGTTCTGGCAGGCGAGAAGCTTTTCAATGTTAATGGTATAGTCCTTGGAAATAAAGTAGCCGCCATTCATATTTTCTGGCAGGTCACCTTCCTGAAACGAGACAACGAGCATGAGATCTTTATTTTCTTCTTTATGAATGGATTGCCATACATGAATATTGATGGCCTGCCAGTTCAGATTCTCATCGGCATCGGTTGGCTGCCAGGTATTCCACGCGGCATCTTTGGGCAGCCATTTGCCATTATCCCGTTCCAGTTCGGTTCGGATCAACAGTGAGGTTGTTTCCGTCAGCGGCTGGTCAATTTCAATCCAGAGGCTGGAATACAGGGTATCTAGATCAGCGCCACAGGCAGGAAGCTTCTTGTCCTCCAGGACAATAGAGATCTGTGGTTTGTGGATCAGTTCACTCAGAGTATCCGCGCTAATTTTCTGTCCTTCCGACTCGACGGTACAGCCGGAAACCAGTAAACATAAAGCTAAAAGCGAGAATCCAGTTCGTTTTTTCATGGTTGTCATCTCCTTTCTGGATCATTTTTCAGGCAGCCAGAACAAGATCCTTTTTCTACTTCCAATTTAGCATCCAATGGCAGTGATTTACATACTGTGGCAGCGATTAATTATTACTATTCAAGTGAATTTCGGATATTAATTGATCTACCTACATTAATTCTGGAGCGATCGATTCTGCAACAATCGATTCTGCTGATCGACAAGAAAAGGCCGTCGCGATCTTTCCACATTGAATGGAAAAACCTGACGGCCTTTTGTGGCTTTTCTCGATTGTCTTTGGATCTTATTTGCCTTGCAGGACTTGTTTGCGATGATTTGCGAGCTGGATCTGATCAAGCAAGGTCTGCTTGTTAGCCGGATCTGGAATTTTGGCGGCAATATTGGTCCAGAGTTCAGTCTGCCAGTCCAGATAGCGAAAATAGTCTTCATCTGCTTCGGGATGGAAACCGAGAAGCAGGCTTTCCTGATCTTTCAGCAGATCTTCCCTTATGACGGAATCCTCCGGAGTCTGGCGGACCACTTTCAGGATCGGATAGAAATGACCATCTTCAACCATCCATTCTTTTTCAATCCGCCAGCCCTGTTCAATCAGAAACTGACGCAGATGGGCAGCATCTTTATGGGGTGACAATAACATGCTCTGCACATTGGTGCCAATGGGATCGTCAGTCAGAATCTGTTCGATCAATCGGCCGCCCATGCCGCAGATAAGAATCTGGCGGGTATCTTCAGGCAGATTATGAATGCCGCTTTCCAGGCGGGTGAAAATGCGATCCGACAGACCCTGAGCAGCAATATTGATTTTGGCCTGCTCCAGAGGTCCTGGGCGCAGGTCACAGGCATACGCCTTTTGTACGTGGTGTTGGTTTAAAGCTTCAATACAAACAAGAGCGTGATCGCATCCAATATCCGCGATCACGCTTTCGTCTGCCAAAGAAGCAATTTTTTTCAGTCGTTTTGAAATGTCCATGGTACTCATATCCAATCTTGAAGGGAACAGATTGAAAGATTGACTCCTTCACATACCATTCCTTTATTCGTTCCCGTATATATCGTTTATATCGTATATATCGTTCCCGTAATTTTGCTCTTTGGGCTTATAAAAGATTGTCAGACCCTGCCTTAGGCAGAGTCTGACAAGAAAGTTCAAATGATTTTGTTTATGGTTTGACGAAATCTTTCAGACGTTTGGAACGGGTCGGGTTGCGCAGTTTTCGAAGGGCTTTGGCTTCGATCTGACGGATCCGCTCACGGGTCACTTCAAATTCGCGGCCGACTTCTTCAAGGGTGCGGGTCTTGCCATCGAGCAGACCATAACGCAGCTGAAGAACCTGTTCTTCACGGGCGGTCAGCGTATTTAAAGCCAGTGCGATTTCGTCTTTAAGCAGCTGGCTGCTTGTATATTCCGATGGAGAGACGGAAGTCTTATCTTCGATAAAGTCACCGAGATGAGAGTCATCTTCTTCACCGATTGGGGTTTCCAGGCTGACTGGATCCAGAGCGATCCGCTGAATTTCGCGGACACGTTCTGCTTTCATGCCATCCATCTTTTCCGCAATTTCCTCAGGCAGAGGATCACGGCCAAGATCCTGGATCAGCTGGCGCTGAATTCGGGTCAGTTTGTTGATGGTTTCCGTCATATGAACCGGGATACGGATCGTTTTGGCCTGATCCGCAATGGCACGGGTGATGGACTGGCGGATCCACCATGTTGCATAGGTAGAAAATTTAAAGCCTTTGGTATAGTCGAACTTTTCAACGGCTTTGATCAGACCACAGTTACCTTCCTGGATCAAATCCAGGAATGGAAGACCACGGCCAACATATTTTTTGGCAATGGAAACAACAAGACGCAGGTTGGAGTTGATCAGCAGATCCTTCGCTTCTTTGCTTCCTTCCATATAGGCCTTAGCCGCCGTTTTTTCCTGTTCGGCATTTAACAGTGGAATCCGGCCGATTTCACGCAGATACATTTTGACCGGGTCACTGGTTTTATTTTTAGCACCCTCGGAGAATGAACGTTCGAGTTCAAGAATCTGGCTGGCTACGCCATCCTCATCTTCATCATCGAGAGCGTCCTCATCTTCTTCCAGGGCCTCTTCTTCAATCTCTTCCGATAAATCTTCAAGTTCCTCGTCATCCGACTCGGTAAACAGCTGTTCCTCTTTGATCCATTCAAGCAGATCTTCACTTTCTTCGTCCGATAGACGAAGATCAGAGATCATGTCAGGCAGATCATCAAGTGAGATTTCATTTCCTTCTTCTGCACGGTTTTTCAGATATGTTTTAACTTCGTCTGCCGAAGTGAATTTGAGTTTATTCTCAGCCATGTCAGACCACCTTTCGTGATTTCAGGCTATTTCTGCGGGCGATCAGTTCTCGTTTCTGATTCATGAGTGTCTTCATATCACTCATGTTCTGAACAGTTTTCATTTTCCTGTTCAGCTCGTCAATCTGATGACTGATAAATTCATGTTTAATTTTGACGACCGATTCTGAAAACAGACCATGTGTGGACTCAGAATAATCCGGCCACTCCGCAAGTTCCGCTAGTAAGCCGCGGACGCTTTCTTCTTCAATAATCGAAAACAGTTCCACCGGATCGATCTGCCGATGGTTCTGATAGGCGCTTTGAATATATAAAGCCAGTTTCTGGCAATCCTCATTGGCAAACACGCCAACTTCATTCTGGTATTGCCGGATATAGTTTTCATCATTGAGCATGGACCACAGGACGGCTTTTTCAGCCTGAAGCCGGCCTTGGGAGGCAGGGAGAGTCTGCAAAGGAACAGCAGGGCGCATCTGACTCTTTTTGGAAGAATACGAGCGCCTCGGTGCTGGATTGGCTTCAAAGCTGAATCCAGTCAGCTCCTGCAGTTTACTGAAAAGAACGGGCTGTTCAAACTGCTCAAGCGAGGCGCGGATGATGCCCTCCATTTCCCTGGCATATTGTTTTTTATCTTCATAGTTGTCCAGATTGTATTCCGTCTGAAGATAGTCCAGACAGAACTGGGCAAACGAAACGGTATTGTCAACGGCCTGATGGACAGCTTCGGCACCTTTCTGAATGAAAATATCATCCGGGTCTTTGGCTTCCTTTTGCGAAACGATGGAAAAGCGGATGCCCGCTGCCATTGCTTTGCGGCCAAATTTATACGCTGCCTTTTGTCCGGCAGCATCCTGATCGTAGAAAACCACAACCGGAACACGCAGTCTTGCGATCAGGTTCAACTGTTCATCGGTGCAGGCCGTTCCCAGGTTGGCAATACCCTCCGGAATGCCCGCTTTGGCCAGGCCCAGTACATCCATTGCTCCCTCACAAAGGATGACACGGCCGGCTTTATGAGCTGTTTTAGCAGCTCGATGATAGTTGAAAATCAGGTTGCTCTTCTGATAGAGCACGCTGTTGCTTGTGTTGACATATTTTGCCCCATTGGTGCTTGGTGGAACAATTCGGGCGGTATAGCCGACGGGATTGCCCTGGGCATCATGAATCGGAATGAGAATCCGGTCATGAAAGCAAGGGACAATCCGATCCGTTCCAACCTGAATCAGTCCCACTTTTTCCAGTGTGGTTGGATCAGGAAAGCGAGCCTGTAAATACTCGCTGACCATGTTGAACGATGGGGCATAGCCAATCTGGAAGGTATCCAGAATCTGTTTGTTAAATTTACGGGAAACCAGATAGTTTCTGGCTGCCTGTCCGTCTTTACTGGCAAGCTCATAGCGGCCATAGGCGGTAAACAGATCCAGAGCATCGTAGAGTGGCTTGTTTGGGTTTGGGGCAGCCGGGGCTGCCTGTTTAATCTGTAAGGGATAGTGAATCTTGACGGCCACTTTGGCGACGGCATCGACAAACGAAATCTTTTCATATTTCGAAACGAAGCCAATCGCATCGCCGCCTGCCCCGCACGCAAAGCATTTAAAAATCTGCTTGTCCGGGGAGACGCGCATCGATGGTGAGTGGTCATCATGGAAAGGACAGACCCCTACATATTCCTTTCCCTGTTTTTCGAGGGGCAGATATTGCGAAATGATCTCAACGATATCCGCTTTTTCCTTGATCGCCTGAACATCTGCTTCAGGAATCCGCATCCTGGCACCCCCTTTTTACTTCAATTGCCAGATGTTTTGATTCGACAAACTGGTTTTCAAGTCGAATCAAATTACTGGAAGCTGACACGTTCAGCCAGGTAGTTTTCAAGTTCAGTGATCGGCAGACGAACCTGTTCCATAGAATCACGTTCACGAACAGTTACGCAGCCATCGTTTTCTGTTTCAAAGTCAACGGTGATGCAGAATGGCGTACCAATGGCATCCTGACGACGATAACGTTTACCGATAGTCTGGGCATCATCGTAAGTTACGTTGAAGGATTTTGCTAAAGAACGATACAGGGCTTCAGCTGGTTCAGACAGTTTTTTGCTTAAAGGCAGAATGGCAGCTTTATATGGAGCAAGGTATGGGTGCAGACGTAAAACGGTGCGGGTATCCTTGTCGCTGATTTTTTCTTCTTCAAGAGCCTGAGACATGACAGCAAGAATCAGACGTTCAACACCAACGGATGGTTCGATGACATATGGAATGTATTTGGAGTTGGTTTCCTGATCGAAGTATTCCAGAGACTGTTTAGAAGTTTTCTGGTGAGCGTTCAGGTCAAAGTCCGTGCGGTCAGCAATACCCCATAATTCGCCCCAGCCGATTGGATCGCCAAACAGGTATTCAATGTCGGTTGTTGCATTGGAATAGTGAGCCAGTTCTTCCTGTTCATGGGCTCTTAAACGCAGACGGTCTTTGTGCAGACCCAGGTCATATAAGAACTGTTCGCACATGCCTTCCAGTTTTTTGAACCATTCTAAATCGGTTCCTGGTTTGCAGAAGAATTCCAGTTCCATCTGCTCAAATTCACGGGTTCTGAAAATGAAGTTGCCAGGAGTGATTTCGTTACGGAAAGATTTACCAATCTGGCCGACACCAAATGGCAGTTTTTTACGCATGGTGCGCTGTACGTTTTTAAAGTTGACGAAAATACCCTGAGCAGTTTCTGGACGCAGGTAGATTTCGTTTTTCGCATCTTCAGTAACACCCTGGAAGGTTTTGAACATCAGGTTGAACTGACGGATTGGAGTGAAGTTTTTCTTACCGCAGTTTGGGCAGACGATATCATGCTCGTCAATGTAAGTTTCCATTTCCTTGTTGGACCAGCCGGCAGGTACGACTTCCCCATTGGTTGCGTCTTCAATTAAAGTGTCAGCACGGAATCTGGTTTTGCATTCTTTGCAGTCCATCAGCGGGTCAGAAAAACCGCCGACATGGCCAGAAGCCACCCAGACCTGTGGATTCATCAGAATCGCACTCTGGATGCCGACGTTTTCAGGCTGTTCCTGGATAAATCTCTTCCACCAGGCATTTTTAATGTTGTTTTTCAGCTCAATGCCAAGAGGACCGAAATCCCAAGTGTTGGCAAGGCCGCCATAAATTTCAGAACCCTGGTATACAAATCCATAGTTCTTCATATGTGCTACAATATCGTTAAAACTCAAGTAACTCATTGTTTCCTCTCCAGTCTTTTATTTTTTTGCGCCATTTTGGTAGCTTACAGGCGCCTGATCGATATATTATAGAGCTTTCTGAAAGAAAAAGAAAAGAGCCCGCATTTTTCGCCATACACTTGGCTTAGGAATGCGGGTTTTCGCTTTGTTTTCGCAATTTTTAAATCATTAAATGCGGCAGAATTGATGACCGACGACAATAATTTTCAATTCAGCCAGGCTGTTTTCTGTCTTTTCCTTTGCTTTACTGGCTATGTCTTCTGTATCCGAAGCTTCTGTTTCAGCGGTCTTCCCTTCAGAATTTTTTCTGTCTGAACTTTCTGGTCCGTCTTACTGATCAGCCGCTTGATCTGATTCTTCCGATTCGGGCCTCCTTACTTCTGGCTCACTCCTATCAGCTTCTTTTGAATCCTCCGACTGAGTCTGATCCCCTTCCTTGGCATTGGTCAATTCATCTTCTTTGGAATCATCTTCCTTGGAATCAGCATCCTGATCCTGCTCACTTACTTCCCGATCTGTATCAATGATAATCGCAACGGTCTTATCATCATGGCCTTCTAAAGCTTCAATCTGTTCCTGCAGCCACTGGCCCTGTTCGTCTTCCTGAATAGTTTCAATGGAGAACAGTTTGTCAATGAGGGCATAATTGCCAGCCGGCATGCCATCATACGGAACAATGAGCTGATCAAAGACGCCATCGGTAGCCACCAGAAAACGGACAACCGGGTCTTCTTTCGATCCACCCATAAAGAAACGCCACTCTTGGGTATCGCCAATTGGATAAACGCTCGAAGAAGATTTCAGGCGGGTAATCATCGTTCCTGAATTGTGCTGTTTGGTCTGATAGAGGATGCCGCCATCCCCGGCAATTCCGCCATACAGCAGGCCATCTTTGTATAAGGCAATAATCAGTGTGGTCTGACAATCGAAAAACGGAATCTCGGCTTTTTCAAGAGCATCCTTTAAGACGGCCAGCGAAAACAGAAAGGCATCCCGGATCTGGTCGCACACATGATCTGGATCCAGGTTTTCCTCAAGCTTGTTTTCCAGAAAAGCCTCAGAAGCTTTGCTGACTAAAGCTGCGGCCAGTTCACTGTTTGAAAAGGTCCAGTCTGATTTGAGTGAAACGCCATCACAGGCAATCACCCCTGTAAATCCGGCTGCATCAAAAATCCGGATTGCATCCTGGTTTTTGACTCCATATTGTTCATGCAGAGTTCCCTGCATGGTAATTCCTGCTTTCAGCATTCTGACTCCTCCTTGATCTTCTGCGCCTTCTCTAAGAGTTATATCACTAACTGATCCTTCGTTTCCTGCAGATCTCTTTTTTCAGCCTCTTTTTCTCAGCTCTTTTTGTCCTTGACATGGGGTATCCTTCAGATCCCCTTCAGTATCCTTTACGTTTCAAATATGGGGGATATTTCATTTCAACCAGGGGTACTTTTCATTTTTGAATATGACTCATTCCAGCTTTATCGTAAGCGACATGGTCAGGCGAGGCAACGACAAACAATTTTGGACAACAAAAAAGCTTTCAAAGGGCATCAGCCAGCTTTGAAAGCTTGTCAGTTCTCGGGTTTATGGTCTTACGGTAATGGTCTTTCCATCCGGACCCGGTGTTTTTTTCAGGTAGTCGATAATATCGGCTTTAGCATCTGGTTTGCAAGGTTTGCATTGCCATGAGTCAGTGTCACCACTGACAAGGGCATCAGCAAAACCAGAGCATCCAGGATAGCCGCATCCACCACAGTTGTAGCCTGGCAGATGAGTAGCGACGTAATCGACACGGTTGTCCGGTTCAACATGGAAGACTTTCGCAGCAATTCCAAGGCCGGCACCAAGCAGTGCGCCAAGGACTAACATCATCAGAATTGCGCTCAGCATTCTGTCTACCTCAACTTTCTTGTTTTGGATGGTTCGGGCAGTAAATATCTTTACAGCCGTCACAATCCGCCTTCAGGTTTTCGCATCCCTCTGGTTTGGGGGTGCGTCTGTTTTTGAGAAACAGGAAAATATAAATTCCCACCAGCGCTCCAAAGAACAGGATCGCCAGAATCAGACGGGTCAAATCCATTAAATGATTCCAGCCAGTCCGGAGAATGCCATTGCCATCAGTCCGGCAACAACCAGAGCAACTGGGTTGCCTTTGAAGCTTGCTGGTACGTTGGCAACTTCAAGACGTTCACGAATGGACGAGAAGATGTACAGAACCAGAGCGAAGCCAAGTGGAGTACCGATGGTGTAAACGAGCATATGAGCAAAGTCATAACCGTTGGAGATGTTAACCAGGCAGACGTTTAATACAACGCAGTTGGTTGTGATCAATGGCAGGTATACACCTAACGATTTGTACAGGGCTGGAGAAGATTTCTTTAAGAACATTTCAGTCAGCTGTACAAGCGAGGCGATAACCAGAATGAAAGTAACTAAGTCCATGAATTCCAGTTTTAATGGAACCAGGACAAGGTAGTACAGAGCATAGGTAACCAGACCTGCTGCAACGATAACGAAGACAACAGCCATGCCCATACCCAGAGCACTGGATTTCTTACGGGATACACCCATGAATGGGCACAGACCTAAGAACTGGTTGAGTACGGCGTTATTCAGCAGAACAGATGTGATTAACAGCGTAACGAGTTCACCAAACATTAAGCGGCCTCCTTAGCAGCTTTAGCGGCTTTGGCTGCTTCAATTTTTGCTGCCTTGGCAGCTTCTTCTTCCTTTTTATGGATGTTGTTCTTGTAGGCAGTTAAAGCTGCTGCCAGGAATGCGAACGTCATGAACGCGCCCAGTGGAGCACTGAACATGGAGATCGTGTAGTTATCCGGGATCAGACGCAGGCTGAACAGAACCTGAGCTTCGTTGAATGGGTTTGTCATGGACAGAACACCAGTCGACAGAATCTGACGGATTAAGGACATGGCCAGAACGGCTAACAGGTAGCCAAGACCCATGCCAAGACCATCCAGTGCGGAATCCAGAACACCGTTTTTGCTGGCAAAGGCTTCAGCACGACCCAGGATGATACAGTTAACAACAATCAGAGGAATAAATACACCCAGCGAAGAGTTCAGAGCTGGAGCATAAGCCTGAATCAGCATCTGAATGATCTTAACCAGAGTGGCAATAATTACGATATAGACTGGAATACGGATATCATCCGGTACCAGTTTACGGATCGCAGAAATGATCATGTTAGACAAAATCAGAACGGCGATAACCGCAACGCCCATACCGATGGCGTTATTGATCGAAGTGGTAATGGCCAGTGTCGAGCACAGACCTAAATACAGTCCGAAAACAGGATTATCCTTGATCAGACCGTTTTTGAAGTTTTGCATTCGGTTCATCAGGGTTCTCCTTAGTCAATTTCGGTGGCAATGACTGCACATTCGTTGATTGCCTGAACAACAGGTGTGGACGTGTAAGTCGCGCCAGAGATGGTATCCAGCTGTCCAGAGGCTTGTTTGCCGATTACAGATTCAGCGAATTCAGGTTCGGTAATTCTGGAACCAATGCCTTTGGTATCCGCGTTCGAAATGGCTTTGAATCCATCGACAAGATCGTTGGCTGCATCAATTCCAACCAGGAAGACGGTACCACCGTCATAACCGGAAACGGAACATTTGAAGACAACTACGTTATCGCCATATTTGTAGACTTTATCCACGAATGGATGATCCGGGGTAATGTCGGAAGCATCAACGGATACGAAATCATCGATGCTGGCATCTGGATACATTTCCAGTAAGGAAGCTTTTTCAGCTTTTTCTTCATTGGCTGCAATAATTGGAGCCGTTGCACTGTTGGCAGCATACAGAGCGCCGCCGGCAATGGCCGCAACAATGGCTAAGAAAATTGCAAGGTAGAGAGGACTCTGCTTATTCATTACAGTACCTCCTCAACAGCTGCCACACTTGCCAGGGCAGTTTTTTCAATGGTTCTTGGCGCATTGACACGACGTACAGTCGTAGCTGCGTAGAAAGAAACACAAAGGGACAGAACGGCAGCACAGCCAATCATGATCCAGGCTTTCTTCATCTGCTCGAGCTGAGGGCGATCGAGCGCGGATTCAATCATTGGTGTGAAGGTATTCATGATCAGGATGGAGTATAAGCATCCTTCTGGCAGGTTTCCTTTTAAACGGATCAGAACGGTAAGCGCTGCTGCACACATCGCAAAGAAGATTCGTCCAGATGGAACCGTTGGCGCGGTCACCGGGTCCGTTAACATGAATACGCCGCCGAAAATGACACCGCCAGTTAACAGGTGCAGTGCAGGATACCATAACCAGCCTGGAATACCGTAGTAAGATTCTACGCCTTCCAGAATGGCGATCACAAAAGTGATTACGAAAATTGTTCCTAAGTAGAACACAGGAATACGCCAGTCAATGACTTTGCGTACAACCAGGAAAATACCAACGAGGATGATCAGCAGACTGAATGTTTCACCGATCGCTCCCGGGTAAGTGCCTAAAAGCAGGCTGCCCCAGCCGCCGCAATAATCCAGGTAAGACTGCAGGGCTGCTTCTGTTCCCGGCATCCAGCTGAATGTGGAAGCCAGAACACCCGTTGGGGTGGCGGAAGTTACAAGGTTAGTTGTCGCTCCGGAAAAGGAAGCGAAGATAACCGCTCTTCCCACAGCAGCCGGGTTGAAAATGTTAAAGCCAAATCCACCAAATACCAGACGACCGATCGCAATCGCAAAGAAGGTTGCAACGATGATGGCATAAGGAGGGATGGAAATCGGGCACATCATCACGAGGATGATGGAAGTCACCCAGCCAAAGGAATGGGTGATGGTCGATTTGATGTCCTGTTTTTTAACTTTTGCAAAAACGGCTTCGCATACAAAAGTCGTAATCAAAGAGCATACAAGCAGCAGCAGGGCCTGCAGACCATAGGCAGCGCCCCAGGCTGTGAAGTAATAAATAACAGAAGCTGCGAACACAATCAAAAGACCGATGGTCAGATCCCGCATAATCATCTGCGTGGAATGCTTACTTTGAAGGTTCGGGCTTACATGAAAGGCAAATTTCATTTCAAGTTCCCTCCTACTTCTTTCTGGCCTTCATCATTAATGTCCGTTTAGCTTTTCGAACATTTTCAGTGACCTGAATGTGGCTTGGGCAGACGTAAGTGCAAAGACCGCATTCGATACACTGCATGGCACCACGTTTTTCCATTTCTTCTGCATCGTTCATCTTCACCGCATTGGCAATACGAACCGGCTGCAGACCGATCGGGCAGTGCTGCGTACAGTTGCCGCAGCGCATGCACGTCATTTCTTCTTCATCGTGGTTTTTCAGAACGGTGATGGCGTTCATGGCACGGTCGATTACGATCTGGTCGCTGACCATGGTTTTACCCATCATCGGACCACCGGCAATCAGCTTGAGGCTTTCCTGTTTTTCAACAAAGCCGCCGATCTGCTGGATGATTTCCGCTACCGACATGCCAACTGGAACCAGAACGTTGGTTGGATACTTCAGTCCTTCACCGGAGAAGGTGACATATTTCTTGGCCTGGGCCTGTCCCATTTCAAAGGCACGGGCAACCAGAATGGCTGTGTTGGCGTTGTTGACAATGACGCCGCATTCGCCAGGCAGACGTTTGTATTCCCGCTTGAGCAGGGTACGGATCAGAGTCCGTTCACCACCCATTGGGTAAACATCCGGAACTTCACGGACTTCAATGCCCGCTGCATGTTCGCGGCTGATTTCTTCGCGGATGGCATTAATCAGATCTGGGTGTGTCTTCTTTACACCGATCAGAACGGTATCCACTTCAGCCATTTTCTGCAGAATACGGACACCATGGACAAACTGTTCGGGATAGTCCATGACACATTTGTAGTCCGCTGTAATGTAAGGCTCACATTCAACGGCATTGATGACCAGAGTGTTGATGTTTTCAACTTTCTGATACTTTACGTAAGTTGGAAAGCCTGCACCACCCTGACCGATGATTCCGGATTCTTTCACGAATTCAACCAGTTCATCATGGCTTGCATTGTGCCAGTCCATTGGTGGAAAAGCCTGAATGGCTTCCTGCTGCTCATCGAGTTCGATGACCAGGTGCTGCTGTGGTTTTAGGCTGTTGTGCGGACGTTTGGTAACTCCTTTAACCGTTCCGGATACGCTGGAGTACAGAGGCACCGGGAAGGCGGATTTGGTATTGGCAAGGCGGGTGCCGATAAAGACATGATCGCCTTCAGAAACCAGCAGTTCGATCTGAGAATTGTTGCCGGCAAACAGAGGAATATAAACCTCTTTAGCTGGCATGAGTCTCTTCACGTCACTGTGATCTGTCAAACCTTTTTTACCAGGAATGTGCTGACACATTGGCCCTAATAAAAGTGACATACTCTTCTTCCTTTCAGTTACAATCGATTCAATTTTAGGCAGGCATCCCATTAAAATCAATTTTGGCCCATAATCCATGGTAGTTTTACCCAAAAATGACATAACTTCTGCAATCCATATCCCATCACAGAGCGGATTTTTCCCATAAGAAAAAGCGGAAGTTGGTTTAGCTCTGCAAGGCGAAGAAAAAGGGCTTACGAATGCCTGAATATCGTATCTCAATTCGAAGCGCATCTTCTATGCTCGCTGAAATCGAAAGTTAACCCGAATTATTATGGCCTATGGTTTTGAGAAATACTACAAAAGATTAAAAGAATCTGAAAAATCGTCGATGTTTTAGTAAATTTCCGGTTAATAAGAGGGTAAAATCGGCCGTTTAATCTTTAATCAACTCTTTTTCCGTCGAATTTCTATACTTTGTCATCTTGTTTCATTCTGAAAACCTTTTTTCAGGCATATTTCTACCGTAGTTCTGGCGCAATCTCTTTACCGGCACAGGCAGAAGAAAACCACTTCTTTCTTACTTCCATCTTTCTCCTTGCCTTTCCCTTTCAATTCGACAAGGCCCGGCGTGAACATCATTGTCCGGGCAGACCCTGATGCTTTTGTCTGCCGGGGGGATAGGTTATAGTTATCCGTGATCTCATTGTTTTTAAAACTTGCGCCTCATATTGCGATTGGAATGAAATTCTTATATAGTGATTCTTCCAGTTTGCTTAAACTAACCAGCTGAACCCCCCCCATTCTGCTGGTATAAAGGATTGTTGGAAATGAAAGGATACAGATATGAATCAATCTTCCCCCGAAAATAAAAAGCCAGAGTCTTCAATATATATTGAAGAAAAGAAGGAAAACGAAATTCCTTCTTCCGCTGATCAAAAGGCCGGCAAAAAAGATCCGAAAAAATCCGAATCGATTACCGGCTGGATCGTTCTGGCGTGCTGCGTTCTTGTGCTCTGTCTTTGCGGCTATTTTTACCTGCAAAGTCCAAACAAGGCCGGCAATGAAATCAAAAGCCGCACCATTACCCTGACAGATGTCGGGTTCGATACTCCGGTGACCTTTAAGACCACGGGTACGGAAAAGGACTTCAATACATACGTGGATATCATTGAGTCCACCTACAAGGAATGCAATGAACTCTTCGATGCCTTCAATACCTATCCCGATAAAGTAAGCCTTAAAGAAATTAATGACGCCCCCCGCAATACACCGGTCGAAGTCGATGAAAAAGTCATTGAAGTTCTTCAGGACTCGGCCAATGCTCATGGCGTCAATCCCAAATTCGATGTCAGTCAGGGAAAACTGACGATGCTCTGGAAGCAGGCCTTTGAAGCAAAAACCCCTGCTCTGCCAGATGCTGCAGCCATTGAAGCGGCCAAAAACCCGGATTCGATGAATGCGGTGGTTGTCAAAGACAATACGATTACCCTGACCAACGAAGCAGCGGCTTTAGACTTTGGTGCGATTGCAAAAGGCTATACCACGCAGCTTGCGGCGGACCGTCTGCTTGAAGCGGGTCTTGACTATGGCTTTTTAAACGCCGGCGGCAACGTCGTGCTGATTGGTGAAAAGCCAAATGATGAAGACTGGGTTGTCGGCATTCAGAATCCAGATGAATCCGATTCTCTGCTCGTTTATCGAAACCGCAAGCCAACCTGCCTGGTCACTTCTGGTGACTATCAGCGCTACATGGAAGTCGATGGTGTCCGCTATGCGCATATCATCGATCCAGATACCGGCTATCCAGCTGCCAATATGCGTTCAGTAACCGTGATCCATGACGATTCCGCCTATTGCGATGCCATGTCGACCGCTCTTTTCTGCACAACCGTAGAAGAAGGCCAGAAAATCTGTGAAGAATTTGATCTGGATGCCATCTGGATTGTCGATAAAGGAACCGTTGATCTTATCCCTGATCTTTCTACCGATGCGTTTGATATTTATATCACAGACGGACTCAAAGACCAGGTTGAACTCAAAAAGGCTTCTTAAATCCTGACCGGATACCTGATGTATCTTTCTTCGAAATGGAGAAAAACAGAGAGAAAAAGAACAGATTCTTTGGTCCACTGAGGTAGTCAATCTTAAGGGTGGAAAGCCCGTTTATGCTATAATGGTCGTGTTGTAAATATGTAGCTGCCTGCTTGAGGCAGCGCAATCAAAGGAGAAAAATTTATGGATAAATATGTTTGCACTCTTTGCGGATACGAATACGACCCAGCTCTTGGCGACCCAGACAACGGAATCGCTCCAGGAACTCCATTCGAAGACCTGCCAGAAGACTGGACTTGCCCTCTTTGCGGTGCTGCTAAATCCGACTTTGAAAAAGTTGAATAATCACAATCTCTAAGGCCGATAAGGGGCTGTAACGGATCATTAGATCCTTACAGCCCCTTTTCTCTTCCAACCATTTATTCCACTGACCCCATCTGCTAAGGATTTCAGTCCCTTTAAAAGCCTCCAGACAGACAGTTGCATCTTATAACCTTTGATTATTCTCGCAAAAAAAGATGAGCATCATGAATATGACACTCATCTATTATTCGCTCATCCTAAGTTTCGAATGTTTTGGGTGATCAAGACAATAGTTCCCACCAAACCGTACACAACCAGCAAATGTGGAGTTACGTTTAAAACCGCAAGCTTTTTAAAGCGCGCCTCTCTATCCTCATGAAAGTTTAGAGCCCGCTTGAGATCAAGTGGAAAATGCACTTTCACGGTATCAGGTTAGATGGGGTGATTTTAAGTCTTACGCTTTTTCAATCACAGCTGCGCAGCGATCGCACAGTCCATCTTCGTGCTCGGATTCGGTGTAGTTCCAGCAGCGTGGGCAGACATGACCTGGTGCATGAGTCACTTCAATTTCGCTGACTTCGTATGGAGTCAGGCTGTCATCCACGAACTGAACATCGTAAACCATCAGCCACTGAGCTGGGTTGTCGATGACAGATTCAACCTGTTTTTTCAGCTCATCACTTACATGGACGCGCAGAATGGCTTCGTTGGATTTCTTCAGCAGACCCGAACGTTTTGCTTCTTCGAGAGCTTTCAGAACATCTTTACGTAAGTTGAGGGCAGCTTCCATATCAGCCTTCAGATTTTCATCGTCGTGGTTGAGGCCGCTCTTGATGAATTTTGCCAGATGGATGGATTCTTCATCGAATTTCATCAGATCGTTGAGCTCTTCGGTGGTGTGAGCCAGGATTGGAGCCCAAAGTCTTGTCAGCATGGAAGCAGCCAGGTACAGAACTGTCTGCACTTCCTGACGGTCGCGGCTGTCTTTGGCATCGCAATACAGGATGTCTTTGGCGTAGTCGAGATAGTAGCTGGACAGTTCGTTGGTCATCAGGTTGGTCAGAGTTGTGACAACATCAGAGAAACGATATTCGTCATAGGCTTTTTCGCAGTCCTCTACCGCTTCATCAAGCAGAGCAAGGATGTACTTGTTCTGACGAGAGAGGGTGTTGACATCCACCAGGTCTTCTTTGGTGAACTGGTTTTCATCCAGGTTGGCCACTAAGAAGCGGAAAGTGTTTCTGACCTTACGGTAGTTGTCAGAAACCTGTTTGAGGATCTTTTTGCCCATGGAGCAGTCCGCCTGATAGTCAACCGAGCAGGCCCACAGACGCAAAATGTCGGCACCGAATTTCGAAGTGATTTCCGATGGAGCCATGGCGTTCCACTGTGATTTGGACATTTTCTTTCCGTTTTCGTCCATAACGAATCCGTGAGAAAGAACCTGTTTATAGGGAGCCTGACCATAAACAGCGGTACCGACAATCAAAGAAGAGTTGAACCAGCCGCGATACTGGTCACTGCCTTCAAAGTACAGGTCGGCTGGATAGCCAAGACCGCGTTCAATCATGGCGCCAGTATGGCTCGAACCCGAGTCGAACCAGACATCCATGGTGTCAGTTTCTTTGGTGAACTTGCCGTTTGGTGAATGTTCACTTGTATAGCCTTCCGGCAGCAGGTCCATAACGTCTTTTTCGAACCAGACGTTGGATCCGCCTTCGCCGATCAGTTTGGCGACATGCGCAAAGATTTCTGGATCCATTAATGGAGTGCCGTCTTCACCATAGATGATTGGAATTGGAACACCCCAGGCACGCTGTCTGGAAATGCACCAGTCAGAACGGTCAGAAATCATATTGTGCATGCGGCCTTCACCCCATGTTGGAACCCAGCCGATGGAATGAATCTGGTCGAGCAGTTTGTCTCTGATTTTGTCAATGGAGGCAAACCACTGAGTAGTAGCACGGAAAATGATTGGCTTTTTAGTACGCCAGTCATGTGGGTAGGAGTGCACGATATCTTCACGATCCAGCAGGCAGCCTTTTTCTTTTAACCAGTCGATGACGATGTCATTGGCTTCGTCAACGGTTTTACCGGCCAGACGTGGTCCGCATACATCCATCATGCGGCCCTGTTCGTCAACGTTAACGAAAACTGGCAGGCCGTATTTTTTACCGATCATAAAGTCGTCCATACCAAAGCCAGGGGCTGTATGAACAAGACCGGTACCGGAATCGTCAGTGACATGCTCACCAACCATAACCAGAGATTCAACTTCTGGATACAGTGGATGAGTTGCGGTCATATATTCAAGATCTTTACCTGGGATGACCTGGATCACTTCGTAGTTTTCAATGCCGAAGCGTTTCATCAGATCTTCAACCATGGAATTCAGTACGATCAGATTGCCCTGATCAGTTTTAACGCGGGCATATTCAAAACGTGGATGAACAGAGATACCCAGGTTGGATGGAATGGTCCAAGGTGTGGTTGTCCAGATAACGAACGAGTCATCCGCACCCAGAATTCCCTTACCGTCTTTTACCGGAAATTTTACGAAGATGGTTGGTGAAGTGACATCTTTATATTCAACTTCAGCTTCAGCAAGAGCGGATTCTGAAGATGGAGACCAGTAAACTGGCTTGAGGCCCTGGTAGATCAGACCATCTGTGGCCATCTTACCGAAGATTTCAATCTGACGGGCTTCAAAATCAGGAGTCAGTGTGATGTAAGGATGATCGTAGTCACCGATGCTTCCTAAAGCCAGGAAGCCTTTTTTCTGACGCTCAACCTGCTCGAGAGCGTAGTCGTGGCAGATTTTACGGAATTCAGGAATACCGATTTTCTTGCGGTCATAACCCAGTTTGGTTACAGCAGTTTCAATTGGCAGACCATGAGTGTCCCATCCAGGGATATACGGAACGCGATATCCCTCCATGAATTTTGATTTGTTGATGACATCTTTGAGAACTTTGTTTAAAGCATGACCTAAATGGATGTCACCGTTGGCATAGGGAGGACCATCGTGTAATACGAAAGGTTCAGCCCCTTCTCGTCTTTCAAGCATTTTTTCGTACAGATGCTCATCCTGCCAGCGCTGCTGGAATTTTGGCTCTTTTTTGGCCAGATTTCCACGCATCTCAAAGCTGGTCTTTGGCATCTGAAGCGTGTCTTTATAATCCATTTTTGCATCTTCCTTTCTGCATAAAAAAAAGCCGCCCTAAAAAGGACGACTGTGCGCGGTACCACCTTAATTCTTTGAAGCTTAAACTTCAAAGCTCTTGCAGATAACGGTCTGTTCCCGGAAAAAGCTACTGAGTTTCGCCTTTTCGGCTCCAAAGGGATACCCATCAGAACGCTCATACAGCCTCGCATCACCCGGCTGCTTTCTGGAATCCTTTTCTGGTGGACCTGTCTTTGTCATTGCCTATTGATATTTATAGATGTGAACGATCAATCTGCCTTTCCTGCTGACGCCGTCGAGTTCTCCAATCCGGAATTTCCCGACCCGTCGCACAGAGATGGTGTCATTATTGCACAAGGTTTTCACAGATTCAAGAACCTCGTCGTTAACCTTCACAAAGCCTTGACAAATCATGTCTTTTGCGCCTGTTCGCGAGCAATGCGCAAGCGCACTGACAATGCAGTCCGCCCGCATACTGGCGGTATTGATTTTGAGATCCTCAAAGCTGGCTTCCGGCATGCCCTGCACGCCGGCGGAGTGAAAATCAACGGGAACATTGCCAATGCGGGTAATGGTCTGTTCGATGTATTCTTTCAGACTTGGCAGGCAGACAACATAAATCGACTGGTCATCAACCGCGATATCGCCAATCGCATCCCGCTCCAGTCCGGAATGCATCAAGGCTCCCAGTACATCCGAATGGCTCAAGGTTTTCATGCGGGAGTCATATGCAGATTTTAAAACGACCACAAAGCGCTCATCAAGCACTTCTTCCTGCTCGGGAAGATCTGCCTGGCTGCCTGCTGCATCCTGATGAATTTCATCTCCGGACGTCGTATATTCATTCCAGTCACTTTCATCCCAGTTGTCATAGTTCCGGAACGAATTCCAGGCATTGTCTTCTTCAAGATCGGTTTCACTTCCCACAACAAGTCTTGCCCGCGTCGCTCCGGCTCTGCCGCCTTCAAAGCGATGTTCGACTTTGCCGCAAAGTCTTGCGGCCAGATTCTGTTCGGCCGGCGTTAAAAAACCGGTCATGAACGGTTTTCCTGATTTCTCGTAACGGGCAATCCCATTCGAGATCAGTTTTGAAAACTGTTCATGTCCGGTTAAAGGCTGTGACATTATTCGACTTTGTCTTCTTCGTCTACGTCGCCTGCTTTGCCAAGGTTAATCGATCCGGCCACGCCGATATCACTTGGGTAGCAGAGAATAACATTCTGACCAATCTTCTGTACATTACCATCCAGCGCAAAAACGACACCGGACAGGAAATCGATTGTACGCTGTGCGTATTCACGATCCAGTTTGTGCAGGTTGACTACAACGGCTCTTCCCTCTTTTAAGCGGGAACCAACGACTTCTGCTTCACCAAAGCTTCTTGGTTCAAACAGAACCATTTTGGTTTTTTCATCGAGTGGTGCTGGTCCATTGTGCGTTTTTGTTTCGTATGTGTTTGTATTTGCTGCAGGTACAACACGGTTAGGAGTTGCACTGACAGTAGATGTTACTGGTCTATTAACAGGCTGTTCAATAATTTCTTCTTCGCCTTCGTATTCTTCTTCATCATCTGGTTCAACGAATGCCTTAAGCTTATCCATAAATCCCATGATAGAAACCTCCTCTGTCGGGTGTATAGTAACACAAGTTCTAATGGTCTCAAATAACAGAAACGGGACACCAAATAAAAAAACGTAAGAAACCAATTTCTCCCATTTTCTGTAGCTGAGCCTGATTTCCGTCGTGATAAATGAGTATCTGAACTAGCAAATATTATATCGTATCTGCCTGCCAATGCCCGAGGGATTCAATCTTTCATCTGAAAAGTTAACCTGAATCCGCATTTTGTATGATAAAAATTTGAAAGAGAAAAGGCTTACGCAAATTCGTTGAAGCTTTCATTTTCTGCATCCTTTCAGGAAGATTCAAAAACGCTCGGCCTGGTGGTTTCGCTTTCCCTTTTCTGCAATCAAGACCTGCTGCCAATCTTAACATGAAGTAAGAATCGACTCTTCCTTTTTCACTTTTCTGTAAACAGGAAAAATCCATTTTCAGCCGCAGTATTTTCCACAGATCCATATCTCTATACATCCATACCAGCCTGCCTGGATGCCTCGATTCATATCTTCACAGAGGTATGTATGGCGAATCTCTAAAAATATCGAAGACCGGCTGTCGAAACAACCGGTCAGAATTGGTTTATGGAAGGGTCGGTTCAAATTTAGAGAAGATTCGAACCAATGAGGCAGAAAATTCGATTATTCGGTTTCAATCAATCCATAGCCGCCATCGTTGCGACGATAAACAACGGCGATCTTGTCAGTTTCATCATCTGTGTAGATGAAGAAGTTGTGTCCGAGCAGGTCCATCTTGGCAATGGCTTCGTCCAGGCTGAGTTTTTCGGGAACAACGCTCTTTGTTTTTACGATTTCTTCGTCTGGATCTTCTTCGCCTAACAGATCATAGTCGAGAAATGCTTCGTAAAGTGGAGTGCCTTTTTTCGAGCCAAGTCTGGTTTTCTGGCGGCGGATCTGGTCTTTCAGTTTTTCGACAACTTTATCGATGGCATTGTACATGTCTGCATCGGAAGTTTCCGCACGCAGAATCGCAAATTTTGTAGGGATTGTGACTTCAATTTTCTGTTTTGTCGGATAGGAGGTGAGCAGTACTCGTGCGGTGTCTTCATCACCGATCAGGAAGTACTTCTCAAGCCCTTTGAGTTTTTTGGTTACTCGATCCTCGAGGGCCTGGGTTACTGGAAAATTCATTCCAACAATGTTGATTTTCATACAATCACGCTCCATTTCAGAAAGGTTCAACCATTTGAACCTCTTAACTATGACCCTATTGTATGTCAGATTCAAAGGTGCGTCAAAATATGCCAAAATGGCCGATTTATCATCATATCTGACCACCTGCTTGCATATCAGTAGATTTTATTTTCTGAAAGGGAATGTAAAATTGTCCGTCAATTTTCGTGATTCATTCTGAATTGATCGAATTTGCCTATGTTTTCGCCAGAAAACACTCGATTTGTCTTCTTGCCTTTCGCTCTTCGTCCATAATTTGATTATCATAAATAAGACTCTCTTTCAGAGATGTTCATCCTGGAACTTCATGTTTTCAAACGCTGGAAAAAAGAAGAAAAGAAAAAAAGTCGTTTTTGCGACAGGTGAATGAATTTCTGCGAAAATTCCTGTCAGAAATTCAAATCTGTCTCTTTTCCGGTTCTGTTTGATGAACTCCAGACATACTGGCAGTTTTTTATTCTTTTGACTTGCAGGATGGAATCCTTTGAAAGTTTGATGCAGTTCGTTATGAAATCTGCTGGAAAGGATTTTGAAATGATTATTACCCTGAAAAAGACCGCGCCTGAAAAGGAAGTCAATGAGCTGATTGATCTTCTCGAATCACGTGGGCTGAAGATCACAAAGATCGTCGGTGAGAACTATGACGTATTTGGTCTGGTCGGTGATACCGCTTCGCTTGACGAGCGTTCGATCCTGGCCAATCCGATTGTCTTTAACGTTCAGCGTGTCGCTCAGCCATACAAACTCGCCAACCGCATGTTCCATCCGGAAGATACCATTGTTGATGTCAACGGGATTAAAATCGGCGGTCAGAAAATCGTCATGATTGCCGGTCCATGTGCGGTTGAAGGCGAAGAAGCCATCTGCTCGGTTGCCGGCAAAGTTCTCGAAGCAGGAGCCGATATGCTTCGCGGCGGTGCTTATAAACCAAGAACGTCTCCATATTCCTTCCAGGGCATGGGAACCGCCGGAATTGAAGCCCTGTGCAAAGCCCGTGAAAAGACTGGTCTGCCAATTGTTACCGAATTAATGAGTATTGATAAGCTGGATGAATTTGTTGAAAACGTGGATATTATCCAGATCGGTGCCCGCAACATGCAGAACTTTGACCTGCTCAAAGCCGTTGGCCGCACCAATAAGCCGGTTCTTTTAAAACGCGGCCTGGCCAACACAATTGAAGAATGGATCATGGCTGCTGAATATATCATGTCGGAAGGCAACCCGAACGTAATCTTCTGTGAACGCGGTATCCGCACCTTTGAAAAATATACCCGCAATACTCTGGATCTGGCGGTCATTCCAATTCTGAAAGAACGCACCCATCTGCCGGTCATCATTGACCCAAGCCATGCTTCCGGTGACTGGAAACTGGTTGAAGCCCAGGCTTTAGGCGCTATTGCAGCCGGTGCGGATGGATTGATTATTGAAGTTCATGAAGATCCAGCCCGTGCATGGTCTGATGGAGCGCAGTCTTTAAAACCAGATAAATACGCTGAACTGGTCAACAAAGCCAGAGCCATTTCCAAAGTTGTAGGCCGCACGCTGTAATGAACCAGATTTTAGATAACCCCTTTCCCTATTCCGATACCAACAAGCGTTACCATACATTCTCGTATGCGATGAAAAAGAAATATGGAAAGAAACTGGCCAAGATTCCTCTCAACGCGGGCTTCACCTGCCCGAACCGGGATGGAACGAAGGCCTATGGAGGATGTCGGTTCTGCTCGTCCGAGGGCAGCGGGGATACGATTCTTTGTGCCAGTGACGATCTGAAAACGCAATACGAAACCAATCTGGAAAGAGCAAGACACAAATGGCCGCAGGCCATCGGCATGGCGTATTTCCAGTCATTTTCCAATACGTACGCGCCATTGGAAGAACTCAAGAAAATCTATACACCTTTCTATGAAAATCCCGAAGTGGCCGCCATTTCGATTGCCACCCGTACGGATTGTTTTACCGAAGAAATGGCCAAATGGTTTTCTGAAATGCAGTCTAAGTATGACAAACAGGCCTGGCTGGAATTTGGTCTGCAAAGCATTCATCCGGCTACGGCCAAAGCCATGAACTTTGCCCATACACCCGAGGAAGCCGCTCAGGTCATTGATCTGTGCCACAAATATGGACTTGCCTCCTGCCTGCATCTGATCAACGGTCTGCCTGGGGAAACCGAAGAAGATATGCTTGAAACCGCCCGGTTTGCCGCAAAACTTCATCCAGATGCGATCAAGATCCACATGCTCCATCTGCTTGACAACTCTGCGTTGGGTCAGGACTATCGCAAAGCGCCTTTCCCTTTATTGAGTCAGGAAGAATACGTAGAGATCGTCTGTGATCAGTTGGAAATCCTGCCGCCGGAAATCATCATCGAACGGGTGACTGGTGATGGCCTGGCCAGTGATCTGATTGCTCCGTTATGGACCATCAAAAAGACGATGACTGCCAATGAAATTGATAAGCAGCTTTTAGCCCGCGACAGTTGGCAGGGCAAATTTGCCTCGTAGCTCCCTGCTCTTACTCTGTAAAAACGAAATGGTCGTCCACCTTAATCTCGAAACATCGAGTGGTAAGGTGAACGACCATTTTTTACTTCTGGTTCTTTTTTGAAACGAAACAGCTGTCTTGGATGATTCAGATCGGCTGAACAAGACCTGACAATTCAGTTGGATTCAACAAATTCAGTCAGATTCAGCTGGATTCGACGGATTTTAACAGTTGGTTATATTGGGTTTTTAAGGAAAAAACAGTCTATAATGAATATAGATGTGTTATTATAAATACATGAGAATGAAGACGTCACAAGCCTGCAAATACCTCGGGGTTGCCAG
>CAJTLE010000028.1 GCA_910577085.1 uncultured Allobaculum sp. | reverse complement strand
CCGTAATCAGATTTTTTTGCCGCACTGGCGCACAGATTTTTGGCTTTTTCTTCTAATCTGGTAATCTCCCGACGTTTTTTTCTAGCCAAAGAAGGATTGAATGTGACCACTCTTTTTTCAGTGACGGTGAGACTATGCTTTCTTCCATTTTCGTCCCGGTAATCGTATTTATGTTGAAAAAGTTTACTCTTTATTTTGTAGGCCAGCCGGCCATCACGATCTATCACTTCCTGAAACCCCACATCTTTGATAGCCCACTCCATCTCACCCTCAGGGAGTTGGAGGACTGATTTCGAGAAGATATACCCATCATGGGCCTGGATCGCATCATGGATGTTTTCAGCACAATTGAGGCCCTTATCGGCCACTCTGACCGTTTTCCCCGTCACTCCCTGTTGATTTTTAAGGTCATGGAGAACTTCACGCATAACCGGTTTCTCAGACTGATTACCAGGGTAAAGTCTCATTCCAATTGGAAGACAATTTGCATCAAGCAATAATCCCATACCAATAATAGGATCAGTTCGATTTTCTTTAGAAGGACCTTTACGTCGCCAGTCGTCCTGAGCATCTATTTCAAAATAGAAATTTGTACAGTCAAAATAGGTTTTATTCACATCCAGAATGTATGTTTCATGTGTATGATGCGTAAAGATTTCTACTACTTTTTCATATTCGCGTCCGAGCAACTCTAAGCAGGAAAGGGTCTGATCATAGGAAAACTGTGGCCGACCAAACAGAGTGGGAAATACTTCGTTAACAGTTTTAAATTTAGACACAGGATTACACAGTCTTGAATAGATTAACAGCTCAAGACAATCCGACAAATTATATTCATATTTACGTCCATATTGAAGGTAATTAATATCAGTTTTGACATCCAAGCGGCGATAAATCGCTGCAGGCACAAAAAAGCCAATGCGTTTTTCTGGAATGTTTTTTTCTATCAATTTTTCCTTGGAGGTCTGAATTTTCCGTTTGTCGTTCATCGTTTGCACAGCAGCTGTATAGAAATTGATTGGATCTTTAACTCCTTGAGATTCTAAATAATCTGCATAACCTAGTGTTTTTATATGTTTTGATTTAGGCAGCTTGGTTTCTGGATCCCGATATGACTCGTAAATTTGAAGATAGATCCCTTTAGCGCGTTTTGATTTTCTGAGATGAAATGCCATACCATATTTTCCCCGTAATTAGATATTACATGTATTACCAGTATAGAGCAAAATTAATATCCCTGCAATTTTTTTCAAAAAAAAAGGCCCTTATTTAAGGCTGAAATAAATGATCTTCTAAATTTTTTTCGCGTTTTTCTAAAGAAAGTAATACTCAAACCCTGAAGACGGGTAGATATAGTAAATATTACTTTTGGATTTCTAGCTGTAGGTGGAATTATATCCGGGAATTTAGGATAATTTTGTCCTATATGGTGCTTGAAATAGATTCTCTAAAAACATATAGATGGTATAGAAAACAGAAGATAGACAAAAAGGATCGAGTCCGTTAAGATTCGATCCTTTATTGATGATTGGTGATTGGGATTAGAGCTGAAAAGACGAGTGATTATTCGCCTTTTTCAAGAGCCAGCGTTCTGGTTGTCAGATCGCAGACTTCAGCTGGTCCATAGTACTGGATAGCACCTGGGAAGGTATATGCAGTTTCAACAGCCCAGGTGTCACGATTGGCTTCGAAGAATTTGAATGGTTTGCCATCCAGTTCAACGAGAGCTTTACGGATAACAGGTTTGTCTTCACCGTGACGACGTTCAATGTTCATCATCTTTGTGATTGGCATACCACCGGCAACCCATTCTTCAGCTGGTCTGGACAGGTTGGAAATCTTGGACAGATAACCGTTGAAGCCGTTTTCGATTAACAGAGCGGCATTGTAGCCTAAGGAGTAGCAGTAGTCCGCATCGAAGTTGGATGGGAATGCGCAGCGTCCTTCATAACCGAAGAAGTGGTGCAGAGGGCTGAATTTGCCTTTGTATGTGCCAGCTTCTTTACGACGGGCCAGTTCGTCAGCAACCAGTGCCGAGAACAGTTTTTCAGATTCGATCAGAGATACCTGTACGTTTCCGTGTGGGTCACGTTCGAGGAATAACTGCTGCTGGATACCAGTTGGCAGGATTTTGAAGACGTCCATGGATTCTGGAGTCAGACCTTTTTCGATGAATGCATATTTGTCAGCCCATGTTGGCAGAGCATTGAATTCATCCGCTTTGGCACCGGCGAGCAGTTCGTTGATTTCAGCAATCAGTTTGGAGAATTCTGGAACGAATTCAACAACACCTTCTGGAATGATGGCTACGCCAAAGTTGTCGCCGTTGGCAGCACGTTTTTCAACGGCATCGGCGATGTAGTTGGCAATCTGGGCCAGGGACATTTTCTTGGCTGCAACTTCTTCGGAAATCAGGCAGATGTTTGGCTGTGTTTCCAGAGCGCATTCCAGAGCAACGTGGGAAGCGGAACGACCCATAACCTTGATGAAGTGCCAGTATTTTTTAGCGGAGTTGGCATCGCGTTCAATGTTACCAATCAGTTCACTGTATGTTTTTGTCGCAGTATCAAAACCAAAAGAAGTTTCGATGTCTTCGTTTTTCAGGTCGCCATCGATTGTTTTTGGCGCACCGATTACCTGGACGCCCGTGTTGTGAGCGGCAAAGTATTCAGCTAAAACAGCAGCGTTTGTATTGGAGTCGTCACCACCGATGATAACGATTGCGTCGATTCCATGCTTTTTAGCCACATCAGCAGCGATTGCGAACTGTTCTTCAGTTTCGAGTTTTGTACGGCCGGAACCGATGATGTCGAAACCGCCAGTGTTGCGGTATTCATTGATGAATGGATCATCAAATACAACGAAGTCGTCTTCGATCAGACCGCTTGGGCCGCCTTTGAAGCCGATTAAAGTGTTTTCTGGGTTCAGAGCCTTGAGGGCATCGTACAGACCAGAAATAACGTTGTGTCCGCCTGGAGCCTGACCACCGGACAGGATAACGCCAACAGTTTTCTTTGTTGGGGTTACATCTTTTGCTTCGCCGGCTTCGAAAGTGATTTCTGGTTCGCCATATGTGTTCGGGAACAGTTTTGCGATCACTTCCTGATCGGCTACGCTCTGGGTTGGAGCACCCGTTTTCACGGTGATTTCGGAAATTCCAGATCTCAGCATGCCAGGGAGTTTTGGTGAATACTCATAGCGTGCTTTCTGTAATGGTGAAATTGTCATTGATAAGTTTCTCCTCTTTCAACGTTTCAATCATAGAATAGCCAAAAACAATTGTAAACTTCCATCGGTCACAGAAATTCATTCCCTTTTAGAATGGCAACAATATGGAAGAATGAGAGAACTGCATTCTGGTTTGAAACAAAGAAAAAGCGCTTTCCATATGCAGGAATCAGTGATTTTTAAGTGAATCCGCTATCACAGAAAAATATCACAGAATGCAATACAACATAAACTAATCTGCGGTCTGTGCGGATGAGTGTCCTCCTGTTGGCGCTTACCATTTTATTCACATCCATTACAGATTCAAACCTGCCCAAACCTTTTGAAAGTGTTGTCAGAAAAAGGATCACAAAAGCTCTTCAAAATCCGGTCTTTTCGAAATTTCAACTGTTTTATGCTGGAAATAATCTTTTTCTGTTCCATGGTTGTATCCGGCTTCTGGGCTTTGAAGGTCAATCTGGTATTGTCAGCCATTGATCGGGCATTGCCTACCATATATATAGTGAGACAAATCATCCGTCTGCCGCAGTTCGGGACCAGAAGTGCTCCCCCGCTTCACATCCCAGTCAGCCAGTCTTGTTTGACCACTCATTTCTGAAAGAACAGGGATCAAAGGGCAGAGAGTGCAGGGAAGAAAGGTGGATCTGTAAAGAAGTCCTGGGCAAAGGAGTGCTCAGAGAAAAGATCTGAACAAAAAGTGTACCATCTGCTCAAAGTGTCGGATGGGGACAGTGTAGCAGATCGTCAGGCAGTCAGGATCAACAGACGAAAGATGCGGTTTGTTGCTTTTTGAGATGGTTTAGTGGAAACTTATAGATGCATCTGATGAGCAATTTGATGCCATGGAAGAAAGGAGATTTACTTATGGATTTTTCCGATCAGTACGATTCGCAGGATCTTGAACTGGAGAAACTGAAAGACCAGATTCTGGATGCAATTTCAGAGGGAAGAGATAAAGAAGCAATCCGCAGACTATTGGATAACTACGAAAGCAAATATGGTCAGGATGAATACTGGAAAGTGGTTTCCTTTGATATGGCAGAACTTGAGCAGGACAGTGAAACAATGCAGGAACTGCATGATTCCATTGACTACTCAAACCTTGGAATCGTGACCCACCAGATCAATGCGGCCAGAATCCAGTATGTCAGGGAAGACTATCAGGCCGCACTGGATGCTCTTGATGAAGTCGATGCCGATGCACTCGATGATAATGAAGAATCGCTGGTGTATCTGCATCTGCGCGGCATTCTGGAATTCGGTCTGAAAAACTATGACCAGGCTGCGAAATATATGGAAGACGTTTCGCTGGATATTGAAGATGAGCAGATTTTTGCGATTGCCGGAATTTCCTACTGGCATCTTGAAAAGCTTGACCGGGCCCGCGAATGCTTTGAAAAGATGGAAGCCATCACGAAAGATAAAACATATGAATGGCTGGCGGACTTGTTGATGACCTTCAATGAAGCCGACATTCTGATGAGCAACTTCTTCCCACCCGCAGTCCAGCAGGCTTTATATCCAACGCTGGTCAATATGATCAGCATTTCTATTGACGCTCTGGAGAACATCATCCACCATCAGCCGGAAAGCTTTGAAGAGATCATTGGCCGAATGTTGAGAGAACAGCCGGAAAATGAACTGGCCAACTATATGGATGCGGTACTGGAGGAGGCCAATGGTGATCTGCGGGCTGCCAAAAAATTGTATCGTAAGGTTTTACTGATGCCCATCGATGACAAACTGACCTTGATCAGTGATGCCACTTCCGCTCTGAGTTTAAAACTTCGCTCGCTGGCGTGGCTTGACTATACTCCACAAGTCCAGGCCAAATACCTTCGATCCTTTTTTGAACAGACCAAAGGAGATTCTGACTGTCTGTTTGAGCTGTATATGTATTCCGCTTCAAAAGGAAAAGCCCTCTCGAAAGTCGTCCGGGAAATGTTTAACGAAGTCGGTATTCCCGATACCTTTACGGCAGCCGAAACGATGTTTGTCCATCGGGCCCTGCTTATGCAGGCACTCGATTGTCAGGATTATTACCGGGCCTATACGCACGCCCGTTATCTATATGATCTCGATATGCTGCCGGATGGCATTACCACCCTGCTTGCGGCAGAACTGTTCATGCAGTTTTCTTCGGACTACCCAAGCGGACGTCCGGACGTTGAAGACTATCCAACCGTCCATGCCTATCTGGTAGACCAGATCTTTATCCTGCATCGGGCTTTCCAGTTCCATTCTGTCGGACACTTTAAACAGGTGTTCAAACAGATGCTTCAGGAAGCTGAAAACTACACGGGCAGAGATAATCAGTGGGAACTGATGCACAGTTATCTGTGGACGATTCTGACGGTCGATATCATGAAAGATCCAGCCTGGAAACCGATGCACAAGCTTGGTCAGGAGTATCTGGATAAATACTATTCCGGTGAAAAGTGGGGTGACCCGGTTGCACCGCTGGAGTCTTTGCCAAAACCGCATGAAAAAGGAAAACCTGTTTCCAAAGAAGAACCGATCCTTCCTGAAGGCGGTTCCCAGGAGCTGAACACCGAGCTTTTAAACTCCATGAATCTTTTCTTTGAGCAGGTGCTTGATGAAGTGGTGGAACAGCTTCGTGACGAGATTCAGGGATCAGAGGATCCGGAAGAGTTTGAAAAAGCTGTTCGTGAGCTGCTTGGCCGCGACTGGAAAGAAGAATTTTTACATGGTCAGGGTCTGGAAGAAGAAATTCCGGGATTTGGCGTGCTGCCGTCATCGAATTCCAGAAAAGAACTGCCGGCTTCTTCCGATGAATATAAAGAACTGAAAGATCTGCTGGATCTTTCCGAACTGGAGAAGCCGGTTCAAGAGCTTGAAGAGAAACCGTCGGGCAGAAAGCAGAAACGGACGGCTTCCAAACGGCCAAAAGCTGCTCATAAAAAGAACTCCAAAAGCAGTTCGGATCGTTCGGACGAATTAGATCAACAGGATTCCACTCAAAATGACTCGGCTCAAAATGAGATGGGTACTGGTTCAAAGAACAGTCCCGATGGATCCAGTAAGAATCAGGCACAGGATGGAAGAAAGCCAAAATGATGTCTGTTTCTTCCTTGAGCCCGAAGAAAAGTCATAAGAAAAAACAATCAAATAGAAACCAGAACAAAGCCAAATCGCCGGATGCTCATACGGCGAATGGCTTTTTCTATTGGCTGGCTTTTCTGGTTACCGTTCTCAGTGTGTGGCAGATTGCCGCATGGGCCATGCACAATTCTTTGATCTGTCCCTCACCTTTAGAGACGCTTGGCCAGATGATTGAGCAGGCCCAAACTCCCGGCTTTTTGGCCTCAATTGCCTGGACGATTGGCCGGGCACTGGGGGCTTTGGCCATCTCTTTTGTCCTGGCGATTCCGGCTTCCTTTGCGGGTGCCTTCTATGTACCGGCAAGGGAGTTTTTAAACCGGCTGGTGTCCATTTTGCAGACAGTGCCCAATGTCTGTTACATTATTTTGCTTCTGTTCTGGACAGATCGAAATACAACGGTCATTCTTACGGGAGTGTTTTTGCTTTTTCCGTTAATCTATCGCAGTCTGTATGAGCAGCTGACCGAACTGATTCATCAGTACCGGCCCATCTGGATTGTTTACAACCAGCCCAGAATCGTACTGATGCTGCGGGTCTGCTTTCCCATGCTGCGTCCGGCGTTTCTGGCTGCATTAAAAAACGCGTCATCGCTTTGCTTTAAAGCCTGTGTGACCAGTGAAATCTTGACGGGCATTGCGCCGGGCATGGGCAAGAAAATTCAGGCGGCCAGACTGGATCTGAATCTGGCTGGTGTCTTTGCGTGGTCGATCTGGCTGATTCTGCTGGTGTTTGCGTTTGAAAAACTGTGGAATCTTTGTATCGACCATCTGTTTGTCGAAAAATAAAAACAACTGGAGGATGTGTATGCTCGTTTCGATTCTTGTTCCTGTCTACAACACCGCTCCGTATCTGGATCGTTGTATGGACAGTCTGCTCAACCAGACGTATTCAAATCTGGAAGTCGTTGTCATCAACGATGGCTCGACGGATAACTCCTTAGAAAAACTGCTCGCTTATCAGGAAAAGGATGAGCGCGTTCATGTGTTTTCCTATGCCAATTCCGGGATTTCCAAAACCCGAAACCGGGCTTTGCGTAAGGCTAATGGGGATCTGATTCTGTTTGTGGACAGCGATGATTATATTGAGCCGGATATGGTAGAGGTCATGGTCAATGCCCTCAAAGAGCGTGATCTGGATCTGGTGCAGTGCAACTTTGTCATGGACTTTGGTCCGGTGCCCTTTTTCAGAAGACCGACCGGCAATAAGACCTTTACCAATCTGGAAGCACTGCATGCTCTGGTCGGAGAGAAGTATCTCAACAATTACCCCTGGGGCAAACTGTATAAAAAAGAGCTGTTTGATGGCATTACGTTTCCGGAAAACATGAAAGGCTTTGAAGATACGTGCACAATCTTTAAAACGATCGCCAACGCCAACCGGGTCGGAACCATTCCTGAACGCTTCTACCACTATGAACAACGCATGGGATCGCTCACCAACTGTATGTCTTTAGCAACCGTGTATGGAATGCGCCGGGCCTATCAGTATCAGGAAGAATATCTTAAAAAACGCTTTCCCAATGAGAAGTTTTCCTTCGACCAGGCCCAATACAATACCGATATGGTGCTGATCTATACGCTCATTGTCTTCTCGCGCCGCAAGGATGACCCAAAATTTGTCGGGGCTAACATTGACTGGAGTAAGCTGAATTTCTCGCCCGTTATGAAAGCTGCCTACGAGGCATGGCTGAAACTGGCGGAGCTCAAACTGGGCGATTCGATTGTGGATATGGATGAAAATACCCGTCAGATCCTCGAAAACCCGCCAGCCGATCTGGACTGGAACAAATTGATTGATGAAGCTGCCCGCAAAATTAAACCTGATTTTGAAAAGATCACACCAGAAGACGTGGCACAGATTCATGGTCTGGCCAGTGCTGCGGAAAGCAGACTGCATTCCTTTGAGGGTCAGCAAACAGAACCGGAAAAGTCGCAGCCTGACAAAAATCAGACGGCTCAAAATGAACCAGACACGCTGGAGAAGACAGACTTACAGACTGTCATTAAACCCGAAAACGAATAAACTGTTCTGCTCACAGAGGTCAAGGGACAGGAAACCAATCCTGAAATGGTCAGGACTCCTTTAAATTTCGCAAAAAAGCCGCTGGACTCCAGCGGCTTTTGGCATGGAGTTAAAAATCCTGTACAATAACAAGATAGGACAGAAATAGAATGGAGAATTACGATGGCTTTTGAATCTCTTTCGGAAAAGCTTTCAAGTGCGCTGAAGAAAATTTCAGGCAAAGGAAAGCTGACCGAAGCCAATATGAATGACATGCTCAAAGAAGTCCGAATGTCACTTCTTGAAGCAGATGTCAACTACCAGGTTGTCAAGGACTTCATCAACGATATTAAAGAAAAGGCCATGGGCCGGGAAGTGCTTGAAAGCTTCGACCCCGGACAGATGGTCGTTAAGATCGTCCGCGATGAACTGGAAAAAATCTTAGGACCTGACCAGGCAAAACTGGTCATGAATGATCAGGGCATTACCTCTGTCATGATGGTTGGTCTGCAGGGTACTGGTAAAACAACCGCTGCAGCAAAAATTGCCCGCTTTCTGAAAAACAAACAGAACAAAAAAGTCCTGCTCGCTGCCTGCGACGTTGTCCGTCCAGCCGCAATTGAGCAGTTAAAAACACTCGGTAAACAGATTGATGTAGAAGTCTTCTCGTTAGGAGCAGAAACACCAGCTGTCTATACCGCCAAGTGTGCAAAAGAATACGCGAAAGAAAAAGGCTATGATGTCATCATTTTCGATACTGCCGGTCGTCTGCACATCGATGAAGCATTGATGAACGAATTATCGGAAATGAAAGAAGAAATCCAGCCGCAGGATATCCTGCTGACCGTCGATGCCATGACGGGTCAGGATATCGTAACGGTTGCCCGTGATTTCAATGACAAACTGGATATCACCGGTCTTGTTGTTACCAAAATGGATGGTGATGCCCGCGGCGGTGGTCTGTTATCCGTTCGTTCCATCACCAAAGTGCCAGTGCTCTTTGTTTCCAACGGTGAAAAGGTTGAAGATCTTGAAGAATTCCACCCAGACCGTATGGCCGCTCGAATTCTTGGCATGGGCGACATGCTCACCCTGATCGAACAGGCTCAGGACAAAATTGACGAAAAGGCAGCCGCAGAATCTGCATCCCGCATGATGGCCGGTGTCTTTACGTTCAACGATCTGCTCAGCCAGTTTGAACAGATGAATAAATTGGGATCTTTCTCCGGACTGATCTCCAAAATTCCAGGCATGGGCAAGATGGCTCCAAAAGTCGATGACGAAAAGATGACGGAACAGATCAAGCACATGAAAGCATTGATCCAGTCCATGACTCCGTATGAACGTGAACATCCAGAATGCCTGAAAAGCTCCCGCAAACAGCGTATTGCCAAGGGTGCCGGTCTGAAAGTCGCTGACCTGAACAAACTTATTGCTCAGCAGCAGCAGATGCAGCAGCTGTCCAAGATGATGTCGGGCGGCGGATTTGGCAATCCATTTGGAAACCCGTTTGCCTCCATGCAGCGCGGCGGTGGTATGTATGGTGCCGGCAAGCATTCGGGCAGTAAGAAACAGAAAACGTCCAAGAAAAAGAAGAAAAAGAAATAAGCTATGCCCTCATCACGCTTAGTCAAGCTGTTGTGGTCCGTTGCCAGAGCCCTGCTTCCTGGCATGGCCACACCCTCGCTTGCAGCCCTTGCGGATCGATATGAACAAGAGCTGACGGACCGGACCTTCCGGTATACGTTCCAGCAAAAAGGGAAGACCCCCTTCAAGGCGGATCTGGTCTTTGACCGCTCGGCCTTCTGTCATTTGTTTTCGATCGGTTCGATTGTTAAAGACTACACCCCTGATCTCGATGAGTTTTCGGGGATGAAAGGCTGGCGAAATATTCAAAACGGCAAAATCACGATGAAAATGCTGCGGCAGATCAATCCGGATCAGGTGCAGTATTACGCCAATGAATACGCCATGATCGAACAGCTGATTGAAACAGTCAACGATCCGAGTGCCGTGCTCTTTGATCCCAAAAAGGTCCCCGGCAGCAAGCTAAAATCAGATATTCTGCTTTATCGAGTCTATGGAAACAGAACCATCCATGTTGGTATTTCTCAGGACCAGGATGGTTCGTGGTTTGCGCGCAGTTTCTTTGTCCGTGAAAATGATCAGGATCAATATCCGTCGCGCTACATTCACAAAATGACGCCGCTCAAAGTGAAGGTGAAAGTGTCAAGCAAAAATGCTTGACGCCCTTGTCTGCGTATTGTAAGATAAACCGGCAATCAAAAAGTAATAGTGAATACTCACTTTGAAAGGATATAGAAAATCATGGTAAAACTGCGTTTAAGAAGAATGGGTAAGAAAGGACAGCCTTTCTACAGAATCGTTGCTGCTGACTCCAGAAGTCCTAGAGACGGCCGCTTCATCGAAGAAATCGGAACTTATAATCCAATTAAAGGCGAAGAAGCTGTTGAACTGAACCGCGAAGCCGCTTTAAAATGGCTCAAACAGGGTGCACAGCCTTCCGATACTGTACGTTCCATTCTCTCCAGAGAAGGCGTAATGACTGCTTTCCACAACTCCAAACTCGGTAAGTAAGTCTTAACGTTACTGACCTGAATACAGGTCACAAGAAAGAAAAGAAACGGTAAAATTCATGGTTGATCTCGAGAAAACTCTGTTTGATCTGTGTGTTCCACTGACCACTCATCCAGAAGCTCTGTCTGTTAAGACATTGTCTTCGACCAACGAAAAGGAAATTCTCCTTTACGTCTATGCAGACGACAAGGATATCGCCCGCCTGATCGGCCGGCGTGGTGCTTTAGCCACTGCAATCCGCTCTGCAATGAGTGCTGCAGCAAGAGCCACAAAAAAACGCGTTCTTGTAAAATTTGAAGCCTATTAATCGACTTTAAAATCGATTTGGGCTGGTAACCAGAAACACCAGGGCTGCAGGAAACTGCGCCCTTTTTTTGAGCCTTCAGGCAGTTGGCTCTTTTCACTTATGAAAATGAAGTACGATTGCCTCAGGAAGATACACAGCCATCGTGTAAGCAGACCATTTCTGTCAGGTCGGCAGACCATTGATGGCAATCAACCATCCAGTCAGGAGGATGAATATGATCCGAATTGCTCAGATTATCAATACACGCGGACTGAAAGGGGAATGCAAAGTCAAACTGTTCACCGATCAGGATGACATCCGCTTTCAGAAAGGCAACCACCTGTATTTAAAAGACCACAAGAAACTGACGGTCAAAAATTATTCCGTCTATAAAGGATTTGGCTATGTTCAGTTTGATGAAATCACCAGTATCGAACAGGCTGAAGCCTTAAAAGGTCAGGAACTCTTCTTGCCAAAAGAAGAACTCAATGAACTGGAAGAAGATGAATTCTACTATCATGAACTCCAGGACTGCCATGTCTTCAATCAGCAGGGAGAAGACACTGGAGTTGTCACCGCTATTCTTGAAACGGGAGCCAACCTGGTTTTACGCGTTAAGAATGGTGACAAGGAATATCTGCTTCCATTTGTGAACGCATTTGTTAAAGAAGTTGATCCGAAAGAGAAGAAAATCGTGATCGAAGAAATGGACGGTCTGCGATGAAAATTTCGATTCTGACCCTGTTTCCGGAATACTTCCAGGGCATGCTTTCCACATCCATTCTCAAGCGCGGATTGGATGCGGGACTGTATGAAGTGGAACTGATCGACTTTCGAAAATTCACCAAATCCAAGCATGGCCATGTCGATGACACTCCATATGGAGGCGGGGCCGGAATGGTTTTACAGTGCCAGCCAATCCTGGATGCCCTCAAATCCATCCGGACACCGGACTCGGTTGTCGCCCTGCTTTCCCCACAGGGTGAAACCTTCAACCATGCGAAAGCGCTTGAATTCTCAAAAATGAAGCATCTGATTTTAATCTGCGGTCATTATGAAGGATTCGACGAACGAATCCGTAATGCCTGCGATATTCAGGTGTCGCTGGGCGATTTTGTGCTCACCGGCGGAGAACCGGCAGCCGCTGCGATTTGTGATGCGACGCTGCGTCTGGTGGAGGGAACCATCAAGCACGACAGCAGTGCCGACGATTCGTTTGCGGATGGACTGCTTGAATATCCCCAATATACAAAGCCCTATGAGTATGATGGCCAGAAAGTTCCGGATGTTCTGCTTTCCGGACATCACGCCAATATTCAGAAATGGAGACGGGAACAATCCCTGCTCAATACCCTGAAACACCGCCCCGATCTGCTCGAAACGGCACAGCTTTCCAAGGCAGATCTTGAATTTTTAGACCAGGCAAAGGCCGAACTGGACAGAGCTGACTGAAAAATGTCATCGCTCTGCCCTTTTTTTACGGCCAAAAACTCTGTACTCTAGTTCTATGAGCAAAAAAACTGTAAGAAACAACCAATCCACATCCAGAAGCAATCCAAACGTTTCTGGCCAAGGGCGCTCAGGACAAACGCGAAACTCTTCCGCTTCCCAAAAGAAGCGTCCGAATACAGCATCCAAATCAACAAAATCAACGAAAACAACCAAATCAACGAAAAATAAAACCGCTCAGACAAACTCACGTCCTAAAACGGCTCAGACAGCCCGCAAGACATCCAGTCAGTCTGCCTCACAAACTCGAGGCCGCAAAAAGGCAAAACGCCAGCTGCGCGTAGGCAGACTGCTGACCGTATTGGTCGTTGCCGCACTCCTGGTTGGAGGAGTAGGCTATGCGGGCATGAAATATGGTCCTTCTTTGTTTGCGATCATTCCTCAGCTGACCAACAACGAAAAAACGGCTCCGCTCAACCGGATCTCTCATGCCAGTGAAGTCAATAAAATCAAGGAAGCCAATGCGCTTGATGAAGTGTCAGTCGCCGGCTTTTCCGATGATGAACTGCGCGAGTGCTTCTTTAGTCAGTCCATCGATGACAAACTCAAAGAACGGCTGGTCAAAATGGGCTATGCCGATCAGATTCCAACCGACCAGCTCAACTATGTCCGGGTTTTGTACAACGACTTTAACGGTCGGGCAACGGTAGGTGAAATTGTCGTCAACTCCGCGATAGCCAAACAGATTGAAAATGTCTTCTATGATCTGTTTTTGCACAAGTATCAGATTGGCAAGATGATTCTGCCCGATGCCTATGGCACCAGGATTTCAGAATCCTACGCCGATAACAATACCGTCGGTCTGGCCTTTAATCTGACCGATGATAATGGTGGCAGCCTGCATTCGCGTGGGTATGCGGTGGATTTGAATCCGCTCTATAACCCGCTGATCAAGGACAATGGCAGCTCTCTGTCGGTTTTCCCGATGGAAGGTCAGTTGTACCTCGATCGCACCATCAATGCGGATCACTATATTCATGCCAACGACTATGCGGTCGAAGCCTTTAAAAAGGAAGGCTTCAACTGGAAGGGCAATGTGACAGGTCTTAATGACTACAAGCACTTTGAATACTCTGGTGCCCCCGCAGCGTCGAGCTCAACGACAAATTCTCAGGCCTCTTCAGCTTCCAGCCAGAGTGCCCAGGCAGACCAGACGCAGACTGATCAGACAGTCAGCGAACCGGTCGAAGAACCAGTGGTTACGCCCGATCAGAATGCAGTGACCCCTGACCAGCCCGCCGTGGATCAGCCGATCGCTGACCAGCCGGTGACTGATCAGCCCATTGTCGATCAGCCCGTCATCGATCAGCCTGTTGTGGATCAGCCGGTCGTCGATCAGCCTGTTGACGATACGCCAGGGGAGATCATCATCAATCCGGATGGAACGATGGATGGAGAAAGCCCGATGCCCGTCGAACCAGATGTTGTCTATCCAGAAGAAGACGGCGGATTCTAATCCCTTTGTCCTGTTCTCTGCCTGTTTTCCGCCTGTTCTCCTAATGGAGAGGACAGGGATCTTGAAAAATTTGGAATTTTAAAAGATCAGGATCTTAAAGGACAGAAACTGAACAGAAAAAGCCATTCTGGCCAGTAGAGCGTTTTCTTTCTGGGTGCTTTATGATTTTTCTTTAGATTCAAGACGGGATGCAATTTGATCTTTGCCTTTGTGCATGTTATAGTCTTTTAGGTTCTGCGGGTTCCGCTGGCAAAATTGACTATGAATCTTGAAAAGCAGAAGCAGCTATATAAAGAAGGAGAACGAAAATGAATTTAAATCTGGTTAACGAAATCGGCAAAAGCCAGCTTCGTAAAGACATTCCTGATTTCCGTTCTGGCTCCACTGTACGTGTTCACGTAATGATCAAAGAAGGAGACAAGAGCCGTATTCAGGTATTTGAAGGTGTAGTTACTGAAAGAAAAGGCGGAGGCATCGGTGAAACTTTCACTGTCCGCAAAATCTCCAACGGTGTTGGTGTAGAACGTAAGTTCCCATTACACTCCCCAATCATCGATAAGATCGAAGTTGTACGTCACGGTAAAGTACGTCGTAACAAACTGCGTTACCTCAGAAACCGTTCCGGTAAATCTGCTCGTCTTAAAGAAGTTCGTCGCTAAGAACGTTAATCCCCGAAATCCATGCGGACTTCGGGGATTTTTTTTCGAGCAGTCGTTCTGCCTGACTGATTTGTTTTCAGCTTTCATCGTGGTTTTAGAAAAAGTTCTATACTGGATGGAGCAGGAAATGTCAGACGATCGAAGCTGTCGACAAAATGGTCTGCAGAATCGGTATAATCAACTGTAAAAGAACCTGAGCATCTTCAAGTCATTCTTGAAGAGATTCAATTCAAGATAAAACATGGGGGAGGTCCAATGAAGGATTCAAATTCAAAGAAAATTAAAAAAGCTGGTCGTAAGGATGAAGAAAAAACCTTAATCGATGACATTCTCGACTTTGTCAAAGTGTTTGTGATCAGCGCGATTGTCGTACTGTTGTTTGTGAATTTTATTGCCCATCCAGTCAACGTAGAAGGCCGATCGATGAGCCCGACGCTGCTCAATGGTGAATATGGCTTTACCAATCTGATTTCACTGGCCACCGGGAAAGTCAACCGCGGCGATATTGTCGTGGTGACCATGCCGGATGAAGAAACTGGTGAAGAAGAACGCTGGGTCAAGCGGATTATTGGTCTGCCAGGCGAGACCGTTGAAGGCAAAGAGGGTGTTGTGTATATCAATGGCGAAGCTCTCGATGAAAGCAGCTATCTCAAACAGGATTTCATGGACCAGACTTTAGCGGATTTCAAAGCTGAATATGGCGTGGACTACGGTCCATTTACATCGGATTTTGGTCCGGTGACCTTAGGGGAAGATGAATACTGGGTGATGGGCGATAACCGTCCGCATTCGAAAGATTCCCGCTATCCAACAGTTGGTCCAGTCAAGAAAGACCAGCTGTATGGCAAAGGAATTTTAGTTTTATATCCATTCGATAAAATCGGGGTGAAATAATGCCGAGTAATGTAATTCAGTGGTTTCCAGGCCATATGGCGAAAGCCAGACGGCAGATGGAAGAGAATCTGAAGAAAGTAGATTTCATTATTGAAATCCGGGATGCCAGAATGCCTCAGTCATCGAAAAATCCATTGATCGATGAACTGGCCCGCAACAAACCAAGACTGGTCATCCTTTCCAAAAAAGATAAAGCCGATCCGGCCATGACTGAAGCCTGGATCGAAAAATTAAGCAATGACAATACACGGGTCATTGCGGTGGATCTGATCAAGGAAAACTTCAAAAATCGGATCATTCAGGAGTCGCTGACTTTAAACAAGGCGCTCATTGAAAAACAGAAAAAGCGCGGCATCCGTCCAAGAGCTCTTCGGGCGATGGTTGCCGGCATTCCAAACGTTGGTAAGTCGACGATGATCAACTCTCTGGCCGGCCGCAAAGCTGCTCAGACCGGAGATAAGCCAGGGGTCACCAAATCCCTGCAGTGGATCAAAGTTGGCAAGGATCTGGAAGTTCTGGATACACCAGGCGTTCTGTGGCCAAAATTTGAAAGCGAAAAGAACGGCCTGATTCTGGCCGCTTTAGGCTCAATCAAAGATGATGTTGTCCATATGGATGATCTGGCTCTGTATTGCTGCCAGTATTTGATGGATCACAAACCACAGGCTCTGATCGATACCTATGGTCTGGAAAAAATAGAAGAAACGCCCTGGGAGACCCTGCAGGCCATTGCCCGCAAGCGCGGCTGGCTGCAAAAGGGCGATATCGATGAAAACCGCACCATGCGCACATTCATTCAGGATATCCGCTCTTCCAAACTGGGCCGGATTACATGGGAGCAGCCAGACGAAGATGCAGCATCCGAGTGAAGAAGCTCTGTGGCCAGAGTATCCACTCATTCTGGGCATGGATGAAGCAGGCCGCGGACCGATCTGCGGACCATTAGTCGTTGCCGGCGTTATTTTTCCGGCCGGCTATACCAACGATCTGATCAATGACTCCAAAAAGCTTTCCGAAAAAAAGCGGGAAGCCTTATTTGAAGTCATCCAGAAGGATGCCCTGAAGTATTGGGTCCTCTTTATTGATGAGCCGACCATTGACCGTCTGAATATCTATCGCGCGACCCAGCATGCCATGGAGACAATCGCCAACCTGGCCAATGCCGACTATGTGCTGACCGATGCCATGCCGTTGACGGATCGCACCAATTTTGAAGCGCTGGTCAAAGGGGATCAGAAATCACTGGCCATTGCGGCCGCAAGTATTCTGGCCAAAGTCAGCCGGGACCATTACATGATCGCTCTGGATCAGGAATATCCACAATATGGGCTCAAGGATCATAAAGGCTATCCAACGCGCCGCCATCTGGATGCGATTGCGGCTTACGGAATTCAGGATTTCTATCGTCGTTCCTATGACCCTGTCGCAAAAATTGTAGAAGAAAGTAACCGTCTGACTCTGTTTTGACGGTTTTTTCATTCCTGCCCAAAAACGACCCCAGAAACCTGTCCCAAAAGAGTTTCAAAGATATTTCGGTTGAACTCTGTACTTTTGCATGATAGAAATAGAACGATTTAAACAGGTTCGTTCTCTGAAAGAATCGAACGGACAGAGAGAAAAAATAAAGGTGCATAAAGATAGAAAGGGTGTATTTCGGTGAAAGAAGAATCCAAAAAGACAACGACGGCTACTGGTCGTAAATCATCAACGAAAAGCGCCGCAAAAAAGAATCTTGTTATCGTCGAGTCGCCATCCAAGGCCAAGACGATTGAAAAATATTTAGGAAGCGACTACAAAGTTGTTTCCTCTAAAGGCCATATCTGTGATTTGGCGACAACCGGAAAGGGTGGACTGGGGATTGATGTCGAAAACGACTTCACCCCGACCTACAAAATCTCCAAGGAGAAAAAAGAAGTCGTTAAAGAACTGAAAAAACTGGCCAAAGACAGTGAAAAAGTCATTCTGGCAAGTGACCCGGACCGTGAAGGAGAAGCCATTGCCTGGCATCTGGCCCGCGAACTGGGTCTGTCAGTCGATGATGACAACCGCGTGACATTCCATGAAATTACCAAGCCGGTTGTCACTGAGGCAATCAAAGAGCCGCACAAAATTGATATGGATCTGGTCAAAAGCCAGGAAGCCAGACGAATGCTTGACCGCATCATCGGATTTAAACTGTCCAAGCTTCTGCAGAATAAAATCCAGTCCAAATCTGCCGGACGTGTACAGTCCGTTGCGCTGCGTTTGATTGTTGAGCGCGAAGAGGAAATCCGGAAGTTCAAATCCGAAGAGTACTGGACCATCGCAGCTGACCTGAAAAAAGGCAACTCTACCTTTACGGCGGATCTGAACAAAGTCGATGGCAAAAAGCCAAAGATGGCCAACGAAGAAGAGGCCAACGCCGTTCTGGCTCTTTGTGCCAATGAACCGTTCGTGGTTTCTTCGGTTACAAGCCGTAAGAAAAACAAAGAACCAAAGCTGCCATTTACCACATCCACTCTCCAGCAGGAATCTTCAACCAAACTGGGGTATGGTGCCCGCAAGACGATGAGCCTGGCGCAGAAACTGTATGAAGGTGTGGATCTGGGCGGTACGACAACTGGTCTGATTTCCTACATGCGTACCGACTCGACTCGTCTTTCCGAACTGTTTGTCAATGACACGGAAAACTTCATTGACCGTGAATATGGTAAGGAATACCGCGGCAAGGCCCATGAAAAGAATTCCACCAACGCTCAGGATGCGCATGAAGCCATCCGTCCAACCGACATCAACAACACCCCGGAAAAAGTCCGCGAGTATCTGACCAACGAACAGTTCCGTCTGTATTCGCTGATTTATGCCAGAACCCTGGCTTCCTTAATGGCCAGCGCTCAGTTTGATGTCACCAGCGTGAAATTTACAGCCGGTCCATGTGAGTTTGGGGCCAGTGGCCAGGTTATGCTCTTTGATGGTTACACAAAGGTGTATTCCAAATATGAAAAGCAGACCACAACCAACCTGCCAATGTTAAAGCAGGGCGAAGAGATGAAACATGTCCACATCACTTCGGCTCAGCACTTTACTGAACCACCTGCCCGCTATACCGAAGCCAAACTGATCAAGGAACTTGAAGAAAAGAGCATCGGCCGTCCATCGACCTATGCCACCATCATCGATACCCTGCAAAAACGGGCCTATGTCACCCTCGATAAAGCGACTGAGACTTCCAAAACCAAAGTCTTCCGTCCAACTGAACAGGGTGAACTGACCAACACGAAACTGCAGGAGTTCTTCAAGAAGATCATCAACGTCCAATACACGGCTGACATGGAAAAATCACTGGATATCATTGCGGAAGGCAATGAGGACTACGTGAAATTCCTCAAAGACTTCTATTCCGACTTCGAACCACTGGTTGAACACGCCTATGAAAAGATGCCGAAAAAGGAACTGGAAAAAGTCGGCCGCAAGTGTCCGCTTTGCGGCAGCGATCTGGTTTACCGCAACGGCCGCTTTGGCAAATTCGTCTCCTGCAGCACGTATCCGGAATGTAAGTACACCGAAAATGCCGATCCAGAACTGACCGAGCTGGAGAAGACCGAAAAACTCTGTCCAGAGTGCGGTCATAAGATGGTCATCAAAAAAGGCCGCTTCGGTCCATTCTGGGCCTGCAGCGACTACCCAACCTGCAAACACATCGAGCCGCTCAAAGCCAAACCAAAACCAAAGCCAACCGGTGAGAAGTGTCCGGAGTGCGGTCATGATCTGGTTGAGCGTGTCAGCCGTTATGGCAAGACCTTTATCGGCTGCTCGAACTATCCAAAATGTCGTTACATTAAAAAGAGTGAAAAACCGGCGAAAAAAGAAGAAGCTGCACCTGCTGATCACGGAGCCGCTCCAGCCGCAGCTGCACCTGCCGCTGCTCCAGGTCTTGGGGGACCTGTTTCAAGCGTACAGGATGTCATTCAGAATCTGGAAGTCTTCTCCGGATCCGATCTGTTTGATGACAATGCCTCCCTTGATTTTTCCGGCAGCTCTTCGGAGTCCAAATCATGAGTCAGGTTCAGATTATCGGGGCCGGTCTGGCCGGCTGTGAAGCGGCATGGCAGTTGGCCAACCGCGGCATTCCGGTTCGTCTGTATGAAATGCGCCCGCATAAATATGCGCCGGCCTTCCATACGGACGGCTTTGGCGAACTGGTCTGCTCCAACTCGCTGCGCTCGGATTCGCTCAAAAACGCTGTTGGTGTCATGAAAGAAGAAATGCGCCAGCTCAACTCCCTGATCCTGCATGCAGCGGATGTCAACCGCGTACCAGCCGGATCCGCTCTGGCGGTTGATCGTGAGGGCTTTTCCAAAACGGTTACGGAAGCGATGGAATCTCATCCGCTCATTGAAGTGGTCAGAGAAGAAGCCACCACGATTCCCGAAGGGCCGACGATCATTGCGGCCGGTCCGTTATGCTCGGATGATCTGGCCGATGAAATTGCCAGATTAACCGGCAGTGAAGCCCTGCATTTCTTTGATGCAGCGGCCCCAATTGTTGAAAAAGATTCGATCGACTTTTCCAAGGCGTACTTCAAAAGCCGTTATGACAAAGGAGAAGCCTCTTATATCAACTGTGCAATGGACGCTGAGCAATACGATGCGTTCTACAACGAACTGGTCAATGCCAAGTGTGCCAATCTGCATGAGTTTGAAAAAGATCCAAAAGTGTTTGAAGGCTGCATGCCGGTTGAAGAAATGGCCCGCCGCGGCTATCAGACCCTGTTGTTTGGCCCATTAAAACCAGTAGGTCTGGAAAAAGAAGGCGAACGTCCCGTTGCGGTCGTTCAGCTTCGTCAGGATAACGTCGGCGCGACGCTCTATAACATCGTCGGCTTCCAGACGCATCTCACATGGCCGGAACAGAAGCGTGTCTTCTCGATGATTCCAGGTCTTGAAAATGCAAAATTTGCCCGGTATGGCGTAATGCACCGCAACTCTTTCCTTTGCGCCCCAACCGTACTGGATGAACAATATCGCTTCAAAACCCGTCCGGATCTGTTCTTTGCCGGTCAGATCAGCGGGGTAGAGGGGTATGTAGAAAGTGCAGCCTCTGGCCTGCAGGCAGGTCTGGCCATGGCCCGACAGCTGAAAGGCGAAGAGCCCGTGCTGTTTGGCCGTAAGACAGCCATGGGCAGCCAGGCTTACTACATCTCCCATGCCGATCCGGCTCATTTCCAGCCGATGAACGCCAACTTCGGTCTGTTCGAACTGACAGAAAAATGTCGGAAGAAAGATCGCAAGGATCGACTGGCTGCCAATGCCTTAGAACGGATCCAGGAAGTGGCGAAGATTGTCAATGCCGACTGGGAGGGACCAGTCTTTGATGATCGCCCTCAAGAAGAGCAAGAAGAAACGGTTCAGCCAGCCTTGAATACAACTGCCAATCCACAGCCTGAATCCGCCCAGGCAGCCAATTCTCAGGCAGAGAAATAGAGGATTCATGGACGAGATAAAAACCATGACTACTCTGCCAGCGGGAGAATCGAAAGACCTTGGCGATCAGATCGAACTGTTTTTAAAACGACAGTATGCCCAGAACTCCCGTTCTGAAGCATCGACCAAAGCCCAGCGCACGGATCTCGAGCAATATCAGAACTGGCTGTCTGAAAAGAGTCTGGATTATCTGCAGGCCGACCGGCTGCTGATTCTTGAGTATCTGTCCGATCTGCGCAGGCTCTATCCGGATCAGACCCTGAAAAATTCAACCATGACCAGAAAGTTGAGCACCCTTAAGCAGTTTTATAAGTTTTTACAGATGCAGGGGCTTGTGACCGACAGTCCGCTTGGTCAGATTCATGGTTTTAAGAAAACAAAGAAACTGCCCGAATACCTCTTCCAGGAAGAGGTCGGGCAGTTTCTTTCCGGATTTGACCTGTCAAATGCTTCCGATCGAAGAGACAGAGTGCTGTTCTCTTTGATCTATGGCTGCGGACTGCGTGTTTCTGAAGCCTGCGGGCTGCAATGGGTGGATTTTCATTTCGATGAGCGCATTGTGCGGATTGTCGGAAAGGGGAATAAGGAGCGGATTGTTCCAATCCCGGTGTGGCTGATGGGGCTGCTTCAAAGCTGGAAAGTTGAAAGCGGCGGCGGCGGGCTGCTCTTTCTCAATAAAAACGGCGGTCCGCTCACCGCGCGTGGTGTGCAGTACCGCATGCAGATTCACAGCCAGAAAGTGGGCATGACGATTAACGTACATCCACATATGCTTCGCCATTCTTATGCAACCCAGCTGCTGGATGGGGGAGCGGATATTCGTACAGTTCAGGAACTTTTAGGCCATGCAGCGCTTTCAACTACGCAGATTTACACCCATATTTCCAATGAAAGCCTGCGCAAAGCCTGTCAGAAAGCTTTTGCGGATTTTAACCTTTCTGACAGTTGATGCAATAGCATGCATTTGTTATAATGCCAATTGCGGATTGGACCGCTTAAATTACACACACCATGAATTGGGAATCCCGTGCACAGTCGATGTGTTGCTTCCCTTCGAAATGGTGGAGGACTAACGGAAAGGATTATTTATGTCTAACATTGTATCCATGAAAAAAATGCTGGAGAATGGTGTTCACTTCGGACATCAGACCCGCAAATGGAACCCTAAGATGAAACCCTATATTTACACAAGCAGAAACGGGGTTTACATCGTTGATTTAAACAAAACACTCAACCAGGTAGAAAATGCCTACAACGAACTGAAAGCAATCTCCGAAAGAGGCGGTAAAGTTCTGTTCGTCGGAACAAAGAAACAGGCTGCAGACACCATCGAAGAGCAGGCTCTGCGTTCCGGATCTTTCTATGTAAACAAACGTTGGTTAGGTGGTCTGCTCACTAACTTCCGTACAATCCAGAAACGTATCAAACGTCTGATTGAAATCGAAGAAATGGAAGCCAGCGGTAAACTCGAAGTTTACACGAAGAAAGAACAGGCTAAGATCCTCAAGGAAAAAGCAAAACTCGAAACTTCCCTTGGCGGTATCAAAGAAATGAAAAAACTGCCTGACGCAGTTGTTATCATCGACCCGAAAGAAGAACACAACGCAGTTGCAGAAGCTAAGAAACTGGGTATCCCTGTATTCGCTATGCTCGACACAAACTGCGATCCAGAAGATGCGGATTTCCCAATTGCTTCCAATGATGATGCTAACCGTTCGATCAAACTGATCACAACCATCCTTGCTGACGCAATCGTAGACGCTAAAGGCGGTCTGCTCGAAATCGCTTACCTCGACAATCCTGAAGAAGATGTCAACATGGAAGACGTTGTCCGCAATGTTGAAGCTCAGATTGCTGAAAACGAAAGACGCCGCAGAGCAAGAAACGAAGAACGCCGCAAAAGAAATATGGAACGTCGCAATGCCGGCCGTCGTCCTTACAATGGCCGTCCAGGTCAGAACAGAGGACCAAGAAACGACGCTCCAAAAACAGAAGAGAAACCAGCTGAAAAAACAGCTGCTTAATCTCGGAAAGAGGGATAATAGAACATGGCAATCACTGCAAAACAGGTCAAAGAACTCCGTGAAAAAACTGGCGCTGGCATGATGGACTGCAAAAAAGCCCTGACTGCTGTAGACGGTGACATGGAAAAAGCCATTGACTGGCTGCGTGAAAACGGCATCGCAAAATCCACTAAAAAAGCTGGCCGCGTTGCTGCTGAAGGTCTGACTCGTGTCGCTACTGAAGGCGATACAGCAGTTATCTTCGAAGTTAACTCCGAAACTGACTTCGTTTCCAAAAACGAACAGTTCCTGGAACTGCTTGACCAGATCCAGGGTGCATTACTGGCTAACCAGCCTGCTACTGTTGAAGAAGCACTGGAAATCCAGCTGCCATCCGGCACAATCAACGATCTGATCGTATCCGCAACTGCAACGATTGGTGAAAAAATCACTCTTCGTCGTATTGCTATCGTTAAGAAAACTGACGCTCAGGTATTCGGCGCTTACATGCACAACAAAGGCGCTATCTCCGCTCTCGTTGTAATGGAAGGCGGCAACCCACAGGCTGCGAAAGAAATCGCTATGCAGGTTGCTTCCATGCGTCCAGTATACGTAAGTGAAAAAGATATCCCAGCTGATGTTCTTGCTCACGAAGAAGAAGTTCAGAAGAAAATCATGGCTGAAGACCCAAAAATGGCTGGTAAGCCTGAAAAGATGATCCAGGGAATTCTGAAAGGAAAAGTTTCCAAACACTTCCAGGAAGAATGCCTCCTCGATCAGGAATTCTTCCTTGATTCTAAGAAAAAAGTCAGTGGATACCTCAAAGAAAACAACGCTTCTGTTGTTGAATTCATCCGCTTCCAGGTTGGTGAAGGAATCGAAAAGAAAGAAGAAGATTTCGCCGCTGAAGTTGCAGCTCAGATGGAAGCTGCTCACAAGTAACCCGAAAACTCACTTTGATCATGAAGGACCCTTATGGGTCCTTTTTTCGTTTACCAGGACTTTGAAGAGGGAATGGAGAACGAACCGCAAGGGCGGGAATGCTCGGGACGAACCGGAAGTCGTCATCGTGAATGAATCAAAAGTCAGAGAATCCTTGAATTTCGTCCCAAAAGCAGAATGTCTGGCAGCCTTCTAAAAGGCTTACAATCCAGAATGAACCCCCTGAAGATCTGAAGAGAACTCTTTTTTGACCATTCTCCTCAATCTGACCGGACTTTCCCGGAATAAATATGTTAAAGTATCCAGGTTTCAGCACGTAAGCAATTTTAAAAAGAACAGACGGGGAGGATCCTATGGAGACCATTTTAAAGCTTTTAAGAAAGTACAAAGAACTGATTAAATACGGCTTCTGGGGTGCAGTCGCAACCGTTGTCAACATTGGAACCTTCCATGTCTGCTACGATATGGCCTCACTCAGCAATACCGCCAGTAACCTGATTGCCTGGCTGGCTGCAATGCTGGTTGCTTTTGTGACCAACAAACTGTTCGTCTTCGAAAGCCGCAACCAGACCTTTAAGCAGAACATCCAGGAATTTGTATCCTTTGCCGGATTTCGTCTGGTCTCGGAAATCTTTGACCTTGGAATTATGATCTGGGCCGTGGATATGATGCACATGAATGCGATGCTCTGGAAAGTCATTGCCAATGTCATCGTTATTGCCCTCAACTACCTCTTCTCCAAGTTCATCATCTTCAAAAAGCCAGGAAATAAAAAGGCTGCCAAGTAAGACAATCAACAACATCATTCAACTGTCATTCAACCGGGACCAGACTCCCGGTTTTTTTACGCAAAAAAAGAGCCAGTGGATACAGAACATAGAACACTGTATTGACTGGCTCAAATAAAAAGATCCTTTGGCCGCCTGCAAAGGCCTCGGGATCAACTAAAACAAGGATACCCCGAACCGGAAGGGAAGATCAAGCCAGAAAACCGGAGGTTTCGAAATTTATTCACAGGAATGGGATGATTTTATTCGCGAATTCCATATCACAGGCGGAATCCGACAGGATGACCAGACAAGAGCAGCGAAAGCCAGAAAGAAAATTGAGATCATATTTTCTGTCTAATGTCTGATTCTCTCGATATATAATGAGGCCAATACAAAGATGCAAGGAAAAGTAACCCTTTGTACCGGAAAGACGAGGAAGAAGTCGATGAGAAAGAAAAAACTGGAAATTCAGGATCCGCAGAAGATCCGCGAGATTCTTGATGGCGGACAGGTCTGCCACATTGCCATGCATGATGAACCTTATCCGTATCTGGTGGTGATGAACTATGCAGTTGAGTATGCGGGCGACAAAACCCGCCTGTATTTTCATTGTGCGGATGAAGGAAAGAAACTGGATTTGATCAGGAAAAATCCCAATGTCTGCTTTGAAATCCACCGGGATGAAGTTCTCGATTATAACGAACCCAGACAGCGCTGTACAATGTTCTATGAGAGTGTAACGGGCTTTGGCCATATGCGGATTGCGAAGCCGGAAGAGAAAAAAGCAATTCTGGATGCTTTGATGGCTCACTATTATGGAGAAGTCAAAGCCTACAATGATGCGGCGATCCCCAGAACAACCTGTCTGATTCTGGATGTTGACTCCATGACAGGGAAGAAAAAGGCATAATTTCACTAACTTTCACCGATCCAGAACTTGAAACATTTCGAAAAGATTCAAAACTACCATGGTCAGCGAGCAGTCTGTCATCTGCAGGACGGATTTTAACAGTTAGTTATATTAGGTTTTTAAGGGAAAAACAGTCCATAATGAAATAGATGTGTCATTATAAATCCATGAGAATGAAGACGTCGCAAGCCTGCAAATACCTTGGGGTTGCCAGGCCCACCTTGTACAAAATGATTGAAGATGGAATGCCTGCCCATCGCTCTATTGGCGGACACTACATGTTTGACCAGGAAGAAATG
>CAJTLE010000027.1 GCA_910577085.1 uncultured Allobaculum sp. | reverse complement strand
GCTTCTGTAAAGTTCTTTTTAGTGCGCCCATTTTTACCAAAAAACATAAACGTAATCCAGATATTGCCTTCTCTATCAAGGCAAATGTACCTGCATATGGCAAAACTGATTTCTTTCTGATTACTCTCATACAATACGAGGAGATAAAGACCATCATGAATTACTTGGGACTTAAAAAAGTGGAAGTTCACGCTATAGATAAAGGTGTATTTAATTTATAAGAGGATATATTTATGAAAAATAAACTTGAAGGAACTATATTTATCTTATCCTTATTTATGACAGGGTGCCTCCCCCAACAACAGAACATTGAGGCCAATACCATGACCGAACTGATTCATAAGCCCGAAATTTCAATTCTGCTGGATGAAAAAACGCCCGCATGCGGTCCCCATGCAGAGTTTGACAAGAATCCATCGCAGGCTTGGATTATCGTTGATCAACCATTGACAGAAACGGCTTCTCTGGTTTTTCGTTCTGAATTAGAACGAGCAAATGGAAAATGGCTTTGCAAGAGTGTAGAAAACCAGATCGTTCAACCAGCCGGCCAGAATGATAACTTGAATTGGAACAATCTGACTACTCATATCTGGGAAGGAATTTCTTTAGACCAGAATACGGAACTGAGCATCACAGTCACATTTGAACAAACGGATACGAAAGACTATTTTATTTCCAAATTTTATACAATCAGTCTGAATAATCTGTTTGACTGCGAAAATCCATTGGTGGAGCAGCAGTTAGGAGAGCAGTTCAACGATAATGTTTATACTATGAATCCTTATATCAATTCAGAAACTTCCTATATTGGGAATTAAAGCTTATTCGAAAATTCAATGATATTAAGTTAAGCTTCTCTTCATCAGAAGAGGTCCCAGCTGGAGGTTTGTGATTCAAAAGTGTCTTTTAGGTTATCACTGATGGAACAGATGGATGAACTAAAAAGAATCAGCGATTAGTTTGCTTTGCTTCTTCTTATTCTGTGTTCTGCTCGTTTGGCCTTTCTGGCTGGGGCCTTTTTCGTTTCTTTGCCAGAAAAGGGATTTTTCTTTGAAATGAAGGGCATGAAGGACTTTTCTTCTATTTTGAGTGAGAAGCTAGAGGACAGGCCTGATAAACTGGTAACAACAAGCCTGAAAATGGATCAGGCAAAGAAGGAGAGAAGATGGAATGAGTTCGTACCAGATCAAAAGAGCCGGTCAGCGGCTGTTCAGAACTGTCAAAAAACCGAAGATGATACAGACGTCTAACCAGGATTTTGTCATGCCGATTGAGTTTAGCGCCTGGAGCTATGCCTTTGATCACGAAGGCGTGAAATCAGAAGATCTTCGCGAAGGATACGTGCTGGCAGCCGTGTATTTCGCTGAAAAAGACAAAGAACAAAAAACCGATCTTTCGGCAGACAAAACAGAAGCCAACCAGGCCGTCTGCCAGATTTGCATTGACCAGTTCGAACCACAAATTGAGGCAGGAACCCTTTCAAAAGAAAAGGCAATTGGTCTGCTGGCAAGATTAGTGGATTCGGTTGACTTTGCAGAAAAGCATTATGGCCATGATGGATATCTCAAACATACCGCCAGACCTTTCCGGGGCCCAATCCAAAAAGCAATTCAGAATTCTGCTTCTAAATAAAGTTTGAGGTCCCGATACAAAAAGCATCCCGCCTTTGAGCCAGACGGCCAGGACGGGATGCTTTTTATATGGATGAAACGAATGGACGAAGTGAAACAAATGAGACGAATGGTTGGACTGAATGAAATGAATGGAACGAGTTCATTGAATGCGATAGGTATCTCGCAAATGAGTCAGCAGAGTATAGAGCGGTTTATAGAGCAGAAAAATGATGACAAAGTTTCCTGCACCATGCAGCAGATCAAAGACGACCCCGTTTTGCCACCAGACAAAGGCAGCACTCCACCCCTGCAAAGCAAGCAGCCATAAAGCGCAGAGCGCGCCAAAACAAAATCCGTATCCGGCGCCGATCAACGCCCAGAACAAAGCCGAATGCATAAAGCGAAAGGCCATTGTCAATACAAACAGCACAAGCCATACATAGCCATAGGCAAATGACCAGATCCCGATGCCCCAGACCAGCCATTCACAGGCAATGTAGACATAGACGGCGGCCAAAGCCGGCCAGCCAAAAACCTGCGCTAACAAAATCACAGCCAGGGAAACCGGTTCAATATTGGGCAGGCCGGCCATTGCCATTTTGGCGACAAAGACCACTGCTCCCAACAGGGCATACAGGCACATGTTTCGCAAAGACTGGCGGTTTTTCGGCTTTGGCAAGGAGGTTCTTTGAGAATCAGTCAAGCGAAAATGGGAGTGGGAAAAGCGCAAGTGCATCAGTCGACGGTATAGACAAACGAATAGGTGCTTCCGTTTTCAATGTTTGTCGAACTGACCCCCACCGAAGATTCTTCGCCATTGACTAAAAACTTCCACCAGCCTCCATCGGTGCTGTAATCGGCGGTTTCACCATCCACTTCAGTGACGAACAAACCATATTCACCTTCGTCGCCTGCAACCAGCCCGGCATCCAGCAGGGCTTTATCGAGTGTGGTTTCCGTTGTGGTCAGAGTCTTTTTCGTTGTGGTGCCGTCTTTGTGGGTGACCTCAAAGAGATATTCTTTGACGGCTTCCGGACTGGAGCTCTGGGCTTGGCTGGTTTGAACAGACTGGCTGGCGGCCAGAGATTGGGAATCTGCTGAGTTGGGGGCAGGGTTGTTGGTGCAGGCCATAAAGCCAAGAATGATGGCGATGATGGCCACGACAACCGCTACAATCACGGTCAGTTTTTTCTTCGTGGCAGCGGCTTGTTGTTTTTCAGTGTTTTTATCTGACATTTGTATCTCCTTTCAGATTTAAAATGGCATCTTAATCACAGCCATTATAATCTGTTGGCATGAAATGGAATGAAAATGATCTTCGTCTGGCGCTGCGCTATGCGCATGTCAAAGAAGAAAAGGATTCACCGTTTCGAGACTGGCTCGTGGCTCTGGAGCCGGTTTTGCAGGAAGTGATCACGCCGAGAGTAACATGGCGCGTGTTTTCCTGTCACAAAGAAGCGGATGGAATTGCTTTAGAGCCGGGCCATCTTATGCTGCCCGGAAATCTTGCCACATCCCTGCTGGGTGAGTGCGGGCAGGTGATTGTGGCGGCGGCTAGCCTTGGTCATGGATTTGACCGGCAGACCAGTCTTTATGAAGCGTGCAATGAGCCAGCCTGGGCTTTGTTATGGGATGCAGCCGGTTCGGTCTGGATCGAAAAAGTAATGGACGAACTTGAAACAGTCCTCAAAGCCACGCCAGAGTTTGAAAACCGATTTTTTACGGATCGATTTTCCTGCGGCTATGGGGATTTGCCACTGGCTTTGCAAAAGGAAATCGGCGTCTTGCTCAATCTGCCGCTGCGCTGTGGAATCCAGGTGCTGGATTCCTGCATGATGGCCCCGACAAAAAGCATTACGGCTTTCATCGGGGTGGCAGACCAGGAGCAGCCTTCCCGAATCCGGGGATGCGCATTTTGCAGCATGAACTCGCAATGCGCCTATCGCAAGAAAGGAAAAACCTGTCATGAAAGCTGATGTATTCAATCCCGCCAATGGGATTCTTTTATTGGATGGCGCCATGGGCACCATGATCCAGAAAGCCGATCTGCCGCCCGTGCCGCTGCCAGAGTATTACAACATTGAGCAGCCAGAGGCCATTGTGGCAATTCATCGGGCGTATATCGATGCCGGGGCCAAAGTGATTTATGCCTCGACTTTTGGGGCCAGCCCGCATAAATATGAACAGGAACACTACACCTATGACCAGGTAATTGCCGCCGGCATTGCCAATGCGAAAAAGGCAGCCCAAGGATCGGATGTAAAAGTCGCCCTGGATTTAGGACCGCTTGGCGTTTTGATGGAGCCGATGGGCAAGACAACGTTTGAAGAGGCGTATCAGGAATATGCCCAGATGGTCAAAGCAGGTGTCACCGCTGGAGCTGATCTGATTGTCATTGAAACCATGACGGATCTTTATGAAGCTAAAGCCGCTTTGCGCGCGGCCAAAGAAAACAGTGATCTTCCTGTCCTGGTGACCATGACCTTTGAAGCCAATGGCCGTACCTTTACGGGAACCCCTGTTGAAGCAGCCGCATTGACTTTGGAGGCCAATGGCGCGGATGCCATTGGGATCAACTGTTCTCTTGGGCCAGACCAGCTGCTGCCTTTGCTGGAACGACTTTGCAAGGTGACAGATCTTCCCGTTGCCGCCAAGCCAAACGCCGGGCTGCCGGATCCATTTACCGGTCATTACCATCTGCCCGATGATGAATTTGCCAGAACGGCCATGAAATTTATGGAGGCGGGGGTCTCGATTCTGGGCGGGTGCTGTGGAACAACCCCGGCAACCATTCAGGCGCTGGATCAGGCCATTGCTTCGCAGCTTGATCCGCTCATGGCTGCGCAAAAGGATCACCACCAAAAGACTGGATGGAAAAAAACTGAATGGAAGAAAGGGGAAGGCATCTGTTCTGCGCTTCGCGTTCTGGATCTGGATGGCATCCGGGTCGTTGGCGAGCGGATCAATCCAACCGGCAAAAAACGTCTGCAGCAGGCATTGCTGGAAGGAGATCTGGATCTTTGTGCCAGACTGGCGATTGAACAGAAAGAAGCCGGAGCCGATCTGCTGGATGTCAATGTTGGCATGCCCGGCGTAGATGAAGTCAGCTTACTGCCGGCTGTTGTCCGCAAAATCCAGAGTGTATGCGACTTGCCGCTTTTACTGGATTCAAGCAATCCCAAAGCATTAGAAGCGGCTTTGCGCGTGGTCAATGGCAAGGCGGCGATCAACTCGGTCAATGGCAAACAGGAAAGCCTGGATGCCATTCTGCCGCTGGCGGCCCGCTATCATGCGCCGGTTGTCGCCCTTTGTCTGGATGAAGACGGTCTTCCTGACAGCGCTGAAAAGCGAATCGAGATCGCCAAGAAAATTGCTGCTGAAGCTGCTAAATATGGAATTGACCACAGCCAGCTGTGGTTTGACTGTCTGTCCCTGACTATTTCCGCCCAACAGGATCAGGCAAGGGAGACCTTAAGAGCGATCACCTGGCTTAAAGACAATTGGAATGCCAGAACCATTCTGGGTGTTTCCAATATTTCCTTTGGCCTGCCGGCAAGACCAATGATGAACCAGACCTTTTTAACTGCGGCTATGCAGGCCGGACTGAATTTTGCGATTATCAACCCTTCACTGACTGGCCTGATGGATGCGGTAGCCTGTTTTAAAGCGATCAGCGGGGAAGATGATGGCCTGCGTGACTATGTGGGCCGCTTTGCCAACCGCCCCGACCTTAAGACAACGCAGACAGCGGCTGCTTCGTCTAAGCCCCAGTCTTCGACAAAAGAAAACGGAGGTCCCGCTCATCCACTGCAGGCAGCGATTTATAAGGGTCTGAGTGCCCAGGCTGCCCAGGAAGCAAAAACCCTGCTGACAGGAGGCCTGGGGGAATTGGAGCTGACGGAAGCCCATCTGATTCCGGCTCTTGACTGGGTGGGCAAGGACTATGAACAGGGCAAACTCTACCTGCCTTCTCTTTTGCAGGCGGCCAGTGCCGCCCAGGCTGTCTTCGATGTCTTGAAAGAATCGATGGCCGCCAAAGGAGAAAAGCAGCCAAGCAAAGGCACGATCGTTCTGGCTACGGTGCAGGGTGACATTCACGATATCGGCAAGAACATCGTCAAAACCCTGCTGGAAAACTATGGCTATCATGTGATTGACCTGGGCAAGGACGTTGCGCCAGAAACGGTTGTGAAAGCGGTCTTAAAACATCAAGCCCCGCTTGTTGGCCTTTCGGCTTTGATGACGACCACCCTTCCTTCCATGGAAAAAACGATTGAACAGCTTCACCAGCTGGCCAATCCGCCTAAAATCATGGTCGGCGGGGCAGTTGTGACGCCCCAGGCTGCGATCGCAATGGGAGCCGATTATTATTGCAAGAATGCCAGAGAAGATATTGCGGTGGCAGACGAAGTGTTTGGGACAGTCAACTCTGAACCGGCATCCAGAACGAGTCAGTCTTCGGAGGAATAACCGTGATGATTTCATTTCCTTTGATTTTTGATGGCGCTTATGGAACCTTTTATGCCCAACTCACTGGCCGGCCATCCACCCAGGTCGACCAGGCTTCGATCGATGAGCCCGAACAGGTCATCGCGATGCATGAAGCCTATCTGCAGGCCGGGGCAATGGCCTTAAAAACCAATACCTTTGGGCTGCCCCAGCTTGGTCCGGCAAATCACCAGCTGGCGCAGGCCCTCATTCAGCCAGCCGTTGCGTGTGCAAGAGCGGCGAGCGAAAAGCAGGTCCAAAAAGGGAAGAACAAGCCCTTGATTTTTGCGGATCTTGGCCCGGTGTTGCCGCAGGCAGAGCCATTGACTGTCTATCAGCCGCTGGTCGAGACTTTTTTACAGGCCGGCGTGGATGGATTTCTGTTTGAAACCCTGCCGGATATTGAAGGCATGGCCAAAATTGCTGGCTTCATCAAAGAAAAGTGCCCGAATGCATTCGTAATGGTCAGTCTGGCAGTCGGCACGGATGGGCTCACCCGCAACGGCCTTTCCGGGCGCGACCTGCTCAAAGAGCTGGATCAGATCGAAGCAGTGGATGCCATGGGGTATAACTGCCTGTGCGGTCCGGCGCACATGCACCGCCAGTTGCAGGATTTACCCGCCTTTTCAAAGCCTCTTTCGTTTATGCCCAATGCCGGCTATCCCAGTGTGACCAACCGGCGGACTGTGTATGAAGGAACGCCGGAGTACTTTGCCAGCCAGATGGCGGGCATGGTTCTGGAAGGGGCATCCATTGTAGGCGGCTGTTGTGGAACGACCCCCGAGCACATCGCCATGCTGGTCCAGAGTCTGGAACCTGAGCTGGCAGACTCGACAAACCAACTAGACCTTAACCCCCGCCCGGTTTTGGATGGAAGCGAAAAAGAGCTGGAAAAGACAGTTTCTGTTCGCCAGCCTGATTTGCTGGACCGACGACGCATGGCTGGACAGAAAGCCATTCTGGTGGAGCTGGATCCGCCGGAAAGTGACCATGTCTCCGGATTTTTAGAAGATGCCTCCCAGATTCACCAGGCCGGAGCAGATCTGTTAACCATTGCGGATAACCCGATCGGGCGGCCCCGCGCAGATTCTTCAATCCTGGCCTGCAAAGTCCATCGAGAGCTGGGAATGGATGTCCTGCCGCATCTGACTTGCCGCGACCGAAACCTGAATGCGATTAAAGCTTTACTTCTGGGGCTTTCGATGGAAGATGTTCATCAGGTCCTGCTGGTCACTGGCGATCCGCTGCCCATGGAAAGCCGGGATGAAGTTAGGTCAGTTTTCTCATTTAATTCCCGCACTCTGGCTGCCTTTGTCAGAACGCTCTGCCAGCAGGGAGTCTGCAGACCGTTCCATACGCTGGGGGCTTTGGATGTGAACGCCCGCAATTTTGAGGTGCAGCTGCGGCTGGCCAAAGAAAAAGAAGCCAACGGCATCGAAGGCTTTCTTACCCAGCCTGTCTTTTCACCCCGCGCCCTGGAAAATCTGCGCCGGGCCAGAGCCGAGCTTGGCGGTGCCATTTATGGTGGAATCATGCCCATTGTCAGCTATCGCAATGCCTGCTTTTTAAAGAACGAAATCACCGGCATGGATATTCCAGACGAACTGGCTGAAAGCTTCCAGAACAAAACAAGAGCAGAATGCGAAGAAATTTCCAAAGCCTTCTGTTTTGAAAAGATGGAAGAAATGAAAGATCTGGTCGATGGGTTTTATCTGATGACACCCTTTCGGCGGATCGGTCTGATCTGCGATCTGATCCAGCAGGCCAGAAGACTGGAATCGCAGTGATGAACGCGCCAATGACGCCCGGCAATCCGGATGGGATATTCTTGCCTGAATCTTGAAAATCAAAAGCTACAGAAATCGTTTCTTTTCCAGGACGCAACTGAAGAAGAAAGCAGGATTCTGTGGCTTTTTGGACTGGTCTATTTTGAGTCAGGTCTTTCAATTGTCCCTCAGCTCAGGCAAAAGAAAACTGCAGCCCAGGACAAGGCTGCAGTTAGAGGGATCTATTACAGAAGCTGAATGCCAGCTTCCTGGCAGGCTTGACGCATGTCTTCGGGCCACAGGGAAGCCTGGACTTCCCCGATGTGGGCTTTCTGGAGCAGAAGCATGCAAAGCCTGGACTGACCGATACCGCCGCCGATGGTGTAGGGCAGCTGGCCATTCATGATTTTCTTATGGAAAGGCAGATCGAGACGATCAAGCGCGTTTTCTTTTTTCAGCTGGGCAAGCATGGCCTCTTCATCGACACGGATACCCATGGAAGAAACTTCGAAAGCAGACTGCAAAGGTTCGTACCAGAACAGAATGTCGCCATTCAAAGACCAGTCATCATAGTCTGGCGCACGGCCATCATGCTTGTTGCCATCGGGCAGCACATCACCGATCTGCATCAGGAACACAGCCCCATATTCTTTGCAGATGGCATTTTCTCTTTCTTTTGGAGTTAGATCCGGATAGCGCTCATACAGTTCAGTTGTCGTAATGAAGTGAATATCATCGGGCAGGTGGTTGACCGCATGCGGATAGCGATACCAGACTTCGTGTTCCATATGTTTGATGACCTGATAAATGGTCCGGACTTCGTTTTTCAGGGTTTCAAAGTTACGGTCTTCTTTATTGATGACCTTTTCCCAGTCCCATTGGTCAACGTAGGAAGAATGCAGGTTGTCGAGTTCTTCATCCTTGCGGATAGCATTCATGTTGGTGTACAGGCCTTCACCAGGTTTGAACCCATATTCGCCTAAGGCGTTGCGTTTCCATTTGGCCAGCGAATGGACGACTTCAATGTCTTCACCAGGCAGGGCGGCCATGGTAAAGGAAACAGGTTTTTCAACACCGTTCAGGTTGTCGTTGAGACCAGAAGAACGGGTGACATAAAGGGGTGCGGAAATTCGTTCCAGATGCATTTTTTTGCCAAACTCATGCTGGAAGGTGTCACGGATATATTTGATTGCTTCCTGCGTTTCGCGCACGCTCAAAACGGGATCATAGTTATTGGGAGTATACAGATTCATAAAATTTCCTTTCTTGAAAATGAATGAAAATGAAAGACTGAAAAAGTATAACACAATGGATTTTTAGTAAAAGAGAAAGCCCTTGCCAAATGGGTCTTCCGTTTGCAGGAACGATTTGTTTTGTCTTCTTTTTCGCTGAATCAAGCATAGAAATCTCATCCCAATTGGAACAGAAAGTCTCTTTTCCAAATGGAGAAAGCGCGGCTGTTAAGTAGAAGAAAGTTCATGGATGATCGTTTTGGGCGCGTTTTGAGCAACCAAAAAGGCGTCGTGTTCGGTTGCGATGGACAAAAAGAGGATTACAATCGAGATGCAAAGTCAGAAACAAAGGATTCGGATTGCAGGAAAGAAGGGAAGCGAATGAAAATCCATTTTCATGATTCAGGCACGCTGCTGATGACAGAAGGACCGATTGGCCGGCAGATGATTACCTTTGCGATTCCAATTTTTCTGGGCCAGCTGTTTCAGCAGCTGTATAACACAGTCGATACGATTATTGTTGGCAACCTGTTAGGCGATCATGCCCTGTCGGCGGTTGCAAGCAGCGGCAATCTGATCATGCTTCTGGTCGGATTTTTTAATGGCCTGTCCATGGGCGCGTCGGTTGTCATCTCGCAGGCGTTTGGCGCCGGCAAACAAAAAGAACTGACCCGGACGATTCATACCAGCATTGCGCTGGGGCTGCTTCTGTCGATTGTGCTTGCGTTGCTTGGCCGATGGCTTTCCCCGATCATTCTGGTCTGGATGCAGACACCGCCGGAAGTTCTGCCGCTTTCCAACTCTTACTTTGAAGTGTACTTTACCGGGATTATCGGCCTGGTTCTTTACAATATCTTCTCGGCGATTTTAAGAGCTGTGGGCGACTCGAAGCATCCGCTGTACTTCCTGATGATTTCTTCGGGACTGAATGTCGTAATGGACCTGGTCTTTATCGCCGTATTCCACTGGGGTGTTGCCGGTGCAGCGATTGCGACGGTGATTTCCCAGGCGGTTTCGGCCATTCTGGCTTTACGTACCTTGCTCAAAGCTGATGGCCCGCATCGTGTCGAACTGACAAGACTGCGTATTCACTGGCCGCAGCTTAAACAGATCGTTCGTTATGGCATTCCAACGGGCGTTCAGAACTCGATTATCTCACTGGCCAATGTTGTCGTGCAGTCCAATATCAACAGTTTTGGCTCGCTGGCTATGGCCGGGTGTGGAGCGTATTCGAAAGTCGAAGGATTTGTTTTCTTGCCGATTATGTCTTTTGGCATGGCCATTTCAACCTTTGTCGGCCAGAACCTTGGGGCTGGTGATACCGATCGGGCAAAATCAGGGGCCAGCTTTGGAGTGCGCTGTTCATGTGCGGCGGCTGAGGTTGTTGGAGTTTTGTTCTTCCTGTTTGCTCCCTCCATGATCTGGCTGTTTGACCAGAACCCAGAAGTCATTGCCTTTGGTGCCCTGCGGGCGCAGACCAATGCGCTGTTTTATTTCCTGCTGGCGTATTCCCATGCGATTTCGGCGGTATGCCGTGGGGCAGGCAAGCCGGCGGTGCCCATGAATGTGATGCTCGTATGCTGGTGCCTGATCCGGGTTGGCTTTTTGTGGATCACTGCGCCCTTCCACAACATTGCCTTTGTCAACTGGGTTTATCCCATGACCTGGGCATTGTCGTCGATCTTCTTCTTCTGGTATTCGCACCGCAAGAATTTCCTGACCTCTTCGATTCTGGCAGCTGGCAAGGACGAATCTGCCAAAGAAACAGCGGACGAAAATGTTTCTTCCCGTCCTGTTGCTGCACCAGTCCTGGCTCTGGAAGCTGATGATGCTGCTGATGAAGAAAATAAAGAAACGATGCTGGTCCTGAATTCGGTTTCCAGAAATGAAGAGTCTTCCCGATCTATTCGGGGCGGCGGTGGCTGCCGATGCGTAGATGGCGGTCGGAATCTGCGGCCCAACCCGCTGGACGAAAATTAAAATCTGTCATTGGATGGAATTTCAAAGCGACCAAGAACGATCAATTGACCAAAAAGAATGTAAGACTGTTTTCGATTTTCAGAAAACAGTCTTTTTTCTTTCAAAAAATCTGAAATTTGGAAAGGAAACCGGGTCAAAAATTGAACGGCCTGACAGACAGGTGTATTTTTAAGAAAATTTCATCTACAGATGAGAAAGGACTTAAGATTATGGATTTCCAGTTTGAACCAAGAAAAGACTTAAAAGAAAAACCACAGGGCCCGCTTGGCTTTGGCAAATACTACACCGACTATATGTTTGTCGCTGACTATGACGCAGATCAGGGCGGCTGGCATGATGCCCGCATCGTACCATTTGGCCCAATTGAAATGGATCCGGCGAGCATGGTTTTGCACTATGCACAGGAAACTTTCGAAGGCCTGAAAGCTTACCGCACAAAAGACGGAGCCATCCAGCTGTTCCGTCCGGAAAAGAACGCGCAGCGTTTTGCCAATTCCAACGATCGTCTTTCGATGCCAAAAGTACCAGAAGACATGTTCGTGGAGGCAATCAAGGAACTGGTGAAAGTTGAAAAAGACTGGGTGCCAGATCATGAAGGCGAATCCCTCTACATCCGTCCATTCATGTTCGCAACCGAAAAAGCGGTGGGTGTTCACCCTGCAACTTCCTATAAATTTATGATCATCCTCTCCCCGGTTGGTGCTTACTATCCAGAAGGTATGGCACCCGTAAAAATCTGGGTTGAAGACGACTATGTCAGAGCTGCTCCTGGTGGAACTGGTTTCACCAAATGCGGCGGTAACTATGCCGGCTCTTTAAAAGCGCAGGAAAAAGCTGAAGAACAGGGCTATACCCAGGTTCTGTGGCTGGATGGCGTCCATAAAAAATATGTCGAAGAAGTTGGAAGCATGAACGTGATGTTCCTGATTGATGGCGAAATCTGGACAGCACCAACGGAAGGCACCGTATTGCCAGGGGTAACCCGTGATTCGATCCTCCATCTGGTTCGTGACTGGGGCTATCCAGTTCATGAAGAACATCTTGCGATTGATGATCTGATGGCTGCTGCAAGAGATGGCCGTCTGCAGGAAGCCTGGGGAACCGGTACGGCTGCTGTTATTTCTCCAATCGGCGAGCTTTGCTACAAAGGCGAAAAAGCTACCATCAATAATTTCCAGACTGGGGATCTGACCCAGAAACTGTATGACACCCTGACTGGCATTCAGTGGGGCACGCTTGAAGACCCATACCAGTGGACCTGCACAGTTGACTAGTTGACTACCATTTAAAAATTGAAATTGTTTACAATAGAAGGATGAGAAGGTTCATCCTTTTATTTTTGTATCCACTTTTGGATCCGGCCGGATGGAAACGTCCAGAATGACTGGAAACAGCTGAACATCAGACAATTTCAGAAACGAAAATAAAGGACTGGAAAGGAAATCAAAATGACTGAACGCGAACGCCGCCGCAATGGCCTTTTATATAACTGCTATCGAGTAGGGGATGATTCCTACATGAAAGCCCGCAAACTGCTGCTTGAAGTAAACGCCTGCAGAACCTCTCAGGATGCCAGGGTTTATCTGGAACAGATGCTTGGCAAGTATCCGGCAAGTGCCGCCATTGTGCCGCCCTTTTACTGCGATTTAGGACCGCACATTGAGCTGGGCGAGCATGCCTTTTTGAACATGGACTGCATGATTCTCGATGAAGCCAGGGTGATTTTTAAAGATCGCTGTGCCATTGGTCCAAGATGCTGCTTTTATACCGCTATTCATCCCATGGATGCCAAGATACGGGCAACCGGCCTTGAAATCTGCAAGCCGATTGTCATTGAAGAAGATGTCTGGATGGGCGGCAGCTGCGTGGTCAATGGCGGGGTAACGATTCATGCCGGATCGGTCATTGGATCCGGCTCGGTAGTCACCCGTGATATACCGCCCCATGTTTTTGCGGCTGGCAATCCCTGCCGGGTGATCCGTGAAATCGGCCAAGAGGAGCAGGAATACTGGCAGGAGCAGTATGAGGAATATCAGAAATTTCTTGCTCAAGATCAGAAAAACAACCAATAAAAGTCATATAAAAACCTGATTAAGACGATAATTTGCATGAAAACTGTATGCTGGAAAGACCGGAATGGATCAGAGTGGCAATTTATATGCCTGGAATATGGTAAAGTATGAACAGTTCGAAGAAAAGAAAACGCTTGAAAGAAGGATTCAAATCAGGAAGAGCATCCGTCTCTATCCCAAATTGATTTGGAAAATTCTTTAGAGTAAACTTCTGCTAGAGGGTAAAGTCAATGAATCCAATTGTAAAAGAACTGACCGATATCAAGGGAAAGAAGCACATCGTCACATCCATTGAATACGACACACCAACGGAAGCCAGCCAGGACGTAGTTTTTGATACTGTCCGGGATATTCTGGCCAATGATCTCGAAGCTTTTTCCAAGATCACTTTTGATGTGGAACCAGATGGTTCAAAAGTAAAAGTGGAAGTCAGCGAAAGCCGTTCCTAAGAAAAATCCGCGTCCAATTGTGGGCGCTTTTTTCGTATCTGTTCCTGTACAACGATTTATTTTCCACGCCTGTCTTTGATGGGAAACGCTTCCTTCAGGATGCTGGAAATGACTTACAGGAAAGCGCCGTATGTCAACTCATTATCGAAAGATTGCCGCTGCAGTTTATTTTCTGATGGTAATTCCTCGAAAAACCTTGTATCTTAGCCAAGGAATGCTTAACATTGCCATGCGGAGAACTAACTTCTCCGAGTAAGCCTGGCAGGTCTGCCTGACCAGAGCTCTTTTTTGATCGCATTCAGTCCTAACTCTCTGGAATGATTAGAAAGGAATAGACTATGTGGATTTTTATTGGAACTTTGATTTATCTGCTGTTCTGGCTGACCTGCATTGTAGCGTACACCGTTCATTATCTGACGGATACAATTCAGCTCACCAGCTTTTCACAGGTAATTTATACCCTGAGCGCCGGTACCGAAGGGGCTGAGGGAACAGTCGGAGAAGCAATTGGCGGCTTCTTTCGAAACTATTGGCTGCTGCTGATTGTAGGAACGCTGATTTTTGCTTACTACATTTACTTCTGCAGACAGCACAGCAAAGCAAAAAAAGAAGGTCGTACTTTCTTTAATGGCAAACGTGCCGGCTATGTCTTCAACTGCTCCGTTCTTGGCGCAGCGTTAGTCATCGGTGGTTTGTTCAGCTCCCAGCTCTATCAAGGATGGGAAGTATTAGGCATTGGCGAATACCTCGACAATGCCGGTCGTGAATCGACTTTATATGAGGATCAGTTTGTTGAGCCAACGGACGTAAAAATTACGTTCCCGGCTCAGAAGAAAAACCTGATTCATATTGTGGTGGAATCGATGGAATCTTCCTACACCAGCCCGGAACACGGTGGTGGATTTAAAGAGGATCTGATTCCTAACCTGTACAACCTGGCCAAGGCTGACAATGCTACAGACTTCTCCCCAAAAGGGACAACCGATTTAAATGGTGCGAATGTCACCAACAACTCTGGCTGGACCGTAGCGGGTCTGGTTGCCATGTCGGCCGGAGTGCCGCTTAATGTCGGCAATGGTCAGTTCAACCATAATTTCTCGGCTTCTGACAAGTTCATGCCGCACCTGACCACAATGGGTCAGATCCTCAAAGAAAATGGCTATAACAACTACTTCATGTGCGGCTCTGATGGTGCTTTCGCGGGTCGAAGCAACTACTATGAGCAGCATGGTGAATATGACATTTTAGACTACGCCCGCGCTGTTCATGATAAGGCAATCCCGGCCGGTTATCGCGTATGGTGGGGATTTGAAGATAAGAAACTGTACAGCTGGGCGGAAAGCAAGCTGACTGAGCTGGCAAGCCAGGATGCACCGTTCAACCTGACCATCATGACTGCCGATACACACTTCGCCGATGGATACAAATGTGAAGAGTGCAAAGACGAACATGAAACCCAATACGAAAATGTAATTTCCTGTACAGACCGCCAGCTGACTGGATTTGTCAACTGGATCCAGCAGCAGGACTTCTACAAGAATACAACGGTAGTCATCACCGGTGACCACCTGTCCATGGATGCTTCCGTTGGAAAAGCTACTGGTTCTGGCTATCAGCGTCAGGCGTATTCCGTGATCCTCAACGGTCCGGAATACACGCTCGATAAAACCCGTGACTATTGCACGCTGGATATGTTTCCAACCATTATGGAAGCCATGGGCATCGATATTGAAGGCCATCGTTTAGGTCTTGGTGTCAGCCTGTACTCCAGCCAGCCAACTCTGATTGAACAGATGGGGCTGGCTGCCTTAAATGCGGAAATCTCTGCCGATTCCAAATACTACACCGATGTCATTCTGTCTGGTGACGATACCAAACGGCCATTGAAGACCGAAGAGGCAAAAGACACCAATGAAGAAGAAAACAAGGATGACAATCAGAACAGTGAAGAGCCATCCGATCAGACACAGGAACAGATCCCGCAGTTCGAACCCGCAACCGGCGGACAGACAACTGTGTATCCAACTACACCTGTTGTGCAGCCGGATACAAACACCAATACGTATACCCCTGTGTATACACCGGATTACAACTACACACCAGTGGATCCAACGCCTGTAACTCCAGTTGCTCCTGTGGCACCGGTTGCCCCAGTTGAACCGGTTGCCCCAGTTGAACCGGTTGTGCCAAGCCAGCCTGTGGATCCAACACCCGCTCCAGGTGTTCCAGCTGAGCCAGTTACACCAGTTGACCCGGCACCAACCCCAACTCCGGATCCAAACCCAGGTGTTCCAACTGAGCCAACAACGCCAGTTGAACCATCGGAACCAATCGTTACTCCTGAACCTGCCCCAGCTCCAATTGAGGCACCTGAAATGAGCGAGTAGTTACAGCTGTACGTAACCCTCATTCAGGACGGATCGGGTTTCAGAAGAAACAATCAAGATTCACTTTGCAGATCGCACATTTGTGTGGTCTGCTTTTTTTCTGCCTGAGTGGCCAGGAAGTTTCGACCAGCATTTTTTTGCAGACCCTGACCAACGAAATAACAGTGGCTGATCTACACAAATTATCTTTAACATTTTCTGCTGTGGACAGGGCTGATCCGAAATGGATTTCAGCCTGAATCCAGCGATTTAAATCTGTCCGAAGCAGACGCAATAAAAGTGACTACATAGTGGTTCAGGGCAGTCATCCGTTTGAGCGGATGCAGATCGCCTGCAGATTCCTTTCTGTTCAGTTCGGAAATTCTGCCAGGTGCTTGTGGATCGGGAAATCCAGTTGATTTTTGAATTGTAATGCCAGGATGTACATTTCCAGACTCTTTTATTGCAAGATGCAAGTCAGATGCCAATGCTTCTTTGATTTCGGGTTTTTGTGTGATTACAATGGAAGAACGTCCGGAAAAGCACCGTAAATCGGTAATTGATCAGTCAATCTGTGGGTAAATTCAGACAACTGATCTTTTTTCCATCTTCTTTTTTTCTTCATCTTTCTGGACCCCGGATGTTTTCGGGAATGGATGAAAACGAATGAAAGAAAATGGAAAAAACATGCGAAAAACAGAACCGTTTTCAGGAGACTGTTGAAGGCAAAAACCGTAAGTGTTATAAAGGGCGTAACACGATTTGTGAAAAGGAAGGTAAATATGAAAAAAAGCGGTGCTGAAATCATCGTTGAGACCCTGCTCGAGCAGGGTGTCGACACTGTCTTTGGCTATCCTGGCGGACAGGTCATTGATCTCTATGACGCCCTTTATGAATATTCGGACCGGCTTAACCACGTGCTGACCAGCCACGAACAGCACGCCTGTCATGCCGCTGACGGGTATTTCCGGGCGACAGGAAAGACCGGAGTCGTCATTGCGACATCGGGTCCTGGAGCAACAAACCTGGTCACCGGTATTGCGACCGCTTATCTGGACTCTGTTCCGCTGGTCGCCATCACCGGTAACGTTTCGACGTCTTTAATTGGACGTGATTCATTCCAGGAAGTCGATATTACCGGTGTCACTTTACCGGTAACCAAACATAACTTCTTCGTACATTCCGTTGAAGATCTCGCCACAACTCTGCATAAAGCCTTTGAAATTGCCAAATCCGGCCGTCCAGGCCCAGTCCTGGTCGATGTTCCAAAAGATGTGCAGCAGGCTGTGATCGAATATAAGCCTTTAGGGCGGGCCCGCAAGCTCCCCGAAAAAACAGTCAATGGCTTCCAGATGAAAGAAGCGGCCCGTATGATCAATGCAGCCAATCGTCCTTTTATCTACATTGGCGGTGGGTCTTTAGGTGCAGATGTATCCCAGCAGGTGATGGAACTTGCTGAGAAAATCGATGCTCCGATTGGCAGTACATTAATGGGTCTTTCGGCTATTCCAACAGACTATCCAAGATTTTTAGGCATGCAGGGCATGCATGGCCACTATGCAAGTTCCATGGCTCAGAACGAATGCGACCTGATCATTTCGATTGGCTGCCGTTTCTCGGACCGTGCGACAGGAAATGTTAAAAAATATGCCAAACAGGCCAAGATCATTCAGTTTGATATCGATGCGGCTGAACTGAACAAGAACATCTCGGTTCACTTAGGTCTGGCCGGAGATATTCATGATGCGGTGTGTCGTCTGATCAATGAAGTGGAACAGAAAGAACATCCAGAATGGCATGCGCGCATTGCGCAGCTCAAACTGGAAGAACAGTTCCAGCAGGATCAGCTGCTTGATCCGCACAAACTGACTCCACAGGCTCTGATTAACGAAATTACGAAATATACCGATGCTTCCACTCCAATTGCGACCGATGTCGGTCAGCATCAGATGTGGGTTGCTCAGTACTATCCATTCCAGAAGCCAAGAACCTTTATTTCTTCTGGCGGCCTGGGAACGATGGGCTTTGGTCTTGGTGCTGCGATTGGTGCAGCCTTTGGTTCGAAAAAGCGCACGATTCTCTTTACCGGAGATGGCAGCTTTGGCATGAACCTGGGCGAACTGGCCACCCTGTATAAGACACAGGTTCCAGTTGTGATCGTTGTCTTCAATAACGGCACACTGGGCATGGTCCGTCAGTGGCAGACTCTGTTCTATAACCAGCATTATTCCAATACCGATCTGTCTGACAGAAAGTCAGATTTTGTCAAAATTGCGAATGCCTTTGGCATCCCGGGCTTCCATGTGGATACCCTGGAAGAACTGCCGGAAACCGTCGCCAAAGCGATGGCCAAGTCCGGACCAGTGCTGATTGATGTCAAGATTGATCCAGATGAATTTGTTCTGCCAATGCTGCCACCTGGTGGAAGCATGGATGACATCATCACGATGCGGGAGGAAATCTGATGGAACGATTTGAAATTGCCTGTCTGGTAGACAACTCGGCCGGTGTTCTGACCCGTGTCACCAGCATGTTTACGCGCCGGGATTTCAACATCAACTCATTAACCGTTGGTGCTACCGAAGATCCCCGCTATTCACGCATTACGATTTCGGTAAACGGAGATGAAAAGATCCGTTCACAATGTGTGAAGCAGCTGCGCAAGCTCTACAACGTCAAACACGTCAAGGAAATGGTGGTCAATGATCGCGTCTCCCGTGAACTGGCGCTGATTAAACTGAAAAACACTCCGGAAACCCGTCAGGATATCGTTTCGGCGGTGGATATTTTCAGAAGCAAGATTATCGATTATTCACCCAATACGCTCTGCGTTGAAATCACGGGTGAGTCCAGCAAGATCGATGCCTTCTTAACCGTTGTGGCTCCTTACGGCATTCTGGAAATGAGCCGTACCGGTGTTGTGGCTTTGCAGCGCGGATGCCATTACTTAACCGATGCTGAGCAGGATGATTTCGCTCTGATGGAACTCAACCGGGCCGCTCGTATTGATCAGCTTGAAGGCAACTAATCGCTGATCTTGAACCATGGTCTGAAAAGGGACTTGAAAGACCATTTGAAAGACTACTTGAAAAAACATTTGATTTTGAATCCCTGTTCTGCCAAAAACGGCCAGAAAAGTTCTGAACAGAACTGGAGCGTATCTATGATCGATTCAGGCAATCTGCTGGCAGGTTTTGGGGAATTACATTCTGTGTAAACCGCTTTCAAGAAATGTAGGGACGAAACAAATGAAAACAATTTTCAGCAAAATGAAAAATCTTGAAATAAAATTCTTGATCTTTTGTTGAAACTGCGTCAGAATTCGCAGACAACAGCCCAAAAAAATTCGAAAAACTCAGAAACGACTTTGGCCAAGACAAAAGCGGGCCGCAAAAAGATACGCCCTCTTCCCAGATCTGGACAGAAGCCCTGCTCCAGGCAAGACAAGGATCTTCCAGCCAGTCTTGAAAACGAAATGTCAAAGCCATGAGGGATTCGTTCGATACGACTGCGATCAGAAAGGAAACTCTTTATGGAAAACAGAATTTTTTATGAACAGGATTGTGACGTTAACCGCCTGAAAGGCAAAAAAGTTGCAATCATCGGATATGGCTCACAGGGCCACGCTCATGCTTTAAACCTGCGCGATTCCGGCGTTGATGTTGTTATCGGTCTGTATGAAGGAAGTAAATCTGCTGCCAAAGCCAAAGAACAGGGCTTTGAAGTTCTTCCAGTTGCCGAAGCAACAAAAGCTGCTGACATCGTTATGGTCCTGATCCCAGACGAAAAACAGAAAGATGTTTACCGTAAGGAGATTGCTCCAAACCTGAGCGCTGGTAAAACTCTTGCATTTGCTCATGGCTTCAACATCCACTTTGGTCAGATCGTTCCACCAGCTGATGTGAACGTCATCATGGTTGCTCCAAAAGGCCCAGGCCACACTGTTCGTTCTGAATACGAAGCTGGCAAAGGTGTTCCATCCTTAATTGCGGTTGAACAGGATGCTACAGGCGATGCGCTTGATCTTGGTCTTGCGTATGCAGCAGGCATCGGTGCAAGCCGTGCCGGTGTTCTGGAAACGACATTCCGTACAGAAACGGAAACAGACCTCTTCGGTGAACAGGCTGTTCTTTGCGGCGGTGTTGTTGCCCTGATGCAGGCTGGGTTTGAAACTTTAGTCGAAGCTGGTTATGACCCACGTAATGCTTACTTTGAATGCATTCACGAAATGAAACTGATCGTCGATCTGATCTATCAGTCCGGATTTGAAGGCATGCGCTACTCCATTTCCAATACCGCTGAATATGGCGACTACATCACAGGTGAAAAGATCATCACTGCTGATACGAAGAAAGCCATGAAACAGATCCTCAAAGACATCCAGGATGGTACATTCGCAAAAGACTTCCTGCTCGACATGTCCGATGCTGGTGGTCAGGCTCACTTCAAAGCCATGCGTAAACGTGCAAAAGAACATCCAAGCTCCAAAGTCGGTGAAGAAGTCCGCGCTCTGTACAGCTGGGCTGACGAAGACAAACTGGTGAACAACTAAGTTTCGTCTTTGCTGATCCACTCAGGCAATCGTTGATCCGATCTGCTTTCACAAAGTTCTTCCTGCTTCCAAAAGAAGAAACCAGAAAGAAGATAAAAGAAGATATCAGAAAGCAGACAGAAAGAAGTCTTCGAAAAAGTGCCTGAACCTTACAATTTGAATCAATCAAAAGCCCGTTAACGGGCTTTTGTTCTATCTGGCCATCTGAAAATCATCTGGATACTCTGCAAATCTTCAGGATTTGTAAGTTGTGCAAAAGAAAAGCCAATCCAGTCTTCAAATCCCAAATAGAACCCATATATCCATATATCCAAATAGAATTCATATACCCATATAAAGGAAACAAGAAGATGAAAAGTGATGAGATGAAAAAAGGGCTGGAAAAAGCCCCGCAGCGAAGCCTGCTGCATGCTCTTGGTCTGACTGAAGAAGAAATTGACCGTCCAATCGTCGGCATCGTTTCTTCCTACAACGAAATCGTTCCAGGCCATATGAACCTCGACAAAATTACCCAAGCTGTCAAGACTGGTGTTTCTATGGCCGGAGGAACGCCAATCGTATTTCCAGCCATCGCGGTGTGCGATGGAATCGCGATGGGCCACAATGGAATGCGTTATTCTCTGGTAACCCGCGATCTGATTGCGGATTCTACAGAATCCATGGCTTTAGCCCATGCCTTTGATGCGCTGGTTATGATTCCAAACTGCGACAAAAACGTTCCTGGTCTGTTGATGGCTGCGGCTCGCCTGAATCTGCCAACGATCTTTGTTTCCGGCGGTCCAATGTTAGCCGGCCGGATTGATAACCATAAAACTTCGCTTTCCAGCATGTTTGAAGCCGTTGGTGCCTATAAAGCCGGCAAGATCGATGAAGCCAAGCTGCGAGAATTCGAACTGAATACCTGCCCATCCTGCGGTTCGTGCTCGGGTATGTATACCGCCAACTCCCACAACTGTCTGTCCGAAGTTCTCGGTATGGCTTTAAAAGGCAATGGAACCATTCCTGCTGTCTATTCCCGTCGCCTTGAACTGGCTAAACACGCTGGGATGCAGATCATGGATCTGATTGAAAAAGACATCCGTCCCCGTGACATTATGACCGAAGCTGCCTTCAAAAATGCGATTACAGCGGATATGGCTCTTGGCTGCTCAACCAACTCCATGCTCCATCTGCCTGCGATCGCCCATGAATGCGGCATTGATATCGATCTTGATGAAGTCAACCGCATCTCCGAAAAGACACCAAACGTCTGCCATCTGGCTCCTGCCGGTCCAACTTATATGGAAGACCTGGATCAGGCTGGTGGTGTGTATGCGGTACTCAAAGAGCTCGAAGATGCTGGTCTGATTGATACAAGTGTCATGACGGTAACGGGCAAAACACTCCATGAAAATATCGCTGATGCCATCAATCTGGACGAAACCATCATCCGTCCAATCGACAATCCATTTACCGCAACTGGTGGCCTTGCCGTCTTAAAAGGCAACATTGCTCCGCAGGGATGCGTGGTTAAACGCTCTGCAGTCGCTCCAGAAATGCTCCGTCATACAGGACCAGCCATTGTCTTTGACAGTGAAGAAGAAGCCATTGCCGGCATCTTTGGCGGCAAGGTAAAACCTGGCGATGTTGTTGTGATCCGTTATGAAGGACCAGCCGGCGGACCAGGGATGCGCGAAATGCTTTCACCAACCTCTGCCATTGCCGGTATGGGCTTAGATAAAGAAGTTGCCCTGATTACAGATGGTCGTTTCTCGGGAGCTACCCGTGGAGCAGCCATTGGTCACATCACACCGGAAGCAGTCAAAGGCGGTTTGATTGCCTACGTTAAAGATGGCGATATGATTTCGATCAACATCCCAGACTACTCCATTGAACTGCTGGTCGATGATGAAGAACTGGCAAAACGAAAAGCTGAAATGCCAATCAAAGAAAAGAAAGACGTGAAGGGCTACCTCAAACGCTACTCCCGCCTTGTTTCAGGTGCCGATAAAGGAGCGGTTCTTTCATGATCGATGGGCTCAACCAAAGCCTTCACCAGTTAGCGGTGTTCATGCCGCTCTATGACAATCCGATTTTCTGTGCATTCGTTGAGATGCTCGATGCCCATGCCGAAAACCGCAGCCGCTTTTTACAGGCGGCTGCCCGGTTTACGGGGCTGCTGTATGAACAGAATACGGATGACTGGGGGGAATACCTGCGCCAGACGATCTTTTCGCTCGATACCTGTCTGGCACGACTGAGCACGCAGACCAACCGGGAATTTCCCGAACGCATGCTCAACAGTGCAATGAGTGAGCTCAATGCGCTCGGTCAGGCAGCCACCGTCATTCCAGAAGATCTGGGACTGAATGGGCGCACTGGCTGGTATGGCAAATGGATCGACATGCAGGCTGAATACCTGAACTGCCTGATGGATATTGAACGCCGCGGTATTGGCATGTTTGCGACAGCAACCATGTTCCGCCTGAAAAATCAGCCGGATCTGGAACTGACGGCTGTGCGCAATCCGGATCCAATTACCTTCGATCAGCTGTATGGCTATGATTTCCAGCATGAAGCCATGATCGACAACACGCAGGCTTTACTGGATGGTCTTCCAAGTTCCAATCTGCTTTTATATGGCGATGCCGGAACAGGCAAATCGGCTTCGATTAAGGCTCTGGAAAACCATTTCGCTGACGAAGGCCTCCGCTTAATTGAAGTGCCCAAAGACCGGCTGGATGTCCTGCCGGATCTGTTAGACAAACTGTCTTTAGAACCATTGAAATTTGTGGTTTACATTGATGATCTGTCTTTTGCGGAAAATGATGATTCCTTCTCTGCTTTGAAAGCTGTTCTGGAAGGATCGGTTTCTGCCCGCAGTTCCAATACGGTCATTTATGCCACCAGCAACCGTCGTCATTTGGTCAAAGAATCCATCTCGGCCCGAAGCGGCGATGATATGCACCGTCGGGATACCCTGCAGGAAACCTTATCGCTTTCCCAGCGGTTTGGGCTCTGCCTGTTCTTTGAAAAACCCAACGCGAATCAATACCTCGATCTGGTTCACCAGATCGCCCAGGAATATGGTCTGGATCTGACCGGTTCTGAACTTGACCACGAAGCCGAAGCTTTTGCGCTTGCCAAAGGCGGACGCTCGGCACGCTGTGCGCGTCAGTTTGTTGAAACCCAGGCCGCTAAGAAAGGAGTACCGAATGCTAAGTTTAGATAAAATCTACCATGCCAGATACATCCTCAAAGACACGGCCCGTACAACTGACTTAATCCCGGCTTTGAAGATCAAAGATGGCGTGAATGTCTTCTTAAAAACTGAAAATCTGCAGCGCACCGGCAGTTTCAAACTGCGGGGCGCTTACTATAAAATTTCCCAGCTTTCCGAAGAGGAAAAAAGCCATGGCGTTATTGCCTGTTCCGCCGGCAACCATGCCCAGGGTGTAGCTCTTGCCGCCCAGGAAGCCGGCATTGAAGCGACCATCTGTCTGCCAGAAGGCGCGCCGATTTCCAAAGTGGAAGCCACCCGCTCCTATGGAGCCAATGTTGTGCTGGTGCCCGGGGTTTATGATGATGCCTACCAGAAAGCGTTAGAGCTGCGGGATGAAAAAGGCTATACCTTCATTCATCCCTTTGATGACGAAGAAGTCATTGCTGGTCAGGGAACCATTGGTCTGGAAATTCTCGACCAGCTCGATGATGTGGAAGCCATTGTGGTTCCAATCGGCGGCGGGGGGCTGATCTCTGGAATTGCCTTTGCGGTCAAATCCTTACGCCCGGATGTCAAAATCTATGGCGTTCAGGCCGAAGGCGCTCCAAGTATGGCCAAATCTCTGCTGGAAGATGAAATCATCTGTCTGGAAGAAGCCAGAACGATTGCGGATGGTATTCAGGTCAAAGAACCTGGTGAACATACGTTCGATCTGTGCCGCAAGTACGTCGATGAAATCGTCACCGTCAGCGATGATGAAGTGGCGGGCGCCATTTTAAAACTGATCGAAACCCAGAAACTGATCACCGAAGGGGCCGGTGCGGTCAGCGTGGCGGCGGTCATGTATGACAAAATTCCGGTGACTGGCAAAAACGTTGTCTGCCTTCTTTCGGGCGGCAATATCGATGTTACAATTCTGTCCAAAGTCATTGAACGCGGTCTGCTCAAATCCGGCCGTTCAGATACCCTGGCTATTCAGCTGGAAGACCGTCCAGGTCAGCTGGCCAAAGTTTCTCAGCTGCTTGCTTCTCTGAATGCCAATGTAGTCAGCGTCAGCTACGAAAAAGCCAGTGAAGGAACCTCCATCACGGCCTGCATTCTGCGCATCAATATCGAAACGCGTGACTTCGTGCATATCCAGGAAGTTCACGAAGCTCTGCGTGCCAACGGCCTGCGTCTGGTTGAGTAGGAAAAGCATCAAGTCAGACAGAGAAGACGGACAGCAAAGAGAGTGAGCACAGAGAATAAGAGAACAAAGGATCCGGAAGAAAGAATCCGGACAGATTCAGTTCGTTTTTGGCCGCTCAAAGGCACTTTTCTGTCCTCAGGACCTCTAAAGTCCTATAACAAGATCAGAATATAAAATTGCAGGCCAGTCTGAATCAGGCTGATCACCGATCGACGATTGTACATTCAGACTCACCTGCCTGATAGAAAGAGGAGAATTTCAATATGGAAAGAATCAGCACAGCCAATGCACCAGAAGCCATTGGTCCTTATTGCCAGGCTGTAAGAGTAGACGACTTTGTCTTCACCTCTGGCCAGATCCCACTCAACCCAAGAACTGGTGAAATTGAAGGAACAAATATTACGGAACAGACCGAACAGGTCATGAAAAACCTGAGCGCCGTTTTAGACGCTTCTGGTTCCGGTTTCCAGCACGCCATTAAAACAACCTGCTACCTGGCCGATATCGCCGATTTTGCGGCTTTTAATGAAGTCTATGCCAAATACTTCATCAATAAACCAGCCCGCAGCTGCTTCGCCGTCAAAGATCTGCCAAAGGGTGCTTTGTTAGAGGTTGAAGTCATCGCCAAAGTTGCCAAAGAACACAAAGATTACGTTGTCGACTAAGCAAAGCCTGTAAGATCAAGTCAAAATCCGAAACTGCCTATCGCGCAGAAGAGGGAATTTTGGCTGAGTACGGGTTTTACTGCTTAATTCAGGCCATCATTTGAACAGGATGTTCGAAGGATGGCCTTTTTATTGCTTTTGAATTCTGTTTGATCGATTCGAACGGACAGAAAAAACGCGTAAAAAAGCAGGGAAGACTGATTACTCGTCCCAGGGAGCAATTTCAATGCCATTCGGTTAACTGGGAAAAACAGTCTTTTAACTTAATAGGCAGATCAAATTCGAATTAACTGTGAAAGGAATTTGTTTTGGGATTCTGAAAAATTGTGAATCTCCCTGAATAAAGCTCGTTTTATTCAAAATTGGGCGCACTGAAAAGAGGTGACGGTCCACCTGCTTTTAAATAACTTATTTGTAATTATTACCGAATAATTCGTGGCTTTTTTCACAAATCCATTTTTCGTGTTTTGTCTTCGAAATGCAAAGAAATCTTTCTCGATTCGGTTATCCACATTGTTTCCGGTGGAGGGGGGGACTTGATTTTTTCAAAAATGACGGGCAAAAACAGGTCAAAATCGC
>CAJTLE010000026.1 GCA_910577085.1 uncultured Allobaculum sp. | reverse complement strand
TTGTTCAAGAATCGACGTGTTAATTTCGAATATTGAATTGTCTGTAATCAGAGTTTTCAAAGAGCCATCTGTTTGTGAGTGAATCAATTTCCCTCACAAGGCTTGTTTATCTTATCATCTGCCAGATCAGAAGTCAACACCTTTTGTGAAATATTTTTAAGAATTTCACAATCGATATTTTGTTCGATACCTAAAGATGATTCGCACTATCGGGAAGCCATTTCCCTTGCGCTCAACCATAATATCATAACGGATACTGCGGATCAAGCCTTTTGTGAATAAAATTTAATCATTCACAAGATGTCGTTTCTGCCCTTTGAGGCCATGCTGTCCAACCATGTCCTTGCGAACTGGTCTCGGCTTAGCCCTTGAACAAAAGCTTGATGATCATAGCCCCGTTAATTGTCTGTTGTCAACCACTTCTCTCAAATTTTTTAAAGAAATTTTGTGTAAGCCTTTTCACTCAATTTCCGGCTTAGGTTTCAGACTTTTTCACTTTTCGTTTTCATTTTTTGAATGTTTTACAGTGCGGTTTCGGACTGTGTTTTAGAAAGACTGGTTCTTTTTAGATAAAGATAAGCCGGTCTTCTTTTGAAATCTTTTATGATTTCCTGACCAGAAGACCGGCTGCTTTTTTGCGGATTGTTTTCCAGATACTGGGATGTTTTCACAAATTCTTGATTGTTCAGACTGATGCCTGATTGCTCCGACGGATTGTTCTGAACGATTGTTATTTTGAATTCCTGACTCTTAACAAACAGAACAGAGTCACGTGGTTCTCAATCCCAATCTCTGTCTCTGTCTCTGTCTCTGTAGTCTGTACTTTATGATCAGTACTCCATGGTCAGCAGTTCTTCAATATCATCGATGCCTTCAGGTTCTACATTTTCACCAAAGCCATACTTGGCCCAGATAAATGGGATACCGGCATCCATTGCAGCCTGTTTATCCCCATTGGTATCCCCAATGTAGACTGCCTTTTTCAGATTGTCTTTTGCCATGAGGGCCCGAATCGTTTTGTCTTTGCTTTCAAGGGTTTCACCATAACAAAGATGGCCATCAATCACGTCTTCAAGGTTTGCGTTGGCAACGAAGTCTTCAATGTATCCGATCTGGCAGTTGGAGACGATGCCGATATAGTGATCTTTGGCCAGTTCTTTCAGAGTCGAAATGACATGGTCATAGATGCAGGACTGGCATCCGCTTTGCAAGTCGATGACTTCCTGGGTTTCCAGTTTGGCCATCATTGCTTCTGCTTCCTGAATGGGAAGTTCAGGCAGATAAAACTTGCGGAAAGCATCCATGGTTTTGCCAAGGAGCGGCGAAAGGTTTTCAACGGTGACTCTGGCAGACAGTCCTTCTCGTTCCAGTGTATTGTTCCAGCTTTCAGTAATTTTCTGGCGGGTATCCCATAAGGTTCCGTCAAGATCAAAAAGTAAAGGTGTTTTCGTTTTCATGGTTTCAGTCTATCCGGGGCTGAATCACTCATCAAGTTCAATCCGGCCTTCAGGGATTGAAGGCTGGCGTTTTGAATACAGAAAAAGCAGAACGGGAAGTCGCCTGATTTTGAGTCTGACTTTATCATTCTGCTTTGAGTTTTCTGTTGCTGTTGCTGAGATCTGAGTTGATCGGGGTCAGGCCCAGATCTTCTCATTTGGGCTTATCTTTATCTTCTTGTTTAGCAAATCGTCTGGGCAGAATTCGATCTGAGATCTTATTCGGTAATGATTTCGACGCCGTCGTCAGTAACAAGAAGCGTCTTTTCCCATTGAGCGGAGAGTTTTCCGTCATCGGTATAGGATGTCCAGTCGTTGTCCGCATCGATGAATAAGGAGGCTACGCCTTCATTGATCATTGGTTCGATGGTGAAGACCATACCTGGAGCCAGAACCATACCTGTGCCTTTATGGCCAACATGGTGGATATATGGATCTTCATGGAAGTCATTGCCGACACCATGGCCGCAGAAGTCTGTAACAACTGAATAGCCATTGGCATGAGCAATTGGCTGAATGGCAGCACCGATATCGCCAACATTACCCCAAGGTCTTACGGCTGCAATACCGGCTTCAAGGCACTGTTTAGTGACATCAACCAGTTTTTTGGCTTTATCGGAGACTTCACCGATGCAGTACATACGGCTCGCATCCGCATAGTGGCCATGATAGATGGTTGTGCAGTCGACATTGACGATGTCGCCTTCTTTTAAGACGGTATCATCTGGAATGCCATGGCAGATCTGGTCATTGATGGATGTGCAGCAGCTTTTTGGAAAGCCTTCATAGCCAAGTGGAGCTGGAGTTGCACCGTGTTCAATGGTGTAGTTGTAGACGAACTGATCGATTTCATCAGTGGTCATGCCGGCATGGATTTTTTCACCCACCAGGTCGAGAACAGCCGTATTGATTTTTCCGGCTTCCCGGATCCATTTGATGTCTTCTTCGTTTTTGATCAGACGATGAGGTGGTACCTGTTTGCCGCGCAGCTTCATCGACATCAGTTTGCGGTCAAAGTTTTCATGACATTTTTTATATTTCTTGCCGGATCCGCACCAGCAAGGATCGTTGCGTTGAATCATTGTCTGTTTCTTCTTTCTAGAGTTTGTTTAATCTAACTTCAATATACTTCAAAACGCAGAAAAGAGAACTGTCTTTTGACAGATCTCTTCGTGAGGTTTGGATTTTGTTCAGGATTGTTTCTGAATAACAGGGCTGGATCCGCTTTGCGAATAAGTTTCGAATTTCAGATTTTGAATTTCGACATTCGGATTCCAGATTTCCGGTTTCAGATTTCTGGTTTCGAATTTCAAATTTCAACTTTCAGTTCAGTCTGGCTGATTCACTTGCTGCTAATACACAGCCCGTTCCGGCAGTCCTTCATCAAATGGATCACGGTGGGTTTCCACGACTAAGATGCGGTCTTTGCCGCTCATGTCTTTTAAGACTTCCACATTGGCATCCGGGAAGTATTCCTTGGCCAGTCTGGAGAGGCGTTCGCCCTGGTCGTAGCCCATTTCAAAGGCCATGATGGCATTTGGTTTGAGGACTTTGGAGGCGTTTTTAAAGACGGAGCGGTAGAAATGCAGGCCATCGTTTCCCCCAAATAAAGCGACATTGGGTTCAAAGTCAACGACGCCATGATCGAGCTGCTCTTCGGAGGGGATATAGGGTGGGTTGCAGACGAGAAAATCACAGAACATTTTGCGGTCTACAAATGGTTCCAACATGTCGCCTTGCAGGAATACAACCCGGCCGCCGAGTTTTTCATTGTTGGCCCATGCTACCTGTAAAGCATCTTTGGAGATATCTGAGGCATACACATCCAGTCTTGGATCTTCAAGGCTGAGGGTAATGCCAATGGCGCCGCTGCCAGTTGCCACGTCAAAGACAACAGGGTGTTCGACGTTTTCAAATTTCTGGTCGAGAAGCATTAAAACCTGGCCGGTGAGTTCTTCGGTTTCAGGTCTTGGAATCAGGACGTTTTCATTGACCATGAAGTCATAACCATAGAAGTTTTCATAGCCTAAGACATAGCCTAACGGTTCGCCTTTTTCCAAGCGGTGAATGCCTTCAAGGTATTCCGTCGCAATGTCGGAATTGGCCGGTCCGTCAAGGTCCATATACAGGTTGACGTTGCGATGGCGGCACAGTTCATTGAGCAGCATCATGGCTGCCTGATCGGAATTTCCAGCCTGGTAGAGGCGTTCTTTTCCTTCGTTAAGCAATTGATGCCAGGTGATCATGATAAGGATTCTCCGGCGAGTTTGGCCTTCTGATCGGCCATCTGTAAAGCTTTCATCAGATCATCCAGACGACCGTCGATCATACGGTCAAGCTGGTTTACCGAGTAACCGATGCGGTGGTCGGTAATACGGTTCTGTGGGTAGTTATAGGTACGGATCTTTTCTGCACGGTCGCCGGTTCCGATTTTGGTTTTCCGTTCTGCTTCGTTTTTCTGGTCGATTTCACGCTGGCGTTCTTCTTTAACGCGGGCTGCGATGGTGGCCAGAGCGGTTGCACGGTTTTCATGCTGGGAACGACCATCCTGGCATTTTACGACGATGCCGGTTGGCTTGTGGATAATGCGGACAGCAGAGTCAGTTTTATTTACGTGCTGACCACCGGCACCAGAGGCACGCATGGTTTCAATTTCCAGGTCGTTCATATCGATATCGAAGTCTTCTTCATCGATTTCCGGGTAAACCAGGACGGTTGCGGTTGAGGTCTGAATACGACCCTGCGATTCGGTCTTTGGAACACGTTGTACACGGTGGCTTCCGGATTCATATTTCAGAGTTCCGTAAGCATGCTGGCCGGTGATCTTAAAGCAGATCAGGGAGTAACCGCCGGCTTCGGAGTCTTCAGCATCTGTAACTTCCAGCTTCCAGCCTTTGGAGTCTGCATATTTTGAGTACATGCGGAATAAGTCGCCCGCAAAGATGTTGGCTTCATCACCGCCCGCAGCCCCACGGATTTCCATAAAGGCGTTGTGAGAGTCGTTAGGATCCGTTGGAACCAGGAGCAGTTCGAGCTGTTTGATATATTCATCAATTTTTGGTTCGAGTTCTTCGATTTCCATTTTGGCCATTTCGCGGATGTCTTTGTCGTCTTCGTTCATGAGTTCTTTGGCATCTGCCAGGCCGGCCTGGGCTGCTTTATATTCGTTATAGACATCGACAATCGGAGTCAGCTCGTTGGCTTCGCGTCCAAGTTTGGACATCTGTCTGCGGTCGCTGACGACGGTCGGGTCCATCATTTTTTCGTTGATTTCGTCCAGACGAGCGGCAAGCTTGTCGAGACGTTCTTCCATTTTTGCCATGATTTGTCCTTTCTGTATGGTAAGTATCTGTCTGTCAGATGAAACGGGGCAGCTCTTCCATTAAAGAGTCAGTCCTTTCTCATCCGTCGAAATCTGAGCCCTCTTTCTTTACGGTTGGATCCGCTCAGACACTCAGATTTTGAACATAGAGTTACAAATAGAGTTTTGCGTTTTTTTGTTTCACGCTGCATGGATTGAATTCACATTGAGATTCACATAAGAAGTTTCTCTGATTCTATCTTCCAATTTCCAAAGCGCCTTGGGTCAGATCACGCCTGTAAAGTGCGATCTTTGCCCATTTGATGGTGAAGTTTAGAAAGTCAAGGCGCAATTGGTCAAGCTTCATTATAACAAGAAAACCTTCAGGCTTCGAAAAAGACCATTTTTTGCTCTTGACAAGCGATTAAAAAGCTCTCCCGATCTGCCTCGCACTTTTTCGGCAAGGTCGTAAGAAAGCGCAAGTCTACCTGCGATTTGCATTGTTCTTTTGATTGAAGATCCATGTCCGTTTAGAATAGAAAGTTAGAAGAAGACAGAAAAGCGGTTTGTCTGCCTTGGGAAAATCGGCTCTTCTGGATTTTTATGGTGAAATTTTGAAATTGGAGTTTTTGAAAAGAAAACGTTCTGGACCGTTTTCTTTTCCTGTCTTTGATGGCTGGAGTGGATTTGTTCTCTGTTTGATGCGTGCATCCGTATGGAAAGGGATCTGATTTCTTTCTGCCCACAAACCTGCTTATCCATTCTCTATTCAGACCAAGAGCTGACTTCAGTTTTCTTTGATCTTCCCGATCGATTCTGATCTTTGTGATCTTCTCTCACCACTTCGACAATTCAACAATCGAATTCGAGAATTCGGATTGAATCACTCTGCAAAGCACTCTAAGACGAAAGGATAGTGAACGCATGAAGAAGAAAGTTCGTAAGGCCGTCATTCCGGCAGCGGGATTTGGAACCCGTTTTTTACCTGCAACCAAAGCCATTCCTAAGGAAATGCTCCCGATTGTAGACATTCCAACCATTCAGTACATCATTGAAGAAGCCGTGGCTTCTGGTATTGAAGAAATCTGTCTGATTACCAACTCCTATAAACAATCCATCGAAAATCATTTCGACCGTTCGTTTGAACTCGAAGAAAAGCTGAAAGCAAGCAACGATCTCGAACATTTACAGATGATCGAAGACATTACTGACATGGTCAATGTCGTCTCAGTCCGCCAGAAAACACCAAAAGGCCTGGGCCATGCCATTTTATGCGCCCGCAGCTTTGTGGGTGATGAGCCCTTTGCGGTGCTGCTTGGCGATGATATTGTCGTCAACCGCGGCGGCAAAAGGGCCATCCGCCAGCTGATGGATGTGTATGAAGAAACCGGAGCGAGCGTTGTTGGCGTTCAGCCCGTTGCGGATGAAAACATTTCGAAATATGGCATCATTGCGCCAAGCAAAGCGATCAATGACCGGGTGATGGAAGTTTCGCACTTCGTAGAAAAACCAGCCTTTGAAAATGCCCCAAGCAATATGGCCATTTTAGGCCGCTATGTCCTGAGTCCTGATATTTTTAATAAATTAGAGGACCAGCAAGCTGGCAAAGGCAATGAAATCCAGCTGACCGATGCCATTGACCGCCTGGCCAAAGAAGAAGCCGTTTATGCCTGCCAGTTTGACGGCAATCGTTATGACGTTGGTGACCGTAAGGGATTTTTACAGGCCCAGGTTGAATTTGCGCTCAACCGCGACGATACCAAAGAGGCCATGGAAGACATCATTGAAGCCTTAGGCTATGTCAAATCTGATAAACCTGCACCGGTTGAAGAAAAGCCAGCCTGCAAGATCTTCAAGACCACTCCTGTCAATGAAACCGCCGCTGACCAGAACAAAACTTCCCAGCCCGAAGCGGCTATGAAGGCTGTAGAGCCAATTGAAGCTGCCCAGGCTATTGCGGGTATCTCAAACGGATCTTTTGAAGAAACAGCCATCGCATCGACTGTTTTAGAAGCCGAAGAAGAAGGCTGCCAGAAATGATCACGGATACGCATTGCCATATCACCTGTGATGAACTGTATCCCCACGTTGAGGAAATTTTAGAGCGGGCCAAAGAAGCTGGTGTAGATCTGATGATGGTCATGTGCACCAACAAAACGGAATATCTGCGGGCTCTGGACCTGAAATTTAAGCATCCAGAACTGCTCAAGGTTGCCTTTGGCTTTTATCCAGGCGATGCCCAGGACGTCACTCAAGAAGATCTGGACTTTCTACGCCATGAGGCAATGTCTGGTCGTATGGATGTCTTAGGCGAAATCGGCCTGGATTACTATTGGGACACAAGCTTTAAGGATTTACAGAAAGATCTGTTCAAAAAACAGATCGAACTGGCCAATGAAGCAAACCTTCCGATTTCCATCCACATGCGGGATGCAAGCCGGGACACGATGGATCTGCTGGAACAAAATGCGAAGACACCTGTCATTCTGCATTGCTTCTCCGGATCTTTGCCCATTATGGAAGAAGCTTTAAAGCACAATATGCTGATATCGTTTGCAGGACCGATTACCTATAAAAACAATAAGCAAGGGCCGGCCAATGTAGCTGCCTGCCCGGCTGACCATCTGCTTTCGGAGACAGATTCCCCCTATCTTTCGCCGGTTCCCCATCGCGGACACCGTAATGAACCTGCTTTTGTTCAGGCAACCGTTCAAAAGATTGCGGCCATCAAAGAACTGGACTTTGAAGAGGTCAATCAACAAATCCGCCGGAACTTTGAAGCCCTGTTTGGAGATGAAAAGTCTGATGGAAACTCTGTAGATCCATCAGCTTCCTTGCCACCTGCTTCTTCTCAAAAAGAACAGGCTCTGGCTTCCATTCCTTCCTTTCTGGAACAGTTCGATCCTTCGTGGAAGGAAGTCATCGTTTCTGAAGAAGAAAACGCAGAAAACAAGTAGAATGAGCCAAGAAGTTAAGGAACCGAGAGGTTCCAGCCTCTGGTTCGTTTCCCGATAAACATTCGATTTCCCTGAATCAACCAGAACAAAAGGCCTTCCTTTCCTGTCGATCCTTCATAGATCTTGCAAGGTAAGGAAGGCCTTTATCTGTTTGAATATCGGCTTGAAAACAAATCTTCTCCAATCCTGATCTTCAGATTCAGGTCAAAACATTCGCGTAGAATTTCCCTTCTTAATTTTTCAGGCTCTCCGTCATGGTTTCCATTTCAGTGATTCTTGTCTTATAGGCCTCATCGTATCGTCCATATTCTCGATATTCTGTTTCATCGGAAAAAGAACTTGAAGGATTCGATTGATAAAGCTGATCTGGAATCTGACTCAGCTGTTCAAAAAACAGCTGGGCAATTTTGTCGTCTTTTCTGATGGTTATTTTGTTATTGGAAGCATTCAATACTCTTAGATAGGCTTTTGTGTGATGGCCCGGAAAATAAGTTGGGCCATTTACGATTAATCCGGTTCGCATAAGGGAATTTTTTTCACCAACAATTACCGCAAGATCCTTAGGAACACAAAATTCTTCTTCAGATTGGACCATGACGAACTCGCCAGGATTCAAAATCAGATCTGTTTCATGTTCTTTTCTCAGAATTTTTCCGATTCGAATATCGTAAGAGATACATCCGAGGTTTTCTTCGTTGAAGCCATTTTGAAAGATTTCATCTTTTCTGTTTCTGATCTCCTTATCAACCAGCATTTCATCACCTTCTTGTATTTATTCAGTTTAATCCAATTTCTCAAAAGGATTCAATGGACACGCTGATATTCTCCACAAAAACAATCCATATATTTGGATCTTTTGCTTTTCAGTAACGAATACCAGAAATCCTTTCTGACCAAACTTTCTTTTGTTTGAATGTCGCGGATTTGATAAGAAAGGAAGGTCTTTTTGGTTCACAACCGATCCCGCTTTATGAAAAGCGTTCTATCCATCTGTTTTTTTTCAAAAAATCTCGCCATTCTTGATTCATCTTTCTTTTTTTCGCCTACATGAAAGTAAGTAATGAACATAAAAGATGTCGCCACTCACCCAAACCGATTAAGAGCAATCCGTTAATAAGCTAATCGTTTTTTTGTCGTCTGCCATTGGCCCATAAATCGCTTGCCTGGTCTCAAAACGAGAACATAATTCTTAACTCAATTAATTTATCTTAACAATATAAATTTATTTTAAATCACAAAGTGCTAATAAATAGAGAACGATTCTATCGAGTAGATAACCAACTGATTCAGAAACTGTTCCTTAACAGCTTGGATGGAATATCTTTGTCGTTCATGTAGAAAGAAGAATCCAGCTTCAGCCGACTTGTTATATATCCAAGAACAAAATGTGTTCCTGGGTCCAGTTCAGATTTTTAGAAATTTCCTAAGTTAGAAAACGTCTCTCATCTTTTTGCGTATATGGAAGTGAGCAGAGGATATTAGATCTTTTCAACTACGGTTTTAGCCAGTCCCCCAGACTAGGTTTAACTGAATCCGCACTGATTTCTATAGGAATTGTTGACAGTTCAATCGTTGCGTAAAAAAACAGAAACAAACAGATGATCCAGTAGATCTTCTGCCTCAGATATGTTACAAGGAGGATAATGGATGACATCCACAGAAATTGAAACATCAATTGCGCAGGGACTGCGAAGCACCGAATATAAAGCCAGATACGATGCAGCCTGTAAGCGGCTTTTATCAGAAAAGGTAATTCTGGCTCATATTTTGAAGGCTTTTGCAAAAGAATTCAAAAATTCGTCCACAGACGATATTGCGAACAAATACATCGAGGGAAAAACTATGATCTCTCGGGTTTTGTCTGAACCTGACACGGTTTCTCCGCTGATCACTGGTATTGATACTGTTCAAAAGCATGAGAACAGATTGGGAATTGCTTACGACCTTCTGTTTCAGGCACTTGTTCCTGATTCTGAGGAACATGTCGAATTAATCATCAATATCGAAGCTCAAAACGATCCGAATCCTGGCTATCCCTTACCTAAACGATCCATCTACTATACCAGTGAGAAAATCGCTGATCAGAAAGGTCGTGTCTTTACTAAAGACCACTACGAAAAAATCAGAAAAGTCTACTCAATCTGGATCTGTCAGAACCAACCTGAATTTCGGGCCAATAACGTCACCCATCTTCATATGGCCTGTGATTCGTTCATTGGTAATTATCAGGAAAGAGAATGCGATTACGATTTGCTCAGCATTTTCATGGTCTATCTTGGTGGTTCTGAGGGCGACGGAAAATATAAAGGAATCCTGCGCTTATTGGATGTACTGCTCTCCAACAAAAAAAGTGCTGTAGAAAAAGGAAATATTCTCAAAAATGAATTTGGGATTCCCATGACTGAATCAATGGAAAAGGAGTTTAACAATATGTGTAATTTAGGTGAAGCAATTGAACAAAATGGAATTCAAAAAGGAATTCAAAAAGGAATCAAAAAAGGACGTCATACTACCCGTTTGGAGGACATCCAGGCTATCCGCAAAAATCTTGGCTATTCTTTGGAACAGGCGATGGACTTGCTTAATGTTCCAGACGACGAACGCCCAGAATATCTGACTTTGCTTCAAAAACAGCTTGAAGCTTGAATCTCCGGTGTTTGATACTTTGTTTATGTTATTTTTGAAAAATCCTTTTATCTAAAGGAGTTTAACAACATGTGTAATTTAGGTGAAGCAATTGAACAAAAAGGAATCAAAAAAGGTCGCCATACTACACGTTTGGAGGACATCCAGGCCATTCGCAAAAATCTTGGCTATTCTTTGGAACAGGCGATGGACTTGCTTAATATTCCAGACGACGAACGCTCAGAGTATCTGACTTTGCTTCAAAAACAGCTTGAAGCTTGAATCTCAGGTGTTTGACAGTTTGTTTATGTTATTTTTGAAAAGTCCTTTTATCTAAAGGAGTTTAACAATATGTGTAATTTAGGCGAAGCAATCGAACAAAATGGAATTCAAAAAGGAATCAAAAAAGGACGCCATACTACCCGTTTGGAGGACATCCAGGCCATTCGCAAAAATCTTGGCTATTCTTTGGAACAGGCGATGGACTTGCTTAATATTCCAGACGACGAACGCTCAGAGTATCTGACTTTGCTTCAAAAACAGCTTGAAGCTTGAATCTCTGAACGATTTGATTGAATTCGTTCAATCAGCCTGATCAATCTGGCAGATGAAAAGCCCTCTTTTCCTGGATATCCGTAGGATCCAGGAAAAGAGGGCTTTTTGCATGTGTTCAAAGTTTTTAAGATTCGCTTTACAGATTAAACCGCCTGTATTTTTCGGTTCAATCCGCCCAAAGAAGGTCTGGAATCTTCTGCTTTATCACTTCTGCTTGATTGTTTTTGCTTGATTGCTTCTGCTTTACTTCTCTATTTGATTGAGCGCGGCAATCAGGTGCTGCTTACGCCTGGTTTTCTTCTGACTGGCAGACTTTATGAACGAATTCACCGGTAACGGCGTCATTTAAAGCTGTGGACAGAGATTCGTTGAGTTCGACAGCTTCAATGGCAGCGGCTGCAAGCGGAGCGACGGACAGAACGGTCATTTCGTTATACAGTTTGGAGTTTTCGGACTGGTCAATTGTGTTGGTTACGATGAACTCAGTCAGTTTGGAGTTTTTCAGGCGTTCGATGGCTGGTCCGGAGAGAACACCATGGGCACAGGCAGCGATGACTTCGCGGGCGCCTTTTTCATAAAGCATGTTAATGCCGGAGGTTAAAGTGCCTGCTGTATCGACCATGTCGTCGATGACAACGGCGACTTTGCCATCCACATCACCCAATAAGTTCATCGCAACGGCTACGTTTGGTTTTGGACGGCGTTTGTCGATGATGGCTACTGGTGCGCCTAAGCGGTCCGCAAGTCTTCTGGCACGTACGGTTCCACCGTGGTCTGGGGAAACAACGACAACGTCTTCGAGGTTGAGACCTGGTTTGCTTTTGAGATACTCACTGATCAGAGTGAGGGTGTTGATATCGTCGGCAGGGATATCGAAATAGCCCTGGATCTGGGCTGCGTGTAAGTCCATGGTGATGACGCGGTTTGCACCAGCACGTTCTAACATGGTTGCGACCAGTTTGGACGAAATTGGCTGTCTTGGTTTGGCTTTGCGGTCCTGACGGGCGTAGCCAAAGTATGGAATGACGCAGTTGATGGAGCGGGCAGATGCGCGTTTGCAGGCATCGATACCGATTAACAGTTCCATCAGATTGTCATTGACTGGACGGTTGGTAGACTGGACGAAGAAAACGTCCTTTCCGCGAACGGACTCACCAAGCTCGACAAGAATTTCGCCATCTGCGAAATGATGGACGGTGCATTTTCCCAGAGGAATGTCTAAAATATCGCAGATTTCCTGCGCGAGATCGTGGCTTGCGGAGAGCGCAAAGACAACAGTAGAATCTTTCAGTTCTTCAGTTTTTTTCATGCTTGAATGTCCGTTCCTTCCTTTACGACTTGATGTGTGATTGAAGAATGTTCAGGGACGCTGGCATTATCAATAATGCTGGCCTGAATTCGGGAGTGATCGCCAATGCTGGAATCTGAAATCCATGTCTGTGGATAAATTTCGACAAAATCGCCGACCACTGTGTTTCCAAGAATGTGTGTATCAGGGTAGACGATGACATCGTGTCCAAATTTGACATCTTTTCCGATCACGGTTCTGGCAGGGTCAACAATCTGAACCCCCTGTTCCAGCCAATAGCGATTAATGTTATCTTTCATCCAGGTATAAACTTGTGCAAGTTCGCTGACCGTGTTGATTCCGGCCATTTCATCTGGGTCGGCTGCAATGGCCTGAACGCTTTTTCCTTTGGCGGCAAGGATTTTTACCAGATCTGTGAGGTAGTATTCGTGCTGGGCATTGTTGGTTGTCAGCTCTCCTAAAGAGTCGAACAGATCGCGATTGTTAAAGCAATACACCCCGGCGTTGATCTCCTTGATCTCTTTTTGCTTTGGAGTGCAGTCTTTGGCTTCCACAATGGCCTGAACCTGGCCGCTTTCATTGCGAACAACACGTCCATAGTGGGCGCCATCTTCCAGAATGGCTGAAAGTAAAACCAGGGAGTGGTTTTCTGCTTCCTGGTAAAGTCTTTCGAGCGTTTCGGCTTTCAGACAGGGAACATCGCCATTCATGACTAAAGTATATCCAGGCTCGTCTTTTAAGACGGTGCACTGCATGACGGCATGACCTGTTCCTAACTGTTCTTCCTGCATCGCAAATTCAGCATCCGCAAAAGCCTGCTTTAAAGAATCGGCTTTGTATCCGGCAACGATCACGATGCGATCGGCGCCGGCTTTCTTTAAAGCATCCATCGGGTAAGCTAAAATCGGTCGATCAATCAACATATGCATCACTTTGTTCTTTTCCGATTTCATTCGGGTTCCTTTGCCTGCGGCAAGGATAATGGCATTTTTCTGCATAAGTGAACCACCTTCCGCGAGTATTTTAACATATGGCCTTTCAATGGCATCTTTTGGCTCTGAACATCAGGTTTCAGAAAATAAACATGTGCTTTCATCTTGCGTCGAAGATGATTTTATCGAGTTTTGTTATGCATTCCAGTTTGTTTTTTGATCATTTTTTGCCTGATTTTATTTTCTGTATATTCCCCGTTTCCTGCGTATTTTTATTGGTTTCCGGCTATTTTATGGGGTTTCCCCATACTTTTTGGGATGCCCAGTCACTCTTTCATTTTCTTTATTTCACTTTCAAAGTCTTGATTTCAGGATCTGTCTGTGTAAATCCGTCATGCGTAAAGTTACTTGACCGGCCAGAAAATTTCCAGTCAGCCCCCAGAGAAAAAACGACCTCTCATCCCTGAATCGATCGTCTATTTGATCGTTTTCTCTTCGGGATGTTCCCAGCTGAGAAATTGGTAAAGGGTGAAAGGTCGTCTGTTGATTTGATTTCAATTTTTTGAATCTTGTTCTCTCTTATGGACTGCCAGACCGCCTACTGAATCGAATCGTATTCAGACTGCAGAGAGTTCATGTCGTTAGTCTTGGACACAATCTGGGACTGAATTGGATCAGCGTCGTTTTTGATGGCCTGCCATGCCCCATAAGCCGTATCCATTGCCTGTTTTAAAGAAGGCAGAGAGTTATTGGCTTCGGTCAGGGCCTGCTGGGCAGAGGAAACTTCACTTTCGAGGTTCTCGCGGTTTTGGGCGTTGGCTTTCTGCTGGCTCTGCAGCTCAAAAATCTGGGCACGCAGCTGATCGCGGGTGGCCGAAATCGAGGAGTCAGAAGTCTGGCTGCTGTCATGGTGATCGTTGTTATTTGTGGTCAGTTCTTCCAGCTGATTTTGCAGGGAGAGAATCTGATCCTGCAGATCCTGATCATTGGGCAGGCTTGCGAGCTGCGTACTGTAGCTGTCGTAGTTGTCCTGAGCAGCCTGGGCGGCGGTTACGGCGTTGTCATAGTCTGTCTTTTTCTGGTTGTAGTCGCTTTCCGCCTGTGAAATCCGATCAGTCGTCTGGGTGAGCTGCGCGGTCAGCGCATCAATTTCGTTTTGCAGCGAAGCCATCTCGTCTTTCAGTTTGGCTTTGCGTTCAGCGTTAGCCACGTTTTCGTTGCTCGCATCCGGTTTGGCGGTATCATCAGCGGCAACGAGCAGTTCATCAAAGGTCTTACCGGTTAAAGCCATCAGAGTATCGTTGATTTTCTGCTTGTTTTCATCGCCGAGTTTTTCATACGCGCTGCGGAAATCGAGGATTTTCTTGCGTTCGGAATCATCGTAAGAGCCATAATTGCTGATCCAGTCAAACAGCTTCTGGAACTGTTCATTGTTCTGAACACTGCTGGCCTGTGAGTCGATAAAGCGTTTGGTCATTACTCCGCCAGTTCCAACCAATACGATGGCCAGAACGATGCCGCACACAATCGCATAGGTTTTCCATGGACTGCGGCGTTTTTTGCGGGATCTGGAACGAGAGTAGGAGGGTTCTTTGCGATAGCTTGGTTCCTTGCGAAGCAGGCTTTCATCAAAATCATCCTCATCTTCATCGCTTTTCAGATATTCGCGGTGGAGCAAAGGTTCATCCTGTTCACTGAACTTGCGGATTTCATCTTTATTCATCCGGACCGTGCCATCGCCTGGACCAACATTGGAACTGGCCTGGGCAGAGTTGAACACGCGTGTCGAACCGGCATCTCCGGGATTTGGCATGCGGCGGGTCTGTTCGAGATTTTCCTGACCATATCCACCCACATTGATGCGGCCGGTCAGATCCGGAACATCATAGGGCTGATGGGTGGCGGTATGTTGGGCATAAGGCGGAACCGAACTGCCCATTGGCTGCTGTGGATTAAAGGTCTGCGTCTGACCCAGACTGGAATTCATGCCGCCAGCCTGATAGGTTCTGGTGGCGTCAAGATTCTGGTTTGGATTCTGGCTCTGGCCCATGCTGGAAAGATCCTGAATCGGACGGGTGGTCCCCATATCCGAAGAAAGATCTTCCTGGCCAAATGGACCGGCTACCCGGGTCTGGTCAAGATTCTGCCCCCCTGTGGGAGCAGATCCATATGGATTATTCATCATTCGGGTGTGATCTACCCGGGTATGATCGAACGAATCTTCTGGCACGCTATTTGGCATCTGACGCGTCTGGTCAAGACTCTGGCCATTCATCACTCGTGTCTGGCCAAAGTCATCCGCCAATGGCGACTGGACTTTGGTCTGGCCGAATTCATCCGGCTGACGGTGAAGAGCAGAAGTACTCATTGTATTTTGGGCATTTTGATGCGAATTTAAAAAGTCGGGAATGTCGGCCTCCTGACTTTGAGGTTCGGGGCTGACATTGGAGCCATTGGTATTGGCATGACGGTTATTTTGCGCCTGACGGGAATAGGTCTGCTGGAACTGTTCGGATGTCTGTCTTGCGCGCTCAATGCGCTGCATCCGCTCTTTGTTCCGGGCAAATTCGCCAATCTTTTTTTCCATTTCCTGGTCATCTGATAAAGAATCCAGCAGTGAATCTAAAAGATCATTTTCACTTTTACTCATGAACAAGCCCCCTTTGTCGCTATTCTAACAAATATTTAAAGCCTAAGTATGGTCGATCCTCATAAGCTTACAAGGGTCAGGATACAATCAGGCGCATTGTATGATAGCGGATTAAACGGGAGTTTGAAACTGATCCTTGTGAATCTTTCGAAAGAATTCGCTAAATCTTCTTTATTTGTGGACGGTGGGTATGTTTCCAAAAAGCATTTTCCAGTCGCGTCTGTTCTTTTTTTGATGGTTTTCAATCCACTCTGGATCCTGAACCAGCATCCAGAGTCCAACACAATAGGGGTCCGAAAGCAGCCAGGCAATCTGCTTGTCAGTCAGGGGCAGCAGCGAGGCTGCCAGATAAGAAACCAGACTTCCTTTTGCCTGTTCGATCGCAAAAGCAGACTTCAGCCGGATCCCGGAAAAGAAGGCCTGAAACGCCGGACTTCGAAACGACATTCCTACCGCTTTGATAGGAACTTTTGCAAGAAGCTTTCGATATTGAGGATAGTTTTCCAGAAAGATCCTTGCCGGATCCAGGTCCCCATACTGCAAAATTCTTCTAAGCAGCCTTTCGGTTTCGGAATTGTTTTCATAGAGGACATAGATCTTCTTTTTCTTTGATTTCTTTGGTTTCTTCTCTTGGTATGGATTGCGATATTGGCCTTGATACCCGTCTCGATATGGATCACGATCCTCTCCCCGGCCTCGCTTTTGGTGTTCTTGCTGATCTGGTCTGAATTGCTTTGGCCCTTCCAGCAAGTCATCTGAAACCGTAACAACAAGGTCCTTTGGTTTCAGCTTTTTCTCGCATTCCGGGCACAGAAGTCCCGGCCCCTGGAAAAGCCTGGCCAGGGTTTCGCATCCGGTCTGTTTTCCTGCACACCAGAGACATTGTTCATGTGGTTGAGCTGGCTCAGGCATTCGTTGAGGGCTTTGGAGGGACTTTGAATGTAAGCCGTCCCCTCTCCGTAGGGATCCTTGAAGCTTCGCCCTGCCCTGCCGAAAATCTGAATCAGGCTGGCGGTTGTAAACACGAGATGATCCGCCCGATACACGATCACCTGGACGGAGGGAACCGTGATTCCCCGTTCGAGTAGAGTTGTACATATTAACACCATGCTCTTTCTGGCATGAAATCGGGCCATGATTTCATCTTTGTCTTTTGACTTGGAGTGAATCACATCTACCGCAAAAAACGGCTTTAACACCCACTTCATCCATCTGGTATCCGCAATCCGCGGTACAAATAACAGAACCTGCTTTCCATTTCGAATATGCTTCTTGCATTTGCGGATGATCTTGATCACCATCCGAAATTTTGAGCAGGTCACCACATCCGGAACGCATAAAGGCTTCTGGTGCGGGCGTTTGAACAGATTGACCATCTCCATTTCGTGATTTTCAATGGCCCGCAAAGACTTGGCATCCGGGGTAGCGCTCAAAAGCATTTTCTGACCGATGCAGGACTGGCTGGCAATGGCTTCAAGCACTTGGTTGCCCGCATAGGGAAAAGCATCCAGCTCATCGAGAATGAGCAGATCAAAACAGAAGGGATACCGATAAAGCTGATGCGTCGTACACACGATCAGGTCCGCATCGGTGATCTTGGTCATCCCTTCACAGACCGCAATCACCTTCAGTTCGGGAAAGTTTTTCGAAAGCCGGCTTGCAATTTCGATCACGACTTGCCTGCGGCTGATCGCAAAACAGACTTTTTTGCCCTGGGCCAAGTACCAGCAGATGCTTTCTAACGAAATCTCCGTTTTCCCGGCTCCCGCAGCGGCATAAATGAGGACATCCTTGCCACTTTGGAGAATTTCCAGGGCTTTTGCGGAGACTTCTTTTTGAAAAGGCATCAGTTCAAATTCAAGAACGGGTTTTCCGATCCAGCGTGTGCGGCAAAGCTTTGGTTTTCGGGGAAGTTGTCCTGCGGGTAACGGGCCAAAATCAAGGCACTTGCGGCAGATCCATTGTCCATGCACTTCAAAAAACAGTGTGGGATCTTCATTTTGACATCGTAAACATTTCATACCTGGATATACGCAAAAGCCTGCAGCTTGTTTTCCTGCCGCAGGCAAATCTCTTCTTCAGTCCAGATCTAATCTGTTCAGATAAAAAAACAGCCACAGATCGATCGCAGCTGTTCATGATGACTTATTTTGAAAATGACTGGAGAACCCTGTTTATCCCACAACTTCCAATCTAACAAGACAAGTTCTTCAGCTTGGTCTTTTAAATTTTCTTATCCAGACCGAGCTGAAGATTCGGACTTGACTGATTTTATTCGCTCAGTGTGTCTTTATCCATTTTGGCAAGAGTGTTTTGATATAACTCTGAAACTACAAACATCTGATTTTTACTTTTGGGTTTTTCTGGAATTGTCATCTGTAATAGACCAGAGTCTAGAAGTGGGCGAATAATTGATGCTGAAACGTAATTTCTTGTTTTTCCAAGATATTCTGCAATTTCTGCTCTTGATTTGGCTGTCCTGCAAAAATGAATACACTCTTTTTCAATGTTGCTAAGACTATTGAAAATAGAAAAAGCCTTTACTTCGGTTAGGTTATTCGCCACATCCTGCTCAACCTCATGACTTTGATGATTATAAAAAATCACTTTAAATTCATTTTGGTTATCTTCAAATACTGGTTCTGGCAAACCGGCCTTTAACATCTCACTTCTCATGGTGGGAATACCTGAAAAACGATTTTCCGAATACTCCAATTCTTCCATTACTGTTGTCAGCGTGCTGTTTCGTGTTTCTGGACTTTCTTTTCCAAGCCGGGTCACCGAAACATTTCCGTAAATACCGCCTTTATTGATAATTTCCATTCGATCCTGATACATCTCAATCAAGATTGCCGAATCTTCTGTGTAACGGCTGTAATCTCTATGAATTAAAGCATTGATAATGGCTTCTCGTACTGCTCTGGCTGGATACTCAGGCCTATCAATCCGTTGTCCACTTGCATCAATGGTGATCTGCACTCTGGAGTTTCTGGCTACAAATTTCATTGCTTCTTCCAGCATCAAGGGAATAGAACCGACAATCTTCTTGCTGTCAAGAAATCTCATTCCTTCTACAGTAGCTGCTCCCCGTTCGATTCCTGGACTGCGCGAAGCTTTGATCGCCAGATTCGGAAAAGAGGCTTGAGGATACTTAGAAAAAACCATCAGTCCAGTCATTGTTGGCTTTCCGCCTTTTACAATGCTGTGTAATTCAAGAATTTCTTCATCAGCCATATTCTCGAACAGTATGTTATTCCCTTTTCGGACCTTATCGACATAACTTTTCAGCAAATCTTCATCTCTCATGACCCATCCCGTATCAACAACTCGCCGATCTTCTTTTATTCCTCGTCGATAGGCATCGTATTGATAAATTTCATATTTAGTCATTGGCAGGTCGGCATCACCTACCCGGACATAGGATCCTTTTACAATTCCTTTTGGTTTGTAATAAACTGGTCTCTTTTCATACTGAACTCCGGGGATTTCGGCTATAACAACACTTTTTCCTTCAATTGTTGAGGCAGAAAGAATTGCTCGAACAGGAGGCTCCATTTCGAGACATTTTTCCGCAACCTTTTTTTGCAAATCAGCCGCATTGTAAACACCAACTAATTCATATGTCGTTTCATCAATGCCAAATGCAATTACTCCCCCTTCATCCTGATTTGAAAAAGACGAAAAGGTATCATACAGCTTATTTGGACAACCACCTGAAGCTTTTTTGAGCTCAAGAAAATTAGATTCACATCGGTCTTCTTGAATTTTCTTCACCAAAACAATGATCTCTTCCTGTACCATCTGATTTTCCTTTCTGCTTAAACGAATAATCCATGAATTTAAAACAACCTTTTTAATCTACATACTATATTGCGATCATGAATCGTCTACATTTGCATATTATCAGTTGAAAATCGCAAACTTCAACGATTTCTCAACAGTAAATTTCAAACTCCAACGATTTCTCAACAGTGAATCTCAAATTTCAACGATTTCTCAACAGTGAATCTCAAATTTCAACGATTTATGTTCATTAAAAGCGCCAAAGCATTCTATTCTCCTATTGCACTTTTCAAAGATGAAGCAAAATCAGCGAGATTCTTCCCTGTTAAGAATGGATCTGAGGTTCAAGAAGGCAAAAAAAAACCGCCGAATGGGCGGAATTTTTCAAATTTACTTGTTTTCGTTGCGTCCGTATTTTCTGTTGAACTTTTCGATACGTCCCTGTGCGGCTGCGAAGCGCTGACGTCCAGTGTAGAATGGATGGCAGTTGCTGCAAGTATCTACGCGAAGAGTGTCACCTTTCACAGTAGATCCGGATTCGAATTTATTGCCGCAGGAAGAGCAAACAACAGTAACGGTATGGTAATTAGGATGAATTCCCTTTTTCATGCCAGTTCCTCCTTCCGCCTTAAACCATCGGCTGGTTTAAAGTAAGTGCCTATGCATTATAGCAACCCACCCCAGTCAATGCAACTCAAACTCAAAAAAGCAAGAAATTTTTCTTCGCACTTCCTGGATCATCTAAATTCTGCTGTTTTTCATCCGTTTTATTCAATATATTACGTGTTCAAGGCACTACAAAGAATAAACAATCCGGTTATGAATTCTCAAATCATTCACTTCACATTGCCCCATCTTTTCATCAAACAGCTTCCGGCCCTTATGATCCGTGTTCTTTTTCAGAACAAAGTTCTGAAATAATCGCTGATCTTTTGTCGGTTTTTGCTTCTTTCAAAAAGATTTTTCTGATGGATTGATGCTTTTTGGACAGAACTTTTTTGCGAAATCATCGGTCCTTTTAACGACTTTGAGTACAATGAAGGCAATGAGAAGTCCAATTTATCTGTGCCTGTTCGGCTCTTTCCACATGGCTTCTCATTTTCTATTGAAGAAGATGTTTATATGCCTATGACTCAGACTCCATTCTCTTTAAATCAAAAAACTACCTCAAAAACCGATCAGACTGTTTCTGATTCCCCTTCAACTGCTTCCACATCTGCAGCTTCAGCACCCGCAGCTTCTCTGGCTGAAAAAGCCCATCAGGCAGCCGAACTGACCCCGATGCAGAAAATCCAGGGCCATCTTTCGACCATCAACCAGCACAAAGCCAAAGTCATGGAACTTTGTTTTCGCTGCGGCCTGTACAAACAAGGGCTGCTTCACGATTTATCCAAATACAATCCGGTGGAACTGAAAACCGGCTTCAAATACTATCAGGGCTTTCGTTCTCCGATTGATGCACAAAAAGAAGTCGAAGGCTATTCCTTTTCCTGGCTGCATCATAAAGGCCGCAATCCCCATCACTGGGAATACTGGCTCGATAATAGTCCACATGGCATTCGTCCGGTTGCGATGGAATTCAACTATGTCGTTGAGATGTGGTGTGACCGGGTAGCGGCAAGCATGATCTATCTGAAAGACAATTACAAAGATGATTCGGCGTATTGCTATTACAAGGATCATGAAAAGAATATGCTGATCCATCCGCAGACCCAGCGTCAGATTGTCTATCTGCTTTCTTATCTTCGCCAATACGGAATGGATGCGACCATTCGCAGAATCCGCAAACTTTTAAAGATCTACCGCAAAACAGGATCGGTTCCCATTTAGGGATACCGATCCTGTTTCATTTTCCGAAGAATACTCGTTCTGAATACTCATTCCTACTTATACTTGCTTATACTTGCTTATTCATATTCGCTTTCCGTCAGTGACAGCAGTTCAAGAATCCGGGTCAGATCCTGATCGTTTTCATAATGAATGGTAATCGCATTCGGTTTGATTTTGACCGGGGTCTGGAAAAACTCTTCTAACTGGTGATTGGCTTCACGGATAAAGATATTTTCACTGAAGGCCTGTTCGGCTGCCTGCCGTTCGGCTTTTTCTTTGGCCGATTTTTCAGCTTTCTTGCGGCTTTCCTGGAGTTCTTTGACTTTCTGCTCCATGGTTCGCACCGACCAGCCCTGCTCATAAGCCTGAATGGCGAGTTTTTTCATGGAGGAGTCATCTTTAAGAGCCAGCAGAGCCCGGACATGACCCATGGAAAGTTTTTTATCAATAACCATCTGGCTGACTTCATCGGGCAGACGAAGCAATCGCATCAGGTTGGCGATATGTTCACGGGATTTTCCAACCCGGGCAGCCAGCTGTTCCTGGGTATAGTGCAGGTTTTTGATCAGCTGATCATAGGCGCGGGCTTCTTCAATGACATTGAGGTTTTCACGCTGAATGTTTTCCAGCAGTGAAATTTCCATCATCTGGGTGTCATCAAAATCAACGACAATCGCCGGGATTTCAGTTTTATGCGCCAGTTTGCTTGCGCGCAGTCGTCTTTCTCCCGCGATCAGTTCATAGCCATGAATGCTTTTCTTGACCAGAATTGGTGTGAAGACCCCATGTTCTTCAATCGAGGCCGCCAGTTCCTGCAGCGCCGCTTCATCAAAGATTTTGCGCGGCTGATAGGGGTTTGGGCGGATCTGATCGACCGGAATCTGCATCTGGGTGTAGTGATCCGAACTGCTTTCCCCATTTTGAATGTCATCGAGCATGCGGGTGATATCCCCGCCAAAAATCGAAGACAGACCTTTGCCTAAACGGCTGTTCTCTGAATGGCTCACGCTCATACCAGATCGTCTTCTTTCAGATGCAGCATTTCCCGCGAAAGTCTGGCGTAGGCCTGGGCTCCTTTACATTTCGTATCGTATTCAAAGATTGAAACGCTGCGGCTTGGTGCTTCTGAAAGCTTAACGTTACGGGGAATTGAGTTCTGATAAACCAGACGACCAAATGTCTGTCTGACTTCCTGAGAGACGTCTACCGAAAGTCTTGTCCGGTAGTCAAACATGGTCATCAAGATGCCTTCAATGGAAAGATGCGGGTTGCTTGTCTTCTGAACCAGACGAATGGTCAAAAGCAGCTGCGTGACACCTTCCAGCGCATAGTATTCACACTGCACAGGGATTAAGACACTGTCGGCAGCGGTCAGAGCATTGGTATTGAGCAGGCCTAAGGATGGCGGGCAGTCGATCAGGATGAAATCATACTGATCACGCACCTGTTCCAGGGCGTTTTTGAGCAGATTTTCCTTGCCTTCTCCCAAACGGTCCATGGCCAGATCTGCACCGGCTAAAGACATGTTGCTTGGCAGAACATCAACAGGGGTTTTATCCCCGGGGACAATGGCCCGCTCAATGGGGAAATCTTCGAGAATGACATTGTAGACAGTTGGTTGTCCATTGCTTTTAAGAGCGCCAAGTCCCTGCGATGCGTTGCCCTGCGAGTCAAAGTCGACCAGCAGAACTTTATTGCCAAGTCTTGCCAGGGCGCTCGATAAGTTGATGGCGGTTGTGGTCTTGCCCACCCCGCCTTTCTGGTTTGAAATTGCGATGATTTTAGCCATCTAAATCCTCCAGTGGTTTTTTCTTGATCAAAGAATAATTCCGCGGATATTTGGCTGGAGTTGGTGCCGTTTTGCGGAAAGTAATAATAATCCGTTCGCCCTCTTTGCCCAGTTCAAACTGATCAATCGATGTTGCTTCGACATGAAGGGCTTTTAAAGCAGGCGCTGCGTTTTTCAATTCAGTCAGACCGGCTGCTCCTTTTAAGGCGATAAAGACGCCATCAGGTTTTAATAATGGAATGCAAAGTTCAAGCAAAATCGAAAGTCTTGCCACTGCTCTTGCACTGACCGCATCAAACTGACCACGATGCGTTTTGACAAAGTCTTCTGCGCGTTCGTTGACGATGGTCACATTGGTCAGTTTCAGCTGCTTTTTGACTTCCTCTAAAAACTTGCAGCGTTTTGCCAATGGTTCAATGAGCGTAAACTCTCGATCCGGCCAGACGATCGCCAGAGGGATGCCAGGAAAACCGGCACCACTGCCGACATCGGCCAGTGTTTTAAAATCTGCATGTAAAAAAGGAACGACAGAATCATAAAAATGCTTTTCCCATACTTCTTCTTCTTGCGTAATCGCGGTTAAATTCATCTTCTGGTTCCACTCCTGAAGAAGATGCAGGTATTGTTCAAACTGATTGAGTTGCCGCTCGTCAAGTCTGAGCCCGTCTTTGGCCAGACTTTCCTGGAATGTTTGTTTATTCATGCCCTTAGTATATCGCATGACGCCTTTTTCCCTGCACTCGCCGCCAGTCTGAAACACGGAACGTGCAGGACAAAGAAAACTGGCCCTCTTTCCAGAGACACTCCTTGAATGAATCCAGAGCTGCAAAGAGATTCTTTGTTCCATCTGGGTCATCTTCCATAGCGGAATCCCCTTACAAACCAGTCTATTTATGATTTCCTTTTCCTTCATCATTCCTTTAGAATCGATCAGAAATTGGCCTTTTTTCGCTTCTTTTTCCGGATTTTGGAAGTTTGGTCAACCAAAGAACGCAGACTTTACCGGATTTGTTTATGAATTTTGTTTTCTCACAAGTCCGCCTGTTTTTTGCCTGGGTTCTTTCAAATTCTGACAGGCGAGATGATACACTAGTTCCATGAGCAAAAATGTGAAAACAAGACTGAAACCAAAATTCCGCTATGGATTTTATGGCATGATCACTGGAATCGTGATCTGCCTGATCGTCGGCCTGGGCGGCTGCTTTACCTTTGGTCACGCAACATCGAACACCGAAATCACCAGCACTACCCTGAAAGCCTCTCTGGAACAGGCTTCAGATCTGATCACCACCAAGTACTACTACTCTGACATCGGTAAGTTTGATAACTCGTATGAAATCAACGGCTGGAGCATCCCTTTCACTGGAAAGAACTTCATTCTCTCCTACCAGGGCGAAGCTTTACTGGGCTTCCAGACTGATCGAATGGAAGTGAAAGTCAATGGCAATACAATCAATGTAACCTGCCCTGACATTCAGGTTTTATCCAACTCCATTCCATCTGAATCCGTAGAAGTCTACGATCAGTCCTTTAATATCTTTAACCAGGTTACTATCGATGACTATCTTGCCTTCGAAACCGAGCAGAAAGCTCGTGCCGAAGAAAAGATGGCGACCAATGGAACCTTTGATCGAGCGCGTGAAGATGCAACCCAGGCAATTACCGAACTGCTCAACATGATTCCGGAAATCAAATCTGGATATAAGATCAACGTAACCTTCGACGCAGCGCTCAACCCGCCTGCTGAGGATAACACAAACACTGTTTCTGAATCCTCCTCAGAAAACCAGGATTCCACTTCCTCTGACTCTGAAAGTCAGACAGATTCCCAATCCGAAACTTCTGAAGATTCCCAGGAAAGCTCAGAACAGTAATCAATCCAGACCTTTCGGCCAATCACCAGCAGATCCTGATGGATGAAATCAGAGATCATGCCTCAATCCTTAAAGCGGACTGACCCGAACCTTTGAAAAAAGGATTCGGGTTTTCTTTTTACCTAAACCGTCTTGAGCAAGTCTTTGCCAGATCAATCACCAGAAAAAAGTACGCATTTTTGTAAAAGTAGATTTTCCTTTTATCTATCGATAATCCAACCTTATTTCTCCTCATAACCGCAAAACCGTTTCTGGTGGTCATATTCTCTGTCTCTGCTCCTAAAGAAAAGTAGTACTCATTTCCAGAATTATTGATTTCCGTTTTATCTAAAGCAAACCAATCCATTTTTCACCTTGAAACTGCCAAACCATTTCTGATGGTCATACTCTCTTCATCTGCCCCTAAAGAAAAGTAGTACTCATTTTCCTGATGGAATGCCGATATTGGACGCCTGCCTTGCAATCCCGGCCTGCTTAACTCCGACCAAAAATAGTACGCACTTTGCGATCCACGAAAAAATGGTTCAGAAAGCTTTAACTAAAGCCATCTGAACCATCATTTCTTTCATAGCTGCAAAACCCTTTTTTCCGTTTTCGTCTATGTCCTGTTCTTAGCGGATGAAGTTTGTTGCAATGCGTTCTTCTTTTTCAGGAAGACCCTCTTTTTCTTTCTGGGCAGCGATTGCTTTAATCAGGAAAGCCATATTCCGCCCAAGGGTGCGCATGGTCTGTAAGCCTTCGCTATCTTCTTTTGCTTCTCCATCTTCGCGGCCATGGATGGAGTTCCAGTACTGGGAAGAAACCACTGGCATCTGCGAGATGGTAAAGAATTTATTGAGGACATCAAAGGATGCGGATGCCCCACCACGACGGCAGGCAACGACAGAAGCACCCACTTTCATCGTTTTATCGAATGATGTGGAATAAAACAGTCTGGTTAAAAAGGCAGTCAGGGTTGCATTGGGTTGGGCGTAGTAGACCGGAGAGCCGACGAGCAGACCATCTGCTTCTTCAAATTTCTTCGCGGTTTCGTTGACGAGATCGTGGAAGACACATTCGCCATGACTCCAGCAATAGCCACAGCCAATACAGCCCCGGATGTCTTTATTGCCGATGTGCAGCCATTCGGTCTCAATTCCATTTTCCTGTAAGGTTCGTTCAACTTCTCTGAGTGCAATAGCGGTATTGCCATTGGGATGGGCACTTCCATTAATGATATTAAACAGTTAATATTTGATGTATTATATTGATAATAATTGTCTTATATTGTATCAATATATTATGAAAAGATCTTCAGAATCAAAGTATTTAAAAACTGCTGAATACGCCAGGCAGATCG
>CAJTLE010000025.1 GCA_910577085.1 uncultured Allobaculum sp. | reverse complement strand
TTTCGTGCTCAACGCTCCGTTTGAACAAGAAAATCGGCTAGAAATCACATTCATGTGATTTCTAGCCGATTTTTAACTAATCAACCGAATTCGGGCTTTTCGAAAAAGCTACTTTATCAGCAGCCTCGTGTTTTCCGGCTGTTTTTTTCGTGTTTTGAAAAAGAAGCAGAAAAATGAATTGCGGCATAAAAATGGCAAGCCTATACTCAAGTTCAATCAAATCATTCTTGAGGAGGGAATTGAATATGGAAGCTGCGGCTGCGTTTCTGGCGCGTAAAGACGTCCAGATTTCCGCAAAACGCTATGGCATTGATGCCCTTTCAGCCATGGCCCAGGGTTTGTTTGCATCCCTGTTAATGGGCACCATTCTGGATACATTAGGGACTTTGTTGAATGTTGAAGTACTGGCACAGATCGGAACCTATGCCAGTGCGGTCAAAGGTCCGGCGATGGCGGCAGCCATCGGCATGTCTTTGAATGCTCCAAATCTTGTATTATTCTCACTGCTGGCAGTTGGATTTGCTGCAGACGCACTGGGTGGAGCCGGCGGACCGCTGGCGGTCTATTTTGTGGCCGTGATTGCCTGTGAGTGCGGCAAACTGGTCTCCAAGGAAACCAAAGTGGATATTCTGGTGACCCCGTTTGTGACGATCTGCATTGGAGCCTTGCTTTCAATCGCCCTGGCCCCATCCATTGGGGCGGCAGCCATCTGGCTTGGCAATCTGATTATGTGGGCGACTGAATTACAGCCATTCTTAATGGGAATCATCGTTTCGGTACTGATGGGAATTTTCCTGACACTGCCGATCAGTTCTGCTGCCATCTGCGCCGCTTTATCTCTGACTGGTCTTGCCGGCGGGGCCGCGCTTGCCGGATGCTGCACCCAGATGATTGGCTTTGCGGTGATGTCTTTTGCGGCGAACCGCTGGTCGGGTCTGGTTGCTCAGGGTCTTGGAACTTCGATGTTACAGATGGGCAATATCATCCGTAAACCTGTGATCTGGCTGCCAACGATTCTGGCCAGTGCTGTAATTGGTCCAATCGCAACCTGCCTGTTCCATCTGGAAATGAACGGACCTGCCATTTCCAGCGGTATGGGTACCTGTGGTCTGGTTGGTCAGATTGGCGTAATCACCGGCTGGATGGGGGATGGCGGACTGGGTTCAATTGGCGCCATGAACTGGCTGGGACTGATTCTGATCTCCTTTGTCTTGCCAGCCATTGTGACCTACGTCATTCATAAATTCTTCTTACAGGCCAAACTGTATACCGATGAAGATCTCAAATTAAATGTTTAAACCTGTCGAAAAGATCGTCCTTGCGGCGGTCTTTTTTCATGTCTGAAAGGCCAGGACAGTCATTCGGGTATGGCGCAAGGCGATTGGAAGGGTCATGGTAAAATTTCTCTATGATTAAAGTTGACAAGAAAAGTAAATGGGCCATTGATCTGGCCTTGCATATCCCGATTCCTTCGATTTCGATCAAGATTACCGATACTGAAAAAGAAGAAATTGAAAACATTCCCCTGAAACACGGAGGTAAAGATGAATCCGGATCGAAACAGGACGACTGAACTGGACTATCAGTCTTCAAATGAATCGGATCCTGTTCATGCTCATGACCAGAAGGAAATCAATCTGGATGTTCATGAACAAAAAGAAGAAGTCCATCAAAAGACCAGAGTTTCCAGTACTCTGAAAACCCCTGGCGGGAAATTGTCCGTTCAGGCTGATCTTCCCAGTCTGGATGATTTCAGCCTGAAAACGCATGTCGACCGCAAAACATCCACCAAGAGCCATAACGGATGGAACCGTCATGAAAAGGGTGAAGAAGTCCTCGACTTTCAAACGGATGCCAGAAAAACCGATCTGCATGCCCAGGCGGATGATGATTTGCGTGAATCGATTTTAGAGCCGGCAGAAAAAGAGCCTTCTGAAACGGAAACCATCAAGGAAACTGTGAAAGAAGAGGGCTTTATTCCAGAGAACGATTTTGCTTCTGATTCACCGGCCAAAATGAAAACGGATCCTGCAGCTGGTGAGAAAACTGATCTCAATCCGTCCCAGAATTCCGGTTCGAATCCTTCCGTCCGGACTGTTCAGAAAGCTCAGGAAGAAACGCATGCCAAACCTCAAGATGCTGACTCTTCCGTGATGGATTCTTCTTCCATCCCATCAACAGCTGACACTTCTGAATCTGGCCAGTGGACAGCAGAAGAAATAGAAGAGTTAGAGTCAGCCGGCATTTGTGAAAATGAGCTGAATGCCTCGGATCTGAGTGAAGAAGCGGCTGATGAGATCCTGCAGGAAAAGATTTCCAGACCAGTGGATCTGCCTGATTCTGATACAGATTCAGGCACAGATTCAAATATAAGTACAAATACGAATACTGATTCAAATTCCAAAACGGCTTCCCAGACAGAGGCGGCTTCTGATCAGCCGGAAACAAACGTAGTTTCAAACGAACCGCTTCATTCCAATGCCTCTGACAGTTCAAAGTCCGACGATTCGGGAAAAAATCAGGCTGATTCCGAACCTGCTGATACTGTCCCGGCACCCATTTCACCGCGCCGGCGGTTTTTCCAGATTCTCAAAACGGTCCGCAAATATAACGCCCTGCGCGATATGACCCCAGTCAAGCTGCGGATGATTCTGGAAGATTTAGGACCAACCTATGTCAAACTCGGGCAGATCATGTCTTCCCGATCGGATCTGCTGCCGCCGGCCTATACCAAAGAGCTTGAAAAACTGCGCTCGAATGTCGCTCCAATGCCGTATGAAACGGTGCGTCAGGAAATTATCCGGGTATATGGCAAAGCCCCGGAAGAGATTTTTGCTTCCTTTTCCAAAGAGCCCTTAGGCTCAGCCTCGATGGCTCAGGTCCATGAAGCCATCACGAAAGACGGCCAGAAAGTCGTCGTCAAAGTCCAACGGCCGGGCATTTATGAGCAGATGAAAGTCGATGTCGCCATGCTCAAAAAAGCAGGGAAGATTCTCTCCTTGAGTGAAGTCGTACGGGATCTTGTTGATGTCGAAGAAGTCGTTGATGAATTCTGGACGTCGGCTAAAGAAGAAATGGACTTTCGTCATGAGGCGGACAATGCGATCCGCTTTGCAAAAGAATGCCAGGGCCTTCAATATATTCATGTCCCGAAAATTTATACCGAGTACACCCGTCAAAATATTCTCGTGATGGAAGAAGTCGACGGGGTCGAGATTGATAACTATCCAGAACTTGCAAAACTTGGCTATTCCCGTCATGAAATTGCGATGCGGCTGGGGATGAACTTTTTATCCCAGGTTATTGACTACGGCTTTTTCCATGCGGATCCCCATTCCGGAAATCTCAAGATTGATGATGGCCGGATCTGCTGGCTGGACTTTGGCATGATGGGTGAGATCAATAAAAATGAATCGGCAGCCATTAACCAGGCGCTTCACGCGGTAGCTGCGCGCAATACTTCTTCTCTGACGGATGCGGTGCTGGCTATCGGTATCCCGCCAGCCGATCTGGATTACGTTGGCTTTTCCAATGCGCTGGAAAGCTATCTCAACCGCTATGTCAGCCAGGACTTTGCGAGCCTCGATCTTGGTAAAATGATCGAAGAAGCCGTGGAAGTGTGCAATGAATACAAGATCCGCCTGCCTAAGGGGATTTCGATGCTGGCACGAAGCATGGTGACGATTCAGGGCACCCTTAAAGATCTGGATCCGGAAGTCAACATGCTCAACTACATCTCCAAATCCAAAACCTCGATCGATCAGATCGACTGGAATCAGGAGATTGTTAAATGGTTTCAAATGGCGTATGCCGATGGCAAAGCCTTAATGAACCTGCCGCTCAAAGCGGATAATATTCTGGGTCTGCTTCAGCGTGGGCAGCTGCGGGTTGGACTTTCGATTGCGGATCTGCAAAGCAATCTGATGCCGGAAGTCAATCGCTGGGTCGACCGGATTATCGTGTGTGTTCTGATTGCCGCACTGCTGGTAGGCAGTTCCATTATCTGTACGACCAACATGAAACCGCGCTTTCTGGAGATCCCGCTCCTTGGGTTTTTAGGCTTTTTCCTGTCCTTTTGCTTAAGCTTATGGCTGTTTTACAAGATGATTTTCCATGCAAAGAAGGGCAATAAACTCTTTTAAGTAAATCTTCACATTTTGTTTCATCTGTTTTTGACAAATCTTGGATACACTGATCTTCAGTTCGATTGAATCGACACGAAAAGACACAAGGAGAAAAGATTTGTACAATTTACCTGACACAAACAAAAACGGCTTTTCCAATTCACAAAAGCCTGACCATCAGAAAGGGGGGACTGACATGTCGTGGACCGAAAAACTCAAACCCAAAGCACCGGCGATCTTCACCTGCCTGCTGCTTTTGTTTATCATGGTCGGTCTGGACCAGTGGACCAAATGGGCCATCACCAAGTCCATCCCGCTCGATGGCACAATGGTGGTGATTCCCGGCTTCTTTGAACTGACGTATGTTCGCAACTATGGTGCAGCCTTTTCCAGTTTTGCGGGAATTGGCATGTGGTTTTTCTACATTCTGACCATCGGCGCCATCATCGTCATGGTCTATGCGTTCTTTAAAACGAAAGATTCCAAAATGGAATTCGCCCTGGCCTTGATTTTAGCGGGCGCCGTTGGCAATCTGATTGACCGGATGTGCTTTGGCTATGTCCGGGACTTTTTCCGCTTTTATATTTTTGGATCTCCGTTTGCAGTATTCAATGTAGCGGATGTATGCATTACCTTAGGATTTATTCTGTTAATGTTCGTCATGTTCTATGACGATTTCAAAGAAAGGAAGGCCGCAAAAAATGGCTGATACTTCAGTACCAAAATCAGTAGAAGATGGAGAAGAAATCACAATCGAATTTCCTGAAGAGTCTTCACCTGCTGAAATGGATGTAACCGTGGAGGAAAAAGAAGATGATCTGGACTCGAAAGATGAAGGCGGCATCGAAACCTTTGTCGTTTCCCAAGACCAGGTTCCCACAAGGCTCGACAAATATCTTTGCGCCGTGCTGGATATTTCCCGCAAACGCGCTGCCGATCTGCTGGATGAAAAACGGGTTACTGTCAATGACAAACCTGTCAAAGCCAGTCAGAAACTGCAGGCTGGAGATGTTCTGGTTGTAGACGTACCCCCTGCACAATCCATGGAAGTTCTTCCTGAGCCAATGGATCTGGATGTCATTTATGAAGACTCCGATCTGATTGTCATCAACAAGCCAAAAGGCATGGTTGTCCATCCGGCACCCGGCCACTATTCCCATACCCTGGTCAATGGTCTGCTCGATCATTGTAAAGATCTCTCTGGCATCAATGGTGTGATGCGTCCGGGCATTGTACACCGTATCGATAAAGATACCTCGGGTCTGCTGGTCGTTGCTAAAAACGATCTGGCGCATGAATCTCTGGCCAAACAGCTGCAGGATAAAACCTGCCACCGGAAATACAAAGCCATCGTTCATCATCCGTTCTCTCATACGTATGGAACGATCAACGCTCCAATTGGCCGCGATGAAAAAGACCGCCAGAAAATGGCCGTTACCGCAAAAAATTCCAAACCCGCTGTGACGCATTTTACGGTGCTGGAAAACTTTAAAGACTACGCCTATGTAGAATGCTCCCTGGAAACCGGCCGGACCCATCAGATCCGTGTCCATATGGCTTACATCAAGCATCCAGTGGCCGGCGATCCGAAATATGGACCTCGCAAGACTCTGGAAGCCAATGGTCAGCTGCTCCATGCCTATCAGCTGGAGTTTGTTCACCCAAGAACCGGTGAGAAGATGACCTTTGAAGCCCCATTAGATCCAACATTTGCCAGAATTCTTGGCGAACTGGAACAGGAGACAGCAAACGCATGAAACGAAGCCCCGTTTTAAGCTGGGATCAATACTTTATGGCCATGGCTCACCTGGCTGCTTTTCGTTCCAAAGATCCCAACACGCAGGTTGGTGCCTGCATTGTCAATGACCAGAAACGCGTTGTTGGCTTAGGCTACAACGGCTTTCCCAAAGGCTGCGATGATGACCAGTACTCATGGGACCGTAAAGGCGATTTTTTAGAGACGAAGTATCCTTACGTCGTTCATGCAGAACTGAATGCGATTTTAAACTCCATTCAAAACCTCTCCGGTTGTACGCTGTATGTCTCGCTGTTTCCTTGCAATGAATGTGCCAAAGCAATCATTCAGTCCGGGATTACCCGCGTGATTTATGAATCCGATAAATACGATGGCCAGCCGGACAATCTTGCCAGCAAGCGCATGTTCCAGGATGCGGGCGTAGAACTGATTCAGCTGCCCTTCCAGATCCACATCGATCTTTCAATGGACGAACAGACGCCAGAAGGAGTGAAAACAACCCACTTTTCCGTCAGCGACCATATCCCAGGCGACTGCGGCCAAAACGGCTGCTCGCATTAAAGGACGGATGAGTCTGAAATAGACTTTTGGCAAATCCTGTCTGCCCAGCTCATGCTTGAAACCACGAAAAAGCTGATCCTTTCGTCTCTGGATTTCTTTGAAATCCAAAGCGCCGGATCAGCTTTTTGTCTGTTCAAAAATCGGGAAGAGAAGTTTTTTCTCCACCATCCATCGCATGCCCACAAGCCACGCTTGAAAAATCAGTCGGTTTCAGGATCGCAGGCGTCCATGGCTGACTGTTGGCGGAAATACGCCTCTTTTGATTCTTCCAGGCTCTTTCCATCAGGAAGAATAGTACTGAAATATGGCTTTTCACCATTTTGAATCTGGTGATAGTAGTTTTTCTTTTTTTGGATATAGGCAATGTCTTCCTCCAGCCGCTTTTGCTTCTGGACCATGCCATCTTCCAGATGGTCGAGCATGGCAATCCGCTGGCCAAGCGTAGTCTCGCCTTCCAGGCATAACGCAAGAAACGTTTTCATCTCTTTGAGCGGCATTTCACATTGACGCAGACAAAGGATGCCCGCAATCCAGTTCAGGTCTTTGTCATCAAAAATTCGGTGATTGCGGCTGTCCCGCTTGACGGATGGAATCAGTCCTTCGTTGCAGTAAAACTTCAACGTATCGTAACTCAATCCCGTGATCCGGGATACATCTTTCATTGTATAAATCATATTGATTTCGTTCTCTTTCGAATTCATTGTATCTGACCGGGAGTAGCACCTGTCTAGCGCAAACCGGGATCAAATTTCGTCTTTGAAATTGTCACTGATGAAAGAGAAGGAGCGGATGGAAAGGGAAGATCGGGATGGAAAGAGAAACGGACGCAAAAAGATGGCTTCCTCCAAAAAGGGGCTGTCTGGATGAGTTTACGGGTTGACCGGTTGTTACTATCGGTTTTTACAATGAGAATCATCAAAGATCCATTCGCTTTGGACTTCCTTTTCAATCTGCCGATGCGCAGAAAAAGGAAAAATACAGAAAGGTCATGATCAATATGAAAAAAATTCTCTTTATCAACAGTTCTCCTGAAAAGTCCGGTATGACCGCCACCTATGCTGCAAACCTGCTTGAAGGTCTGTCTTATGAAACCATCACGTTGGCGGATTACCGGATCAATTTCTATGGCTCAACGCTGCCAGAAGACCAGTTTGATGAAATCCTCGCCAGGATTCGCGGATGCGATATTCTGGTTCTGGGTTCGCCCATGTACTGGCATAATCTTTCGGGCGGTCTGCGCGTAATGCTGGATCGCTTTTATGGACCTGTGGCCAGCGACAGCCTTGCCGGAAAAGATCTCTACCTGATTTATCAGGGTGCTGCCCCTGAAAAATGGATGCTTGAAGCGGGCATTTACACCATTCAGCGGTTTGCCAGTCTTTATGGTTTCGACTATAAAGGATGTATTTCTTATCGTCAGGACATTGCGCCTTTAAAAGCCAGACTGCATCAATCGATCTGAACATCCCTGGCCAGTCTTCGAAACAGAAAGGGCATCAGAGTCCAGCTGCTGATTTCCATCAAACTGAAAAGCCTTCAGCTTTCCATCAAGTTCTTCGGATGAAGACCCAGTCTGGAAACTGAAGGTTTTTATTTGATTCAATGAAAAACAGGGCGGATATGGACTCTGTAAAGACAGAGTCCATAAAACAAAAACTAGGAGATGGCTTAGAGCTTCGTGGTGTTGGTGAAGTGCAGTTTGACTGCGTTTTTAAGTTCATCTTGGCCAAAGCGCTGCTTAAACTTACGGGCACATTCGGTTGCCTGCTCGCCGCCGCCTTTGGCAATGGGCATACCATACTTGGCTTCCAGCTTATCCATGTACTTTAAAAAGGCAAAGCGCGCAAGAACAGAGGCAGCCGCAACGGAAACATAGTGGGATTCCGCTTTGGTTTCAAAATGAAGATCGGAAACGACTTCCGAAACCGCCGCCAGATGACGATAATAGCCGGCTGGCTGGACAAACTGGTCGACTACTTTCAGTGCGGGCAGGGTATATCCTTTGTTTCGCAGATTGATATAGGCCTGGTTGTGCATCCAGGCTTTGATGCGGTTAATGTTCATCCGATCTTTGTGGTAGATCTGATTGTAACGCGGATTATCGAGCACCATAATCGTATTGGGAATCATTTCCTGGATTTTTGGGGCAACTTTACGAATGACGGTATCCGTCATTTTCTTCGAGTCGGTGACCTGCATGGCTTCCAGTTGGCGTGCTGTTTCTTCATCGGGGACAATTGTGGCCGCTACGACAATCGGGCCAAAATAATCGCCGGTACCGACTTCATCACTGCCAGCCTGCGGAAAGGTCAGGCCTAACGGCTTTTTGTCGGAAGTGTTAAATGATTTTGAAGAAGAGGTTCTGGAGGAGGAAGATCGAGCAGAAGATTCTGGTTCGTCGTCTTCAAGCCAGGAAAGATCAGCGCCCTGATAGACGACTTTTCCTGAGGTATAGGCGGTCACGGTCATTTCCTGAGTTTTAATCTGCCAATAGGTATAATTGGGTTGTTTTTCTGAAATTGCGATTGGTTTTAATCGTTTATAGAGAGCCTCAATCGCTGCCGGCTCCATCTTTCTGGTAACAGTGGACATAAGCCGATTATACCATTGACGTCAGTGGTATCATAAAAAGATGGCCAAGCGCTCGATATGGATAGGCTCCAGGATGGTCTGTTGATCGGATGGAATGATTTGTAAAGCCCTGCACCCAAAAGTCCTGGCCAGAACCTGTTGACCTGGCGCGTTCAGAAAGAAAAGAAAAGAAAACGCAGCTGGCGCAGTCAGAAAAAAGCATAAAAATTGAATGAGAAAGCATAAAAATAGAACCGAACCTTTGACAAGAAAGAAAATAAACAATAGAAAGCGGGGGATTCAGGATGTTATCTGAACAATTTGAAGCCGTAGATTTTGCGGCGGTTCTCGATCAGTTTGCCTCGCGGGCGTACAGTGCCAAAACGGCAGAAAAAATCCGAAGCGCCCGCCCATCCACCAACTTAATGCAGATCCGACTGGATCTGGATCGTGCCGATGAAGCGGCCAAGTATCTGCAGGCCGGAGGCGGTCTGTCTCTTGGCGGATTTACCGATATTACCAGACTTGTCCTGGCAGCCAAAAAAGGAATGAGTCTGCTTCCTTCCGAACTGCTGGAAATCTCTTTTTTCCTTGGTGCCTGTGCAGCCGCGGTTAATGCCTTTGATCCGGAAACCAATCCACTTTTACATGAAGTGGCTTCAACCTTAACACCACTTAAGCCGCTGGCCAAGAAGATTGATGACTGTATCGATCTGTCCGGTCAGGTGCGTATGGATGCGACACCGACCCTGCGTAATCTGGATCGCAAGCTGACAGCTGCTAAAGCGGATTTGAGTGCTGCAGCAAGACGCTTTATCAAAAGTCATGGCGATTCGCTCGTCGATTCAGTCAGTGTTTCGAGCGGCGGCCGCGTATGTGTCTTGATGAAAGCGGCCGATAAATATAAATATGGGGGCATGGTTCATGGATTGAGTCAGTCCGGAGCGGCCTGCTATGTAGAACCAGATGCGCTGGTTTCCTTAAACAATGAAACCGCCCAGCTGGAAATGGAAATTGAAAACGAGAAAAAGAAGATCTGCATGGAGTTATCCGGCCAGATCCGATCCAATGCGACGGCACTGCTTGCCAATGATGAAACCCTGGAAATTCTCGATCTGGCACTGGCCAAAGGCAGCTGGATGCTGGCCCATGATGGCTGTATTCCCCTTCTTCATACCGGCAGTCACAGTCTGCGTCTGGAACATGCCATTCATCCTTTGCTGGATCAGAAAACAGCCGTGGCTAACCGCTATACCCTCAGTGATGTCAAGTCGTGTCTGATGATTACCGGCTCCAACATGGGTGGGAAAACTGTTACCTTGAAGACCATTGGTCTGTTTTTGCTGCTGGCTCACAGCGGCTTTCCGGTCTCGGCGCATGAAGCCATGCTTCCGGTCTACAACCAGTTTTTCTTTGATATTGGTGATGGCCAGTCCATTGAACAGAACCTGTCGACTTTCTCCGGTCATGCCAAAAAGCTGGGCGAAATTGTCCGGAATGCCGATCAGGATACCTTTGTATTGCTTGATGAAATTGGCAGCGGCACTGACCCCCAGGAAGGTGCAGCCCTTGCGCAGGCCGTTCTGGAAACGCTCATTGATGCTGGCAGTACAATTCTGACTTCCACCCACTACTCAGAAGTGAAGACTTTCGGGACGACCAACCGCAAAATTCAGGTTGGCAGTGTGGAATTTGATCCCGAAACCCTCAAACCAACTTATCGCTATCTGGAAGGGGTCAGCGGCTCAAGCTGCGCGTTCCCGATTGCCCGACAGTTAGGTCTGCCCGAAACCGTTCTGGCCAGGGCAGAAGCGATCAAAGAAGAAAATGCATCGGAAAGTGACCGGCAGCTAGAAATTCTCGAACAGAAACAGGCAGCCCTTCAGAAACAGAAAGACCGTTTTGATGCCCTGGTTGCCAATGCCCATGATCTGCAGCGCAAAGCGGATCATGACCGCCAGAAGTGGGCTGAAATGAAAGCCCGCCTGGATGATGACTACCAGCGTCAGCTCGATGACATGCTGTTTGAAAAGAAAGAAGAAGCCCGTAAGATCATCCGCGATCTGAAAAAACAGACCCATTCGATGAGCCATGAACAGATCGAACAGATGGGAAAACTCGATACCCTCAATACCAGTCAGAAAGGCTCTTCCAAAGCTCCTGCTCAGGATGAAAAGCCGCACGAATTCAAAGCGGGCGACTATGTGCGCATTACGACCCTCAACAACCATGGGGAAGTCCAGTCTGTGCGCAAGGGCAAAGCGGTGGTTGTGGTCAATGGCCGCCGTGTGAATGTCTCTGTTGATCAGCTGGTTTTAATGAAACGGCCAAAAGTCGAAAAAGTGACAGCGACCAAAGCCCGCCCGGAACGCTCTTTTAAAGCGTTCCCGATGGAACTCAATCTGATCGGCATGCGGGTTGAAGAAGGTATCCGCACGCTCGATCATTATATTGATCAGGCGGTTTATCATAACGTCAAAAACGTCCGGATCATTCATGGAATGGGGACCGGTGCTTTGCGCAAGGCCGTCTGGGAAGATCTGCGCAAACATCCAAATGTGAAAAATCTCAGTGCCGGCGGTCCAAGTGATGGCGGCCTGGGTGCGACGCTGGTCGAACTGAAGTAGATTTTCTGCCGGATGAACAAATAAAAAGAATCATCCGAAAAAATGAATCACCAGAAAGGAGCGGAACGGGGAAGAAGCCAATCAACCCCGAAGAGAAAAAATGCCATTAACGGATCACATCGCAAAAAAGCTGGCGCTTTTACCAGATAAGCCTGGCTGTTACATCATGAAAGATGAGAACGGAGACATTCTCTATGTCGGCAAAGCCAAGATTCTGAAAAATCGAGTCCGTTCCTACTTCCATGGTGTCCACAATAACAAAACGACCAAACTGGTCGCCCGGATTCAGGATTTTGAATTCATTCAGACCAGTACCGAAAAAGAAGCTCTGCTTCTCGAGATTAACCTGATTAAACGGCACCGGCCGCCATTTAACATTATGTTCATGGATGACAAGATGTATCCATACATTGAAGTCACCAAAGGGCCGGACTTTACCGTGCGCATTACCCGCAAGGTCGTGAATCGCAAAAACGACTACTTTGGTCCCTATCCGGTTTCAACATATGCGTATGACATGGTCAAACTGATCAACCAGCTTTTTCCAATCCGCAAATGTAAGACGATGGGCAAGAGTGCCTGTCTGTACTACCACATGCATCAGTGCATGGGATTCTGCTTCCAGAAGATTGATGAACAGGAAGCATTGAAAAACCGGGAAAAAGTCATTCGCTTTTTGAAGGGCTATACCGATGAAGTCAAAGGGGAACTGACCGAAAAAATGCAGGCTGCCGCTCAGGATCTGCAGTTTGAACGGGCGCAGGAACTGCTCGAACAGATTCGTTCCATTGACTACGTTCAGGAAAAACAGACGATCGACTTTTCCGTGCGCGATTCCTTTGATGCGTTTGGCTGGTATGAAGACAAAGGCTATCTGTCTATTCAGGGATTCTTCGTGCGCCAGGGAAAACTGCTCGAACGCAACATGTCGATCTCGCCCGTGTATGAAGAAAGTGAAGATGCCTTTTTGGCGTATATCCTGCAGTACTACCAGACCAACACGGTGCCAAAACAGATTTATGTTCCTGCAGGCACCAATACCAAAATTCTGGAAGAAGCTTTGCAGACAAAAATCACGATTCCACAGCGCGGAGATCGCAAGAAACTGATTGATCTGGTTCATGCCAATGCCAAGGAAGCCCATGATCAGAAATTCCAGCTGATCTATGCCAAGGACCGTGAACTGGAAGGCGCAACGCGTCATCTGTCCCAGATTTTTAAGAAACCGGTTCATACGGTGGAAATATTTGATAACTCGCACATCTCTGGTGCCTATAACGTTTCTGGTCTGGTAGTCTTTAAAGATGGAAAGCCGGATAAATCCAGCTACCGTAAGTATCAGTTAGGTGAATATATTTCCGATACCGACTCCATGAAAGAAGTCATTCGCCGCCGGTATGCCAGACTGGCCAAAGAAGACAAACCGATGCCGGATCTGCTTTTAGTCGATGGCGGCGCCGGTCAGATTCATGCTGCGCAAAGCATAAGGGATGAGCTTGGATTAAACTTAACGATTGCTGGTCTGGTCAAGGATGATAAACATACGACCAGAGCTTTGCTTGATGAAAATCTCAACGAGATTGAACTCGATAAGACAGATCCCTTATTTTTCTTGTTGACCCGAATGCAGGATGAGGTCCACCGCTTTGCGATCACCTACCATAAAAAACTGCGTTCCAAAGGCATGACCAAGTCCATTCTTGATGATATTCCGGGTATCGGTCCGGCCAGAAAAAAACAGATTCAGGCCCGCTTTCCATCTCTGAAGAAAATGAAAGCCGCCACGAAAGAAGAACTCGCCCAGGTGGTTCCTGAAAAAGTTGCCGCCCTGCTGTATACCCGTCTGCATGAAAACCAAGATCAGCGTGAAGATCTGGCTTTACAGACAGAAGCCATTGTCGAAGAGGCACAGGAAGAAGTGGATGGTTCTTTTGATGGGGAGTTTGTTGAGGAGGATCTGATGGATCAGGATGAAATTGAAGACGGACTGATCGATCAGGATGCTCTTGAAGACAGCTTGATGGATGAAAGTCTGCTTGAACTAGATGCTCTGGAATCAACAAAATCTTAAGGACAGCCTTAAAGTTTCTGATCGGAAAGATTGATCAGAATCGGATAGAAATGAACAGAATGAAAGATGAACCATATCAATAGACAATCTGGAGGCTTTTTTGCCGCCGACAGAAAGGAGGGGTGCCATGAGTAAAGAGAAACTGCCAGGGAAGGTGCTGGCAACCAGAATGTTTGTGTTTGCCTGTATGGTCTGCTTTATTGCCGGGACGTTTTTATATATGCAAAATGAATCTGACCCGCTTTCCCGATATCCGTATGGAACAACATTACAGCGAGAAGAACTGGCGGCGCGGCTGGACAATGAGCAGATCAATACAATGATCAACAACCAGCTCAAGCCCGAACAAGTCCTGCCTTACCTGGATGTTGAGGGATTTAATTTGAATAACTCACTGTACTATGACACGGCGGCCTCCACCCAGACAGCGGATCCGGCCTTCATTGTCCAGTTTGTTAATACATATCGTGACCAGTTTACGCTCGATGCGCTCAGACAAGTGCTTTCGTGGATGCCTTATTCCAATCTGATTGCCTATCTGGAATCGGGAGTTTCGATGCCGCTGGCCTCCAATCCCAACTCCTTTACCTATGTGCTTGACCCGGAAACGACTTTGTATACATGGGGACCAGCCGATTTAGCAGCGGCAGAAGAAAATATCTCCCTGCGCGCACAGGCAGCCAGCAGTTGGAAACAGATGAAAGCCGCTGCGGCTGCAGATGGCGTGGAACTGAAAGCCATCTCCGGATTTGTTCCGTATGAACTCCAGAATAAGATGACGGATTATTCCAGTTATCCAATGGCGCCCTATGGAAGCCGAGAAGAACAGTTAGGACTGACGCTCTACCTCGATGGATTTGATGCCTGGAATCAGGCTTTATCCAAAGGAAATGGTCTGGATTTCAATGCGGCCAACCAGGCATTAAGCGATTCACAGCGTCAGGCGTGGGACTGGCTGAAAAACCATGCCGCCCAATACGGCTGGATTTTCCGCTATCCGGAAGCCAAAGAACAACAGACTGGTGTTCCATTTCAGCCCTTTGTGATCCGTTATGTCACCAAGGAAAATGCGATGGCTATGGCCAGCCGTAAAGAATCATTAGAAGAATACGATGCAGGGGAGTGAAGCAAGCATGAAAGCACAATTAATCGTGGCCAGTGATACCCATGGCCGCAATGACGTCCTGAGAAAATTAGAAGAAGCCTACCCAACAGCTGATGTCTTTATCCATTGTGGGGACCTGGAAGATGATGCTACGAATTATCGACGCTGGGTCTTTGTGCGCGGCAACAACGACTGGGATTACACAATGCCATCCCAGCGGATTTTAAACATTGCGGGCGTCCGCATTTATGTCTGCCACTCGCATCGTTTTGGTTATCATAACCGCGAAGAACAACTCATCCGCGCGGCCAAAGAAAATGGCTGCAGCGTAGCCATCTTTGGTCATACGCACGTACCAATGGCCAAAGAAGAAAAAGGAGTCTGGCTGATCAACCCTGGAAGCATGACCTGGCCAAGAGATGGCAAATCCCCAGCCTATGCAGTTGTGACGATTGAGGATGGTAAAGTCAGTGCCAAAATCATTCATGCCGAAGACTGGCCCTTTGAGACCGTCAAGAAAAAGAAAGGCCTCTGGTTTCGCTAGACTTTCTTCCAAAGGTCTGAACTGATCATCCCCGTCAAGAAACGAATCATTCAAAAACAGACTTCATGTTTCAAGAAACTGTAGCCGATGGCTTTTGTTCCATCTGGAATGAACGGTCATGAACAACAATGAATCTGCAAAACAGCGGTGCTTAGCTCTTTAGAGAAGGCACCGCTGTTTCATTTTTTCAAAGGATCGCGTTCAATCGGGATCTGTTTCCAGCAGGTAGTCAATCCAGCCATAAGCAAAAAATAAAGAAAAAGCGGATCCTCTTCATAGAGAACCCGCGAAAAGTGCAAAAAAAATGGCGTCCTGGAGATGATTCGAACACCCGACCGTGCGCTTAGAAGGCGCATGCTCTATCCAACTGAGCTACCAGGACAGCAAGAGAATATTAACACTGAATCGAAAAAGATACAAGTCTAAGCTTGAAAAGATTCTCTACTTTTTGAAAAGGTGAACCCATTTCCTGCATGCAAGGATTGTCCTGCATTCCAGTTGGATTGAACTTCAAAAAGAACTAGATTCAATTTGATCAGTATCTGGATTGATTCTTCATCATTTTGAATGAGAGAGGATCAAAAGTCAATTCTTTCCGTTTATGAAATTTCGGGCCGCTTTTTATCCGCACAATGAAGAGAATCTCATCTGAATCAGGCTGAATTTGTGAAATAATAACGGATTATCTTGTTAAATTATGGATACGACCCGTAAAATGAAACGAACAGAGCCATGCGCACCAGGCATGACTTCAATCGATGACTGACCACGAAAGAAAGGGGAATGGACATGGAAAAAGATCGAACCGGCTATCAGTTTGAAGGCTGGTATGTCGATGAAAATCTGACACGCAAACTCAATCCGGGCGGCCTGCTTCCGGGAAATATCGAACTGTATCCAAAATGGACTGCCCAGAAATTCCCGATTTATTATGAACTCGAAGAAGGCGTGAATTCTCAATATAACCCGCATGAAGGCGATCCGGAATCCGGAATCGTCAAGCTCTATCCTGCTCAGGCCAAAGACAGACAATTTGTCGGTTGGTTTCTGGATGGAAAGCGGGTAGATTACTTACCGGATGGCATCCGTCAGCCGATTCATCTGGTCGGCAAGTTCCAGGATCCGGTGATCGTTCACTTCGATACCAATGGCGGAGCAAGAATGAAAGACCAGAATGTCGGACTGGATGGCCGGCTGAAAACTCTGCCCAATCCGCTGCGAATTGGGTACAGCTTTGATGGCTGGTACCTGGATGAAAATCTTAAACATCGCTGTCTGCCTGATCATGACTTTTTACACTCCTGCACGCTCTATGCCAAGTGGCGGCTGACGTCCTTTGAAGTCCGCTACGATCTGGACGAAGGGGCTTTTGTGGATGATCCCATCCAGAGCTTTACCTGCCTGACACCGACTTTTCTGCTTCCCAAAGCCCAGAAAGAAGGCTTTGATTTTGAAGGCTGGTTTGATGAACGCGGTAACCAGCATCTGATGGTCCGCAAGGGTTCTATCAATAATCGCCGTCTGAAGGCAAGATGGACTTTGCAGCCTTCTGTCACCTTTAAGGTTTCCAATCCGTCGAATGCCGAACCTGAACCCGTTCTTATTTCAAAACAGGAGCAATAAAACAACCGCAAGTGATTCACATCGCTTATAAATGACCTTAAATGATTTGCTTCGCTTATTAGAGAACCAAAAAAGGACGATATCGATCTTCGTATGAAGATGGGTATCGTCCTTTGATTTTGCTTCGTAAGCAGATTCAGTCCTGAAAATTCGAGACGAAAGCTTATTTCTTAACGTTGTTGTCTTTTAAGAAGTCTAAAGTCTTTCTCTGGCTGATCTGAGCTGCAACTGCCTGTTCTGGGATGATCATTTTGAGCTGCTCAACAGGGAAGTTGTAAACAGTAGACAGAAGTTCGTATTCGTGTTTCAGATCTTCGTCGTCAGCAGCGATTTCTTCTTTGGCTGCGATAGCTTCCAGAACAAGAGCGGCACGGAGTTCCTGCTCAGCTTCAGGATAAACTTTGGCTTTAAATTCATCCATGGTCTGGTGGCTGGCTTTGAGGAAGTCAGCAAGAGACATGCCATACTGACCAACCTGATTTTCGTACTGCGCCATGTGCTGTGCTACCTGGGAGTCGATCATGGCCTGAGGAATATCCATTTTTGCACCTTCAGTGATGCGGTTGAGGATATCGTAAGCCAGATGGTTTTCGAATTCCTGAGTACGCATTTCGAACAGATCGCTCTGCGCTTTCGCTCTCAGTTCATCGACGGTCTTAACACCATCCAGTTTCATCTGAGCGATGAATTCATCAGTCAGTTCAGGTTTTACAGGTTCTTCAACTTTTAAGATTTTAACTTTGAAGGTAACTGGAGCACCGGCCAGAGATTTTTCAAAATAATCTTCTGGGAAGCTTACGTTTACTTCTCTTTCGTCACCGGCTTTTGCACCAAGCAGCTGATCTTCAAATCCTGGAATGAACTGTCCGGAACCGAGAACCAGTGGGAATGCCTTGGCAGATCCGCCTTCAAATGGAACACCATCTTTCTCACCGACGAAATCGATCAGAACCTGGTCGCCGACTTTTGCTTCCGCATCAGCTGGTAATTCTTTCCAGAGTCTTGTTGAGGAGATCCGCTGGAGGACTTCCTGCATGATTTCTTCGTCAGTAACAGTGATTGGTTCACGTTCGAAGTTCAGTCCTGTATAAGCAGGCAGTTCAACTTCTGGAACCAGAACAATGTTCAGAGTAACAGTGACAGATCCGTCTGGATTTACGTCAGAGACTAACGAAGGTTCAGTAGCCAGGCGCAGGTTATGTTCTTTGACAGCCTGAGCAAGGACTTTTCCAGCTTCGGTGGAGATTGCAAACTCACGGATTTTGTTTACATCGTCATCGCCGATTGCTTTTTTAGCGGCTTCGAGATCAGCATCAAATTCTGCTTTATCGATTGTAAAGGTTACAACCGCAAGATTTTTTTCAGGAAATTCAATATTGTACATGGTTATCATCTTCCTTTTTGTATGTCTATTTTATCCTATTCACCTTTCACCCGATTAACTGAAGCACGTCTTTCGAGTCTGATTTGACTCAAAAAAGAGGAAACAAAACGCAAAAGAGAGATAAATCAGAGAAAATGACTGACTGTTCATGCAGGATCCCTTCAGAAATCAGGGGGAATCGGTGTATTCTCATCATTTTAATTTTATGGGGGAATGACAGGCGGCTGATGGCGGCCTGAGCAAAACAGGGCAGCGAAAGACAGAGGTTTCAAAAACAGAAATCCAGTATCTTTAAGTGATGTAATTTCATCTATTTTCGATGTTTCAAAGCCATGAAAAATCCATACTGTCAACAGAAAAAGGCATAAGCCCCAAAGGTCGTCCAGGGAGAAGACAAAGATGCGGGCAAAAATCAGCCGATAAATAGATTTGCTTTCAATAAAGTGAAATCTGCTTCTTGTAGAAGAACTAAAAACGGCGGAACGGCCCAGACTCTGTTACAATAGATAAGGTTTGAAAACCGTCCGTCTGTTGCCAACTTCAGGCGGATTATGTATAATTTCGAAAGCTTGGAGGATTTTATGAATTCCTTTTATCAAAGCGTTTTTGACAATATACAAGCGTTAATGCGAGCTGGAAAAGCCCCGCTGGCTCTGGCTGTGATTGAACAGGAACTTGCAGTTCCGTATGTGCCTGAAGAGATCGCTGCAAGACTGGAAGAGCTTCGCAAGGAGATTGAGTCTGACCAGCCGCAGTCTGTGCCAGACAGCGCGATGCGTCTGGACTCCCTGATAAATGGATCTCCGGCAGCGAAAGAAAAAGCTGTCGCTGTCCTTCAGACCCTGAATCTGCGCAACTATCACGACCAGGTCCAGAAGCTGCTTAACGATCCAATGCTGCTCGATGAGTTTAAAGGAGAATTGATCCGGGAACTGATCCGTCAGCGGATTGAAGAGCCGTTTTCGATATCCAAAGACGGACTGGATTTTGAATTTGTTCCGTCGCTGATTACCCCTGATTACAAGGATCCAACCCTTGTTCAGGTGCGTAAGCTGTTTGAAGACTGGCTGGGTGGCAGCTTCGTATTGAGCGAAGACTTTGCCGGACAGCTGCTCGAGCAGGAAGTGCTTGAAACCCTTCCGTTAAGCTTTGAAGAAGTTGATCCCAGATCACTGGCCGCTTCGATTGTCCGCCTGGTCTACATGTCCATGAAAGACGAGGCTGGCTGGAAGGCATTTGCCAGAGACCACAATCTCGAACAGATCCAGCTCTATCCATTAAAGATTGAAAAGCGAGGAGAATGACCATGAGTACTCAATTCACAAAAAATGACAACAACACTGTTACTTTAACAACTGTTGTTGATGCTGAGGCTACTGCAAAAGCCGAAAAAAAGGCCATCAATAAAGCAGCAGCTCATATGAACCTGAAAGGTTTCCGTAAAGGAAAAGTACCTACACAGGTAGTTAAAAAATACTTCGGCGCTGACGGTATCACTTCCATGGCAGCTGAAGAACTTTCTCAGGCAGCTCTCAACAGCATGCTTGACGAATACGATGTTGAACCAATCGACAGACCTACTCTTGATTTCAAGAAAAACGAAGACGGAACTCTGGAACTGATTTTCATCGTCCCTGTTGCTCCAGAAGCAAAACTCGGTGAATGGAAAAACCTCGGCATCGAAAAGAAAACTGTAGAAATTTCCGATGAAGATGTTGAAAACGCAGTAAAATCCATCGCTAAAAAAGACGCTGAAATGGTCGCTGCTGAAGATGGCGAAGAAGCTAAAGAAGGCGACTCCGTTGAAATCGACTTCGTTGGAACCGTTGATGGCGAAGCATTCCCAGGCGGAACTGCTAACAATGTCAGCGTAGTGATCGGCAACCACGAATTCATCCCTGGCTTTGAAGAAGGCTTAGTTGGCATGAAATCTGGCGAATCCAAAGACATCGAAGTAACTTTCCCAGAAGATTACCAGGCAGCTGAACTGGCAGGCAAAAAAGCTGTTTTCCACGTAACTGCTCATGACATTTACCATGTCGTATTACCAGAACTCAATGATGATTTCGCTAAAAACCAGAAAGACATTCCTAACATGGAATCCATGGATCAGCTGCGCGAAACCATCAAGACAAACATGACAAACAACGCACAGGCTCAGGCTGATGACGAATACATGACAGCTCTGTTTGCAGCAATCCGCGGCAATGCAGAAGTTGACATTCCAGAAGTGATGATCAACGACGAAGTTGATGCTCTGATTCGTGAACTGAACGACAACATGCGTCAGAGCGGTCTGACTCTTGACCAGTATCTGAAATTCATCGGTCAGACAGTCGACAACCTGCGTGAAAACCTGAAAGGTGAAGCTGAAACTCGCGTCTTCAACACTCTCGTGCTTGAAGCCATCGCTAAAGCTGAAAACTTAAGCGTAAGCGACGAAGAACTCGATAAAGAAATCGCTGAATACGCTGAAAAAGCCAACATGCCAGTTGAAACACTCAAGAGCCGTGTTGATCTGAAAAAATGGAAACACACTCTTCTGTTAGACAAAGCAACTGAAGCAATGGTTGACGCTCAGTAGTCATTAAAGTCAAGGCTAAATTCCAACAGATTTTAGTAAAACAGAATACACTATAAGAAGACAAAAAAAGACGCTGATACTAGCGTCTTTTTTCGAAATTAGAAACGGGAGATATAGATGAATTCGAAAACGTATCCCATTATCTGCACCCGGGGCGTCATTGTTTTCCCGGGCCAGGAACTTGTTATTGATGTCGGCCGGGCCAACAGCCTGAAAGCCATCGAAAATGCTCAGGATAACTATAACGACCGGATCTGCATGTTCACGCAGTCGAACATGAATGCAGACAATCCAGGTGAAGACGATATTTATAAAGTCGGAGTACTGTGCGAAATCCGCCACATCCGCCGCTTTGAAAAATTCCTGCGCATCAAATTCAGAGGAATTGAACGTGTAAAACTCGATTCTTTTGAAGAAGGAAACCTGTCTGAACTCTGTCAGGTAACGATGATGCCAAGTCAGCGTCAGAATGAAATGGAAGAATCCGTTCTGGTGCGCATGGTCGCACAGGCCTTTGAAAACATGCGTCCAGGCGAAAAATTCATGTCCAAAGATCTGATGATGGAACTGACCAAGGGTATTCAGCCGGATGCTCTGACGGATAAAGCAGTCCAGCTGTTCTCGCTGCCAATCGAACGTAAGCAGCAGTACCTGGAAACATCTGGTATTAACGATCGTCTGACAATGCTGCTTGAAGACATTGAAAAAGAAAAGCAGCTGACTGAAGTTGAAAAACGAATCAACGAGACCGTTAAAGACCGCATTGACCAGAACCAGAAAGATTTCTATCTGCGTGAAAAGATCAGTGCCCTCCAGGAACAGCTCAACGATGGCTCACAGCCTGGTAAAGAAGGCGACCAGATCCGCAAACGTCTGGCTGAAAATCCTTACCCGGAAGCCATTAAAGCCAAAGTTCTTGAAGAACTGACTCGTTATGAAAATCTGCCTGTTGCCAGCGGTGAGACCGGAACCATCAAAACCTACATTGACTGGCTGATGGATCTGCCCTGGTGGCAGCATACCGATGATAACGAAGACCTGGAAAAGGTTAAAGAAGTCCTCGAAGAAGACCACTTCGGTCTGGAAAAAGTCAAAGAACGTATTCTGGAATACCTTGCGGTAAAACAGAATACCAACTCTTTAAAAGCTCCAATTATCTGCCTTGCCGGCCCTCCTGGTGTTGGTAAAACCTCGCTGGCGAAATCCATTGCCCGTGCCCTTGACCGTCATTTTGTCAAGATGTCCCTTGGCGGCGTACGCGATGAAGCCGAAATCCGCGGTCATCGTCGGACTTACTTAGGCGCTCTGCCTGGTCGTCTGATTCAGGGCATGAAGAAAGCTAAAGTCATCAACCCAGTCTTCCTGATCGATGAAATCGATAAGATGGCTTCGGATATCAAGGGTGACCCATCGGCAGCCATGCTCGAAGTTCTCGACCCGGAACAGAACGCATTCTTCTCCGACCACTACATTGAAGAACCTTACGACCTGTCCAAAGTTCTCTTTATCGCCACCGCAAACTATCTGGAAAACATTCCAGCTGCTCTGCGTGACCGTCTGGAGATCATTGAACTTTCGTCCTATACCGACGTGGAAAAAATCCACATTGCTAAAGACCACCTGATCCCAAAACAGCTCAAGGAAAACGGTCTGACTCCAGAACAGCTGATCATTCCAGATGACATGATTCTGTATCTGATTCGCTACTACACTCGTGAAGCCGGTGTCCGTCAGCTTGAACGTACGATCGCATCCCTTGCCCGTAAGACGGTTCTTGCCATTCTCAAAGACAAGAAAGAAAAGATCGTCATCGACAAAGATCTGATCAAAGAATGGTTAGGCAATGAAAAAGTCGACTACGGTAAAAAAGAAATGGAAGATCAGGTGGGTACCGTTACGGGTCTGGCCTACACTTCCTTTGGCGGCGATATCTTACAGATTGAAGCCAATAAATTTGATGGCAAAGGCGCTCTGACTTTAACCGGTCAGCTGGGTGATGTCATGAAAGAATCTGCTTCCATTGCCTTAGACTACATCCATGCCAACGCCAACCGCTATGGCATCTCCAAGAAAGTCTTCGGCAAAACGGATATCCATCTGCATGTTCCAGAAGGTGCCATTCCAAAAGATGGTCCATCGGCCGGTATTACGATGACAACCGCTCTGACTTCGCTGTTAACAGGTATTCCTGTTAAGGCAAACCTGGCCATGACAGGTGAAGTTACCCTGCGCGGAAACGTTCTGCCAATCGGTGGTCTGAAGGAGAAATCCTTAGCCGCTTACCGTTCGGGTATTACGACCATCATCATTCCAAAGGGAAATGTCAAAGACCTTGATGAAATCCCTCAGGAAGTCAAAGATGCCGTCAACTTCATTCCAGTTTCCAAAGTCGATGAAGTTCTTGCCCACGCTTTAGTCAGCCCGCTGACTCCGATCGAAGAAAAAGACGAGCCAGAAACGAAAGAGAAGTCTAAAGAGGCAGACGCATGATTCACCATGATGCCGCCTTTATCGTCTCTTCGAGCGGTAAAGACTCCTGGCCCGAATCCGATTTACCAGAAGTTGTCGTCGTTGGCCGTTCCAACGTGGGAAAAAGTTCGTTTATCAACGCACTGACTAACCGCAAAAAACTTGCCTACGTCGGCAGCACACCGGGTAAAACCCAGCTGCTGAACTTCTTTAAGATCGATAACACCTGGGTGTTAGTCGATGTTCCAGGCTATGGCTATGCCAAACTGTCCAAAAACCAGCTGCAGAAGCTTGGCCAGATGATGGACGAATACTTCGGGGAACGCGAAAACATCGTCTGCGTTGTCTCGCTGGTGGATGCCCGCCATGCACCAAGTGCGGATGACCTGGATATGATCGACTACTTCAAGCAGACCGGCCGCCAGGTCATTGTCGGGGCAACGAAGATCGATAAAGTGCCAAAGACCAAACGGTTAGCAGCCCTAAAAACGATTTCTCGCGACCTGAAGATTCCACTGAAGTTTGTCTATCCGATCTCTTCGACGGAAAAGACCGGCTTTGATGAAATCTGCACAGCAATCCTGAAAGTTCTTGGTCAGGATGAGGCCAAAGAAAAAGCTAAAGCCGAAAGTTCCAAACCAGATTCAGCATCTGAACCAGAAAAGGGAACAGAAGCCGTAGAAGCTGATTCGGCTCAGAAATGATCGCAAACAATCTGGATCCAGTCCATTCAGATTCAACATTTGATTTCCGAGGTGTCAGACAGCCCGACTGTCCGGCACCTTTTTTCGTACCTAAAGCTGCCGTTCAATCTTCAGCTACTTGACTGGCCCTGAAGCTGGACACCAAAATCCGAACCAAAGCCACAATCTGAAACCAGAATCTAAAGCCATAATCGAATGTCAGAGATTCAAAATCACCATTCCGCCAGAATTGCCTGATTCCACCTGGAAGAAGACAATCCTGGCCTTTTTGCGTTTTGGTGGTCTGTTCTTCTGTTTCATGTTCCGTTTTCGTGCTCTGTCCTATGTAAGCCCCGTTTGTAAGCCACGTTCCAGGAGCCAACCGGATGAGAGTGAGAAGAAAAAGCCTGGAACAGCGCCAGAAAGAAATCGAGAAACGGTTCTTAATTCCGATAAGAATTAACGAAGGGCTGTAAAGGGGAGATGTGCTTATCCAGACATAAAGAATCATAAAGAAATGTAGTGAGAATCTGCTGAAAAGAGAGAGTGATCATGTATTTATCGTACATATAAGACAATGAAGTCATGATCATATACGATATTGAAAATATAAATATAGATAAATAGAAAATTAATATCAGGGATGAAGAATCTTTATTAAATTTATGCAGGCTTTATATGGAGAAGAAGAAAAACACTCGAAAACATTACACTATTTCTGGTCCTGATTTCGTAATTTCTTTAAATAAGACAGAATTATCATCTGATCAAAACTGAATATAAAATGAATGAGATGAAACGACAGCACAAATATAGAAACATCATCATATATGTACGATTAGTCAAACTGTATCAGATGATGATTGTTCTAAATTTATAGGAATTATAAAATGTATAAAAATACTTGAAATTTGATGGACAAAGATGAGACATAAGGATAGAATAAAGACAGAGTTAAGGAGAAATAAAGAAACAGACTTCAAACATAAAGATAGCCTTCATTTCTTCTTTATAAGCGATAAGAGAAAATAGATGCCGGACAGAGCATCAAGGGGAATAAATCATGAAACGCACAACAGAAACTACAACATTAAAATCAAGTAAAGGAACAAAAACACTCAGACTTGCTGCATTGGCGGCCAGCTGCTCGGTAGCTGCCATCATCGGAATCGCGGTAATGAAATCCAATGAACCAACCGTTGCCGGCCATGCCTACACCAGTGAAAACAAAGTGGCAGTCGTTGCCTCTGACAAGAAAGTTTTAAAATCCGACGTCGAAACACCAGAACAGCCAGACCAAGCCGCGATCGAAGCGCAGGCCAGCCGGGAAGAAACACCAGCTGCGGAACATGCTCCAGAAGAAACAACCGCACCGGTAGAAACGCCGACTGAGGAACAAGTTCAGACAGAAGCGCCTGTCGAAACACCGGCGCCAGTTGAAACGCCAGCTGAACCTCCAGTCCAGACACCAGCTCCAGTGGAAACAGCGCAGACTGAATTTGTTCCATTTGACGAAGTTGAACCTGACTATGCACCAGCTCCAACCGCTGTTACTCCACAGCCAGCTGCTCAGGATAATGTATGGCATATCAATTACGTCCCAGCATGGGGTGCAGGATCTGCTCCAGCAGATGGATCGATCGGGATCTAGGCAGATGGATGGTTCATCGCTCATTCCGGTATGGCCAATGGCGATAAGATCGCAACCATGCCACAGTTCGTCGAAGTTGATGGTCAGCTTTACCAGATGACAGACACCTGGGTTGCCAACGACAGTGTTTCCACCGAAGAAATCGCAAGATGCCGCGCCAACAATGGTATCGTCTTCCAGACTTGTATTACCGACACGACAAATCGCATGGTCCACTACGAACCAGTCAATGGATCCGGATACGCCTATAATTTCACCAGCTTCCCATACACCGCTAACGATGCTGTTGTATTTGGATTCTAATCAAGATCAAAGCCGGATCGAATCGTAACATTCGCCTACATTACAGTCGCAACCAACCTGCCTCCGATCAAACGATTGGAGGCTTTTTGGTTTTTCCAGCAGTCAAGTTTTATAAGATCAGGAGTAGTTCCAGAAGAAAATAAAGCATTTCCTTGCAAGGGGAACAAAAACTCCCGAGTCTGACGCTCGTTTTGGAGTATGGTAATCCTGTAAGAAAATCAGCTTTACAACCATTCAAAGACCAAAATGAAGGACTTATTTTGACTTTGAACAGATTTGATCAGGAGAGAACTGAAAATGAAAAGACTTTTAAACTGCGACACATCTGATTTAAAGAAAATGAACAAGCAGGAAAAACTCACGGCAATGGAAGCCAGTGAGGGAAGAGTTCTGGTTCAGGAGTTATCCCTGTTCCATGACTCACAGCTCCTTGCACCACTCAGCGATGCCGAAGTTGCAGCCGCATTTGGTGCGGACTTGCTCTTGTTGAATGCATTTGACTGTGAGCATCCGCATGTGGCTGGCATTGATGCAGCCCCTGAGGATGTCATTCATACCCTCAAAAACTATACCGGCCGCCTGGTGGGAGTGAACCTGGAACCGGTTGGGCAGTCAGAAATGATCAGTGAACAATTCGAAATGCCAAAAGGCCGCCAGGCAACGATCGAAAATGCTCTGAAGGCCAAAGAACTCGGCTTTGACTTTATCCTGCTGACCGGAAATCCAGGAACCGGTGTCGATAATGCGGCGATCATTGAATCCTTAAAAGAAATGCATGAAGCCGTTGGCGATGATCTCATCTTAATGGCTGGGAAAATGCATGCGGCTGGATCTAAATCAGAAGCTGGAAACCACATCATTAACAAAGAGCAAATCCAAGCATTCGCGGATGCTGGGGCAGATGTCATTTTACTGCCAGCACCAGGTACAGTTCCGGGTGTCACTTTCGGTTTTGTCAAAGAAATGGTCGATCTCATCCATGAGCAGGGCAAACTGTCTTTAACGGCCATCGGTACTTCTCAGGAAGGGGCTTCGCCAGCAACCATTGAACAGATCGCGCTGATGTGCAAGATGACGGGAACCGATCTGCACCATATCGGTGATGCCGGCGTAGGTGGTATGGATCCAGAAAACCTGATGACCTACAGCATCGCGATCCGTGGAAAACGTCATACGTATACTCGCATGGCAAGATCAATCAATCGCTGATCGTTCATCACCAGAAATTTGAATTTTGAAAACATTACGGGGTTCTTTCTGTTAGAGAATCCCGTTTTTTGTCGGCTTCTCAAATTGACCGACATTTCAGACTTGCCGGCTTTTCAGATTTGTCAGCTTTTCGAATGGACTTCTTTTATTGGTGAAGAGGGAAATGGTATGGATTTTGATGGATACAGCAGTATTTTCGGGACTCTTTTCTGACTGTTCACCGGAGCTGTTAAACGCGTGCTATAATTCATAAACACAACAATATTGCGTCATTTTAACACAAAGAAAGGAATTGTTTACGAAAACACATCATGCTTTGACTCTGGGGCTGGCGCTGCTGTACGCCGGAAGCTCCATCACACCTGTTCTTGCAAGTGAACCAGATCTGACCTTCATTGAAGAGGCAGACGGAAATAGTGGGGGTGCTGTAAAGCCTGGCGGTGGTAATAAGCCAACGCAACCAGGCAACACAGGATCAAACTCTGGCAGCACGGATTTTAACAGTTGGTTATATTGGGTTTTTAAGGAAAAAACAGTCTATAATGAATATAGATGTGTTATTATAAATACATGAGAATGAAGACGTCACAAGCCTGCAAATACCTCGGGGTTGCCAGGCACACCTTGTACAAAATGATTGAAG
>CAJTLE010000024.1 GCA_910577085.1 uncultured Allobaculum sp. | reverse complement strand
TGCACTGGTCATTGAAACCCATGAAATTCCAAAACCTGATTTCGATGCCCTGGCCAAAGCCATTCAGGAAAATCTCTAATCAAAGTTTCCATTCTGTAAACTGATCATGCAAAAAGTCCGGACCCATTCATCTGATGGATCCGGACTTTTTTGGCTGCTCTTCTGGATCTACTCCTCCATTTCTGGATACAGCTGGTCAAGAATTTCCAGCACCCCATCTTCTTCGTTGGAAGGACACGAATAACAGGCAGCCTGTTTCACTTCTTCGGGAGCATTGGCCATCGCATAACTCAGGCCGCAATACGTCAACATTTCAATATCATTGCCCCCATCGCCAAACGCGGCGCACTCTTTTGGATCGACCTGCCAGCGCTCGAAAAGACGTTTCAGGCCGGATGCTTTGTGACATCCTGGAATGATCAGATCAATGCTGCCATGACCGCCTGCGGTCGGTTCGACAAAGCCTTTGAGTTCATGTTCAAACTGGGTACAAAACTCTGTCGTCCGTTCTTCAGGGACCATCAGGGCAATTTTTAAAATCTGATCGTCTACGGCTTTGAGATCATCTACCCAGATCAGGCGATGATAGTAGATCGATGCAAAATCCAAAAATTCCTGACTGACTGTGTCTCTCTGACAATAGGCCGAATTCAGTCCGCATAAAATCAGGTCGATTTCAGGATTGGCCAGGCAGATCTCCACGGTTTTCTCAACTGCAACCCGGGACATATCCGCCGCAAAGACCATCTCTTTTTCGTCTTTGACAAACGCTCCATTTTCCGCCACGAAAGCCAGACTTTCATCGATTCCGGGAAAGAAGCCTCTGATCTGGTAATACTGGTTGCCGCTGGCTACGACAAATTTTGCATTCTGCTTTTTCATCCGTTTCAGAATTCTGCCAAAACGTTCCTGATCATACGTATTGTCGCTGTGAACAAACGTACCATCCATGTCGACCGCCACCACGCGCGGGCTGTTCAGATTGTTTTCCATCGGGTTCTCTTCTCTTCTTCCTTTTGATTGAGATGGATTGAGCCTGGTTTAAGCACTGTCCCCTCCATGCGTCCATCCCTCTGTTCTTCCTCCCTGCACTTCTTTCATTTCTTTTTACAGGGCTCTTTGACTTCAGTGTAAAGGAGTTCAGAAAAGACGAACAGAAAAGAAATAATCACACTCAGAAATAATCATTTTAACTTTGGAGCTTAACTTCACAACGCTTATATTCCCGACAGACAGTTCCAGGCCGACGGATGAAATCGCCCGGCTAATCGACAATGCTTTTTTCCGAGACTTGCTTCAGATAGTGCATCATCGCCCGGTGTTCCGGGTTTTCTGGATGTTCGAGAATTTCGGCCGCATCTTTTTCGCAGCAGTCCATCATTGCCAGATCCTTGCCGGCATCCCCCAGAATGAACGCGGGGATGCCGGATTGTCTGGTCCCCAGTAAATCCCCCGGCCCGCGCAGCTGCAGATCATAGGCGGCCAGATCGAAGCCATTATCGAGAGTTTCCATTTTTTTGAGACGATCGACGGACTGGGCATTGCGGGTGTTGGAAAGCAGATAACATTCGCCCTGCACCGGCCCTCTGGCACAACGCCCGCGCAGCTGATGCAAAGCCGAAAGGCCAAAGCGATGCGCATCATAGATCACCATCATCGTCGCATTGGCCACATCAATGCCCACTTCAATTACCGTCGTTGAAACCAGAATCTGCGTTTCGTTGCGCTTGAAGCGGTCCATGATTTCTTCTTTCTGCTCCGGTTTCATCCGTCCATGAAGAAGATCAATGGAAATCTGCCGGCCTAAAACCGAACGCATGCCTTCATAAATCGACGTAGCCGCCGTAATGCCCTCATCCGGGTTTTCATCAATCGCCGGACAGACGACATACACCTGCCGGCCTTCTTTCTGAATGCCCTCTAAAATCCGGCCCAAAACCGGCTTCATGCTGGACGAGCGATAGTAGCGGGTAATGACCGGTTTGCGCCCTGGCGGCATGGTGCGGATAGCGGACAGATCAATATCACCATACAGAAAGTGAGCGGCGGTTCTTGGAATCGGGGTGGCACTCATCAACAGCACATCCACCTGATGGCCCTTTTCAATCAGGGCTCTTCGCTGGAGCACTCCAAAACGGTGCTGCTCATCGGCAATGACCAGGCCCAGGTTGGAGTATTCAACGCCCTCCTGAAAAAGCGAGTGTGTTCCAACAATCAGATCAATCTTTCCTTCCTGAAGACCTTTGCGAATTCTGCGCTTCTCAGCCGCCTTTAACGACGAGCAATACAGCGTGGCTTCAATCCCCAGTTTCTGTAAAGAAATCACATGCTGGCGGGCCAGAATTTCAGTTGGGGCAAGCAGCGCGGCCTGTTGGCCGGAAAGCTTGCACGCATACAAAGCCATGGCTGCTACCATCGTCTTGCCGCATCCAACTTCTCCCTGCAAAAGGCGATACATGGCCTGATCCGAGCGCAGGTCCTGGAGAATATCCTGAATGCTGGATGCCTGATCCGGGGTGAGCGTATAAGGCAGTTCAGCAATCTTCTGATCGATCAGACTCTGGTCAAACTGCTTTGGTGTTTTTTCAATGCGCACTGACTGCATGAGTCTTGCGCAATGGAAACAAAGAAACTCTTCATATTTTAAAGAGCGCACGCCCTGATAGAGCTGGCTTTCGTTCATCGGCTGATGAACGGCTTTTAAGGCTTCGGCCTGCGAAAGGAGTTTGTACTTTGTGCGCAGACTGGGCGGAATGCGGTCGGGCAGATCGTCGACATACTTTAAGGCTTTGTCCATGATTTTGAGCATCATGTCGCGTCTGGTTTTCAGCGGCAGCGAGTAGTTGGGATAGAGCACCTGGCCGGGTTCAATCACTTTGGCCGTACTGGTCCAGTTGGCGCTGACCATGTTTGGCCGATGATAGGTCCCACAGACCGTAAAAGTCTTATCCACGGGGATCTGCGGCGAATAGCCATATGAAAAGATCGACACTGTCAGCTCCTGATCCCACGCATAGACCACAACTTTCGTCACCATCCGATTGTGCGCAATGCGCACGGCTCTGCTTGAACGGATCACAACCCCTTCAAAGAGAACCTCATCCCCATCTTCCCATTGGCTATACGGTTTGATGGGCGTATAGCGAAGCGGGTAGGTATGGAGCAGCTGGTTGAGGGTATCAACTTTCCGTCCGGCCAGAAACTGACTTTGCGAAGGCGTCAGTTTGAGGGACTTGAGTTCCTGAGGAATTTTACTTTCAGCCATAGACACTCTCCTTTCTGATTACAGCTTTCTCTTATTTCACTTTTTTCTTCTTTCAGCTTTCTCTTATTTCACTTTTTTCTTCTTTCAGCTTTCTAACCATTGTCCCCTATCTCTGATCGTTTTGCCATTGGCAATTGGGCTGCCCTTTCGCTTGGCACCCATGAAAATGAACCCCAGAAAATAAAGAGAAGCCACGAAAGCGAGAATAGAAAAGCGCCAGGAATTTCTTCCATGGCGCCTTGGGGTCTTTCAGAGAAATCAGATTATCGTCTGGAGACCGGTGAATTCTTTTCAATTGGTTTGTTGTAGTGATACTCATTCCACATCTGCTGACCAGCCTCACCAATGGCTGCGATCAGATTGCATTCCAAAAATACCATCAATAAGGATTCCAGAATACCAAGCATTGTCAGCTCCCATGCACCAGCAGCCCCCTGCGAGAGCAGCAGGATCATTTCAAAGTAGATCGTCGGCTCTTTGAGATACATCAGGGTAGTAAAAATCGATGGCGCATCAAAGCCACCGCCGCTGTACAACGGTCCGCCCATGAAATTGTCCCAGGCATACATCAAAACAAACAACATCAGCCACAGATCCAGGATGTACCAGAACTTCCCTTTCCAGGCCAGCCGGACAAATTTGATCTGCTCACCAAACGAGTCAATGCTATCATAAATTGCCCTGAAAAACAGGATCAGGGTCGGCAGGGCAAACAACAGACAGAGTGTTCCCAGAACAGCGCCAACAATCAGCCAGACTACATTGTCTCCCTGCAGGGATAAAGGCGAGATCACCACGGTGGTAAACACCGCCAGAAACAGACACAGTCCAAAGACTTCGGCTGTCCGTTTCAACGCTAAGGTTTTGCGCTTTTTGCCCCAGATCAGGGTAGATACAAAATACAGTCCCAGCCCAAACACTGCCAGAAGCAGCGTGCGGGTGATGTCATTCCAGGGAGCCGGCAGATCCAGCAGGGTCAGGGTTCCAAATCCATAGATCAGAGAAAACAGAAACAGATAGATCATCGGCCGCAGCAGACTGGTAAATCGGAACGGATTTTTTAAAGGTTTCATATTTTTCAGCCTCCGATCACGTCATTGCCTATTTCTTGGAGGGAGCAAATGGCGTGATATAGACATCTCCTGTCGAAATTGTATAAGAATGCGGCTTGTTTTTTGATGTTTCCCTGTTATTTTCGGTCATATTGTTCACTTCAGGATTGGATTTTATCCGATGTCTGTCGCCTGCCTGTTTTGGTGCAGGCGCAGGACTGGCCCCGATCGGTCTTTGAACTGGACCGGGTCCTGGTGTTTCCAAAGGGGTTTGCGACGTACTTTCGCTTTGCGCCTCTGGTTTTCCGGATTGACTCTGAACCTGCTCAAACAGCGGCTTGCCGGCGCTGATCCAGATGCCCTGCGAATTGGCAATATGACCAATTCCATCGGCTCTGTAAAAATCTACGGGATCAATCAGTAAAGAATCCAGATATGCAGCCATCAGTCGGAGCGCATTTTCCCGTCCCTGTGCCTGGCGTTCGAGCACATTGAACCGCCCCAGGATGATTCCGCAAAGCGAGTCCAGCGCCCCAATCTGTGCCAGATGGGCACTCATCGAGCGAAACGCATTCCAGTCTGCACTCGATGATTCCAGAAGCAGATACCCATCCGCCAGATTCGGAAAGCCATCCGTTCCGGCCAGCTTTAAAAAGCAACGGATATTACCCCCAAATACCCGGCCATGGCGGGGCATCGGATTGGCCTGGCCAATCGGCTCAATAACCGGATGCATCTTACGGGTTTTGATCAGTGAAATCGTCTGGCCAAAGTCGGTCTGGTTCCAGATTGGAAAAAGCATGGCCTTTTTATGGGCTCTTGCTGCCAGAGCATTGACAATGCAGGTCCCATCACTGAATGCGGCATAGTAAGTCGATCCGCTCTGGTAAGCCTCATAATCCAGATAGGGCAGCACCAGATTGGCCAGATTGCCGCCGGAAACATCCAGGATCCAGTTGTAACGCCCGCTGCGCAATGCTTTATTGAAATCATCTGCTTTTGTGGGGGCAGGCAAATCTTTTTCCAGCAGTGGGGAGAGTTCCAGGACAATTCCCTGTTTTTCAAATTCCGGTTTCAGTTTTTCATAGCGGCTTCGATCCGCAATTGGATCCGAAAGGGCGCACAGATAGACACGTACACTCATGATTCAGCTCCTCCATTCTCTGTTTTTTCTCGTTCTTATATTCTTGTGCTCTTGTATTCTTATATTCTTGTATTCTTGCTTCTATTTTTGGCCTTTTTAAGTTCAGCTATGGATCTTTTTGATCCTTTGATGATCAACCTTTTTCTCAGCAGCAAGTATGATTGAACTTCTTATTTTTTCTGCCTGGCTGATCAGATTTCCGAAATCTGCACGGCAGTTTTCTGCAGACTTCATTTTCAAAATCCAGTGGTTCTTATCTGACCACTCTTGAAGTCTTCCCGCTACAATAATACAAGGAAGACAAGGATTCTTGTCGATTGGAGGAAAACCAATGGCTAAAACATTTACAATCACCATGGACAATGGCGACGTCATCAAGGGCGAACTGTATCCTGACAAAGCGCCAAAAACAGTTGAAAACTTCGAAAAGCTTGCCAACGAAGGCTTCTATGATGGACTTAACTTCCACCGTGTTATTCCTGGCTTCATGATCCAGGGCGGCGACCCAGCCGGCAATGGTACCGGTGGTCCTGGTTACAGCATTCCTGGTGAATTCAAAGCAAACGGCTTTGCCCAGAACGATCTCAAGCACACTCGCGGTGTTCTGTCTATGGCCAGAGCGCAGGATCCAAACTCCGCTGGCAGCCAGTTCTTCATCATGCATGCTGATTCTCCATGGCTCGATGGCCAGTATGCAGCATTTGGTAAAGTCACTTCCGGTATGGAAGGTGTCGATCATGTAGCCAGCACCAAGACTGACTTCCGTGATATGCCAAAAGAACCACAGGTCATCAAATCCGTACGCGTTGAAGGCTAGTCCTTCCTTTTAAACTCTGCATTTTCTCTGCCTTTTCTTGTATGGAAGGAAAAACTGAGACCAATAAAAAACTCTGTCCAGAATCATCGGACAGAGTTTTTTATTGGGTAGAATTTTGGCAGAATTGAATATCAGCAGCCAGATTCAGGATCAGATTCGACTGACTGCCCTGTAGCAACTCTCAGCTGTGATGCGCAGCCGCATTTGCTTTGGCCACCAGAGGAAGCCTGTTAAGATACTTCGACCAGTGTACCTGCCACAGCTGGTAAAGCAGGTAAACCTGGCCGGCCCCGATGGCAAACACCAGCAGATTGGCCTGCCAGCTTAACTGATACAAAAAGAACATCGTCGGAAAGAACAACATGCCGCCAACGGCCATCGCGATCGAAAGAATAAGCACCAGCAGCCGCAGAAAGGAAAGCGGCCGGCAGATCATGTACAGCACCCCAATGGCATTGATCACCGCAAGCAGGGTGCACATGGTCTGGTATTGTTCCAGGTTGACATTCATTGGACCATATTGCACGATGCAGTACAAAATCGAAATTCCGCACGAAATGGTCAGAGCCCCCGGAATGGCCCGGGAGAGCACGCTGACCAGAAAGTTGCTTTTCGGGCGGGAAATATCATTTTCAAAGGTCAGAATGAAGGCTGGAATACCAGTTCCAATTGCGGAGACAAAGGTCAGCTGAATTGGAACAAATGGGTAAGCCTGCATCCAGATCACTGTCAGAACTGTCAGCAGGAAGCTGAAAATCGTCTTGACCAGAAACAGGGAAGCCGTTCGCTGAATATTATTGATGACACAACGCCCTTCAGCAACAATCTGCGGCAGCACGGCAAACTGATCCTGCAGCAAAACCAGAGAAGCGACAGCCATTGCAGCCTGTGCGCCGGATCCCATCGCAATCGAGCAGTCCGCCTGCTTTAAGGCCATGACATCATTGACGCCATCTCCCGTCATCCCGACGGTGCGGCCCTGCTTTTGAAGTGCCTTGACCATTAACATTTTCTGCGTCGGCGATACCCGGCCAAAAATCGAATTGTGCGCCACCACTTCGCCGATCTGATCATCGGCCACTTTGGACATATCCACCGCATTGCCATCAACCCCGGCTTTATGCGCAATCGCAGCTACGGTGGTCACCATATCCCCGGAAATAATTTTCAGATCGACATCCTGCGTTTTGAAGTAATCCAGAATCTCTTTTGCATCCGGGCGGAGTTCATCTTCAATCAGAATCAGCCCGCAAAGGGTGTAATTGCCTCTCGCCAGTTTTTCAATCGGGCCAGTTTTGGCCAGAACGAGAACTCGCAGTCCCTGCGCGGCATATTGTTCAATCTGCGCTAAAACTTTGGGATCCGTTTTTTCAAAAATAAAGGAATACGCACCGACAATCAGCGTGGTATCACCAAACACAGCGCCAGAAGATTTCCAGGTGGAAGAGAATGGAAATCGAACCGTCGACTTTTCGGTTGGCAAAAGCGGATAGAGCGAACGGCGTATGGCCTGCGCGGTCATGTTGTCATCCTCTAACGAGCCAAACACATTGGCCAGATCCTGTTTCATCTGCTCTTCACTCTGCCCATCGAGCGGAATGTATTTGACGACATTCATCTTGCCGCTGGTAATGGTTCCCGTCTTATCCAGACAGAGCGTATCAACGCGGGCCAGATTTTCGATGCAGTAGAGTTCATGAATCAAAACGGCTTTACGGGCCATTTTGACGGCGGCCGTGGCCAGGGCGGTCGACGTCAGAATAATCAGACCTTCCGGAATCATGCCGACCATTGAAGCTGTCGTATTGAGCAAGGCGGTATTGAGCTCAACCCCGGAATAGAAAAACAGCTTGCAGAACAATAAAATGCCAGCCGGGAAAAGAATGATTGTACAGAATTTAATGATGGAATTTAAAACATCCCGCAGCTGGCTGGGATATTGTTTTTCCCGTCGGGCTTCTTTAATGATGGTGGCCATGTATTGGGCACTGCCGACCTCCACGGCCTGCATCAGACAGGTCCCGGAAACAATGAAACAGCCGCCATACAGACTGCCGCCCTCCATGCGGTCAAGGGCATCCGATTCACCGGTCAATGGTGATTCATTGACCTGACATTCTCCCTGCCGGATCACCCCGTCGCAGGGAATCTGCACCCCAGCGCTAAGACGGATAATATCTCCCTGGCAGATATCGTCGCTCTCTACAGCCTCCCACCTGCCATTTCGAAGCACCTGATATTTATGGGCATGAAGCAGAGCCAGCTTATTGAGAATCCGGCGTGAGTGAATTTTCTGGTAAAGACCAATCACGGTATTGGACAGCACAATGATCATGAATAACAGATTGCGATAACTGCCCGTATACAAAACAATGGCGGCCAGAATGTAGTTGACGATATTAAAGAACGAGAAAAATTCCTCAAAAGCCATCTGGCCGATGGTTTTCTGGGGATTGGAATCGATATGGTTTCTGGGCGCCTGCTTGACCTGGTCCGAGGTCAGGCCGGTTTTCAGACTTGTCGGCGTAAGAAGTTCTAGAGGTTTCATATCTGTCATTGTAAGGCCTTGATATAAATCCAAAGTGAAACGAAGCTTATGATTTCCTTAAGATCCTGTCATCATTTGTTCATATTTTTATTCCCAGCTTTTGACGAAATGAATCAAAAAGCCGATCTCTGTCCTGTTTTAAAGGCAGACATCGGCTTTTAATCGAATTTGTTGGATTGATTCTACAATTTTCTTTATCTATTTCCTTCATTCATTGCGCTGCTCAATTTTATTTCATTGCATCGCTTAATTCTCATTGAGCCGTTCGAGATCCTGACGGGTGGTGACTTTAAAGTTTGTCAATTCTCCCGGCACACAATACGATTTTTTGTGCTTAAACAATTCCACAGCCATGGCATCATCAGTGACCGGAACTCCTTCTTCAATCGCCCGTTTCAAAGCATCTTTGACTAACTTCGTTTCAAAGGCCTGCGGGGTCTGGACGGCCCGCAGATGATCACGAACCGGAGTCCGGGCAAAGAAGCCTTTGTCATCGATTTCTTTGATCGTATCAACCACTTCAACCCCTGGAACAACAGCTTTATATTCCACGACCGCTTTCTTGAGACGATCAATCAGTGCCGGACTGGCAAATGGTCTGGCACCATCATGAATGAATACATATGGCTCTTTGGTACAGCTCAGACCATTGAACACCGAATTCTGGCGGGTCTTGCCGCCGATGGTAAACAGCGTTTTGGAATTGGCAAATCTTGCCTTAAAATCAGCCAGCTCATCGCGGGCACAGACGACCACGATCTGGGTGCAGTCCGGATCGGCTTCAAACAAGTCGAGGCTTTTCTGTAAAATTGGCTGCCCCTGGTAAGGAAAGAGGACTTTGTTATAGGAAAGCTGACTGCGGGTTCCTTTGCCAGCAGCCAGGACAATTGCGGTATAGTTCATACTTTCAGTATAAACAGTTTCCAACACAATCCATCTATATCCACATCATTAACAAAAAAGCGGCTGTTGGATATCAACTGATCCAAAAGCCGCAAAGATGAACCTTAACGCTGACGATTGATCATGGTCTGCCAGATTTTTTTCAGATGGAGACCATACGTTAAAAACACACCGCCAACAGCACCAATCAGTCCCTGTGCAATTTCATAAGGAAGTTTGAGCATGGCATATTCAAAGGTCGAATACACAAAGATTTTTCCTAAGGTATAACCGACAACCAGAATCACACAGCCAACCGAAACACCCAGAATCGCGCCATAGATGGGTTTGTTTTTAAAGGTATTGTGTGCCAGATAGCTGATCACATAGGCCTGCAGACCATGAACCACTAACGAAACCCACATCGGTGCCGGGTAAAACAAGGCATCGCCAATAAATGCGCCCAGGCCGCCAACGAGCATGGCCCCGACGGGGTCGAGCAGAATTGAGGCAGTTGTAATCGCCAGATCGCAGAGATACAGTTTGCCGCCTGGAACTGGAACACCAAAGCTGGACAACAGAATGGTCAGGGCCATAAACAGGCCGCAGGTTGTAATCCAGAGGACGGAATAGCGTCTTGGATACGAAGATCTTGGGGTTAAAGTCTGAATCATCACAATCACTCCTTTATTGCGTTCTTATTGAGTTCTTTTCTTACATTCTTTTTCAGATTGTTTCATCTTCGCTTTCACATTAGAACTGCTCTCTAGTATACTCTGAACTGATCTGACCAAAAGGGTCAAAAAAATAAAAAAGGAGCAGACCAGATGATCAGTTATACCCTTTCCCGCCCGTTAGCGCTTTCGCTGTATCGGGCCATACGGCAGGATATTGAATCCGGAATTCTTACCGGAGGCACCCGACTGCCCTCCAAAAGGCAATACGCCATGGATCTTAATCTTTCCCTTTCTACCGTCGAACAGGCCTTAAGTCTGCTCGAACAGGAAGGCTACATTGAACCCAAAGAGCGCCGCGGCTATTTTGTCCTGGACGGCAATCAGAAAAGCGTGCACAACGACTTGTTTGCGCAAAGGCTCCTGCCGCCGGATCCCATCAAACCCGATCCAGATTTCCCGGTTTCGCTGTGGTTTAAGACGATGCGCCATGTCATGAGTGAATATCAGGACTATCTTGTTCAGACCTGCCCAGCGCCTGGCAGCAGCCGGCTTCGCAACGTCATTGCTTCGTATCTGCATACCAGCCGCCATATGCAGGTCCAGCCTGAGCAGATCGTGATCGCCTCCGGGACGCAGGAGTTGTATTTTCTGTTGTGCCGTATGTTTCGCGAGAAGTTTGATGTAGCCATTGAATCCCCCTGCTATCCCGTTCTTGAGCAGGTATACACCGCGGCTGCTGCCAACATCTCAAGACTTCCCCTTGACAATCAGGGCATTGAACTGGAAAGTCTGGCCGCCTGTTCCAGTCAGTTTTTACATGTTTCCCCGTTTTCCAGCTTTCCGCTGGCCATTAAGACCTCCGCTTCCAGGCGCAGAGCCTATCTTTCGTGGATTGAAAAACGGGAAGGCTATCTGATTGAAGATGACTTCAACTCGGAATTTTTCCAGAACGGCCCCATGCTGCAGACTCTGTTTGCGATGGACAGCCACGAGAAGGTGATCTACCTCAATACCTTTTCCAAGTCTCTGTCCTCTTCCCTGCGTCTGGCCTATATGGTGCTGCCCCGCTCGCTGCTGGGTCTGTACCATCAGACCGCCGGATCCCTGGCCTGCACCGTTACAATGCTGGAACAGTACACACTGGCCGAATTCATTGAAAACGGCAGTTTTGAACGCCTCATCGTGAGACGGCGTCGTCATCAGGCACAAAAACGTAAATAGAACAGGACCTTTCTTTTCGCTGCTGTCCGCCTGCCAGGATCTGTTTTCGGGGATGCGCTGGCTGCAGTCTCGACATGAAAAAACTGCTTTTTCCATCGGTTTTTCAGCCAGGAAAAAGCAGTTTTTCGTTTTCTCTCTGTCGTTTCAGTTCTGTTGTTTCAACTCTTTTGTTTCAGTTCGGTTTTTGACTTACGCAGACCCGATCAGGCACATGTATCAAACAATGTATGTGGCAGCGTTGGGGTATGCCATGAACGGTAGACGACATTAGAATTGGGATCCTGGAAGGCCTGACTGAAGAAGGTGAAATATTCACCCGGAGTGTTGATGCCCCGCGGCAGGACGTAGTTTTCATCAAGTTCATGAAGCAAACTCGACACAAACAGCGAGCAGTTATTGCCCAGCACCCAGTATGTTTTCCAGATGCCGTGGCGGAATTTATAAAACTTGCTTCCCGTGCGCCATACCAGACGACAGGCATAATCCTTTTCCATCTTTTTGAATTCTTCTTCGCTTAACGCCTGACGGGAAATCGGAGCATACCAGCGGTAGGTATCATTTTCAATCCCGGCAAGTAAAACCTGCAGGCGTTCTTCCTGACTTGGAGAAAGGTTGATGCCAAATTCAAACAGCGTGCTTTCTTCGTACAGGCAGCAGTTGTTGACATAAATTTCCATTGGCACCGTAAACAGGATGCCCGGCCCAAACGTGCGGAACAGTTTTTCTTCGGCTACATCGTAGTTGCCATACGAATACATGATGCCTTTGTACGAGAACGTCATATGGCCAAACTGATGATCCCCGCTCAGTCCCGTATGGATAAACACGCGCAGATTGACGGGCCTGTCATTTTTCGCATCATCAAAGGGGAAACTTTCACAGTTCATATTGTGCTTTTCAGCCATTCGCAAAAGAATGCTCGGCCCCATGGCAACAATGTAAACCGGCAGCGAACTCCAGTAGCGAAACGACCAGGTCCGTGAGGTCGAACTCGAACGGAACGCCCAGCGCTCAACGAGCATCTGTACGCCCTGATAGAGCAGATAGGCGCCAATCAGCATCTGAATAAAGCGCTGGTCTTTATGAATACCAGACAGCGCGATCGAACCAAGGATCAGCTCCCCCACGGCCAGCGCGAGAAAGTACCAGCCTTCTTTGGATTTTTCATGCAGATCCATCAGGCCCTGAATGACCATGATGATGGCCGTTGCGATCATATACAGACCAAAGAGCGTGGAAATCAGCCCCACCCCGGCCAGACGGTAGCTCCAGAACAGGGCGGCTAACAAACCGGCGCCAACTCCTTTGAGGCCTTCCATTACGCTTTTACGCCGAAAGGCCTGATAGAGCAGCAGTAAGGCAGAAAGCGTACAGACAATGGAAATGGTAATCATCAGTCCGTCCGCAGACAGGACTGGAAAACAAAGACACGCAAGGCCGGCTGCCATCAAGACCAGTCCAACGGTCCATTCTATTTTTTCTTGTGGATTCTTGTTCATAACCCTATTTTTGACAATCGTCCATTATTTACGGATCATGGTGACCGAAAAGAAACAAAAATGCCGCCCAGGCATTAAAAAAGCCAGCCCGTGATGGACTGGCAAAAATTGAATTGTGATTGAATATGGATTGGCTCAATTGGGTTTTGAGTAATTACTTCGAAGCTTTTGCTTTCTGTTCCTCGGCGATCACTTCATCAAGTACTTTCATTTCATCCTGTGGCTCAGCAGAGTTTTCGTTGAGCAGATGGAGCTTGTTGAAGATATAGATCATTAAGGACAACAGAATGCCGACTAAAGCAGCCAGAACCATTCCGGACAGAGCGATGTCACCAAGCTGAACAGTTACGCCAGAAAGACCGGTAACGAAGACAACCGAAGTCAGAATCATGTTCGCTGTGTTGCTGTAGTCTACTTTTTCATCAATCAGAATACGCAGACCGGAAACACCGATCATTCCATACAGTAAGAAGGAGATTCCACCGATAACTGCAGAAGGAATGGACTGAATCAGAGCGCACAGCGGACCGATGAAGGCGCAGCAGATCGACAGAACCGCAGCACCACCGATTACCCATACCGAGTAAACGCCAGTTAAAGCCATAACACCGATGTTTTCACCATAAGTTGTTGTTGGGACAGAACCAACGAGACCAGAAATCATGGTTGAGAAGTTATCAGCGAAGATTGTTCTATCCAGACCTGGATCTTTAATCAGGTCACGGCCAACGATCTGGCTGGTTACAATCTGGTGGCCGACGTGTTCAGAAGCAATAACCAGGATAACTGGCAGCATCGTCAGAATCGCACCCCATGAGAACTTTGGAAACTGGAAGTTTGGCAGCTGGAACAGGGCAGCCTGACCGATTGGGGCAAAATCAACTGCACCCAGGCAGGCGGCTGTAACGTAGCCGACAATAACCGCAATCAGAATCGAAATAATCGAGAAGAACTTGCGGAAGCAGAGGTTACCGACAATTGCGGTTCCTAAAGTTACTAAGAAGATGATGACATTGCTCATCAGGATGCCATCGCCGACAATGCCTGCTGTGCTGGCAGCGGAGCTGGACAGTTCCAGACCAATCAGCGCAACAACAGGTCCCATTGCGGCTGGCGGCAGAACAACATCAATCCATTTGGTACCGAATTTTTTAATGATAAACGCCAGAATACAGCCCATGAATCCGACCGCAACGAATCCACCGAGTGCATACGGATAACCCCAGCGGGCGATGACCAGCGAAGCCGGTCCTAAGAATGCGAATGAACTTCCAAGGTAAGCAGGTGCTTTTCCTTTGGTAATTGCGATAAATAATAAGGTGCCGACACCATTCATTAACAGAACAATCGCTGGATTGATTCCCAGAACGAATGGCACCAGAACGGTTGCGCCAAACATGGCAAACAAGTGCTGCACCGAGAGCGGGAACATCAGACTTGCAGGAACTTTTTCCTCAACCTGGATGATTTTTTTAGCCATATCTAATTGTTTTCCTCCCCATTTCAGTTCCCTGCTCCATCCACGGCCAGGGCCTGAATTTCTTGAGTATTTATATCATATGAGCCTGGGAAACAAAATGCGCTTTTCAAAACCCTTGACGAAGCCAAACGACATCCGTCAAAATTGCGATGATCCTGCGATATTGTTTCCGTTTTTCAACCTATCAAAATATACGGCTTTCAACAGGAAAAAGGAAATGCGGCCCATACGAAAAAGCGCCCATCCTCGATGAGAATGGGCGAAAAAGTCATGATTGCTCGTATTTTTTATAGTATGGATGACTATTCAGGCCTCACCCATGATTCTGCCGGATTTGGCAGAATGCGGTGACTTTCTGCAGAAATTAAAGCGGTTATCATTGGACAGATTCTTAACATTTTTGCAAGAAAAGCCGTCAAATCAGATAACGCAGACCTTCAAAACAGCGAATTTTTATTTCAATCAAGACAAAATCAAGTTCAAACTGCCCTGTTTTGCCTGACCAGACAGGATGCTGCAAGGTTTTCAATTCTGTAAAGTCTGCCTGAAATCCACAAGATTGAAAATCACATCCCAGACAAAGAGTGCGGGCGTTATTCATTTTCAGACGTGGTGATCAGGCTATGATGTTCAGATCGATCAGGAAGAACCGGTTGAGCTCTCGATCAAACGGTTCAGGTTGGATGGATGGAAGAGGCACAGGCCCGACCTGAAAGGGCTTGTACATCACTGAATCTGGGAAGAAAGGACAAGAATAACAGAAAAGCAAAGAGTGGGCAAGCAAATCATCCTGTCTGTCCTGAATTTCATCCAAAATCAGACACTGTCCCAAACAGATGTTCCGCTTTGTGAATTCGGTTTCTTTTGCAGATCTAAAAACCTGAAACGCAATGGCTTTTTCATCCGAAAATAAAATCGACAATCCAGTCCTTGATTCCCAATGGTTCAAGTGACTAAAGAATCAAATGACCAAAGATTCAATCTCAACAAAATCTCGATCCAGACTCATCTCAGAAAGGAAGGCTTCTATGACTCCAGCACAGATCAACGACCAGTTCGAACATGGCAAACAAGACGAAAAGCATTTATGCCGCCTCTATCTGTATGCCGGGGCATCCAGCGGCATCAGTGATGACTTTCTCGAAAGCCTGCGCGATGGCATCTGTCAGAAACTGCAGCTCGATGAAGCTGGCTTCTATCAGGCGATGGAAAAAGCCAGTCAGCTGTGGCAGGCCAAAGTCGATGAAGCCCTCGCCCAGGCGGAAAACCTGGAGCTGATCCGCACCTTTGAAAAAGAAAGAGCGGCCGCCTATCGCAAAAACGGGATTCTGCCTTCCAAAGCCAGAACGCTCATCTGCACCCGCTTTGTGCTGATCCTTGAAAATCTGTCGGTCATGACAGGTAAAAACCAGCTCAAGCCAAAATCCATTGCCCGCCTCAATGCGCTCTTTCATGATCCGGATGGTCTGCAGGACTACGCAAAGTGGCTGTTCTACCCCGCCTTAAAAGCCAGCCAGGGCAAATGGAAGCTGACCGGAGAGAAATTCATCTTTACCACCCTGTTTGTCAATCAGCTCTTTGCGGACTATCTCTATGCACGTCAGACCAACAATATCGGTCTTCAGCAGATTATTCTCGACCGGCTCAATACCACCAGTAAGATCAAGATTCCGGAAATCAAGCTGTTTCTCAATCCGAATCAGGCTTCGCTTGAAAGTGATGCCGGACCGTTTGAAATTGCCGCCCATCCGCTGGCCGGACTCGACCGCGTCTTCAGCGGCGACAGCATGAAATAGCCGGATTTTGAACTCTCTCATTTTTCGCCACGTAAAAAGGTGCCCGCCAGGGCACCCTTTCTTATGTTTCAGCGCAAATCCTTCAGTGCGAAGTTTTGGATGCAGCGCTCTGAGATTCCTTTGATTCTTTTGAAGCCTCGGATTTGGAAGAAGCTTCAGATTTAGAAGAAGTCTTAGATTGATCAGAAGTCGTTTTATCTTCTGATTTTGTCTTGGAAGATTCAGAGGAATCTTTGGACTCAGAAGATTTCGAAGATTCTGAAGATTCAGAGAATTCCGAGTCCAGACCCAGAGCCTTTTCCTCTTCTTCTTTTTCTTTCCAGGCCTGTTTATGATGATCCGGTGCGACGTCAAAGATATAGTCGTCAGTTTTCGGATCGTGCCAGAGGATCGTATACGGATAGTGATGACCATCCAGCAGCAGTTTCACGCGCTCACCACCGGAAATATAAGAGACATCCAGTTTTTTCAGATCTGTGGATGGAATGCGAAGCATCACCCAGTCATTCTGAACCTTTTCAACGCTCATCGTTTTATCATTAGTGATTTCCACGAGAATATGCGCATAGCGGTTTTCCAGCTTGTGGTATTTGCCCTCTGGATCAATCAGTTCCCACTTTTCAAAATCAGGATAGAAATTGACGCCATTGAGCACCTTTCCGCCATTGGCCAGAACTAAGGCCTGCGAGAAGTCATGACCGGTCGTCAGCCACCAGGCATCCGGATCGTCTTCGACAATTTTCGTGACTTCTCTGGCAAACGGATAATCCGTGACGGCTGCATCAGACTGCATGATCGGATTGACCAGACAGCCGCTCAGCGTCGTCCAGGCAATCATGAGAGCCAGAAATAACTGCCGCCATTTGGTAAAGGCCAGCCAGAAGAAAAAGCCAAGGACGATGGTGACCATAATCGTTGCCGTTTCCGTGCCGCCAAACGCATCGAGCGTATGGGCGCCAAACACTTCATTGAACGCATCAATCGTGCTTGGAATCGTCATGTAATGGGCAACAGAAGCTGCCATGGCCGTATAGACGGCGCAGACACCAAGAGCGACCAGTGACTTTTTGGGCAGACGGATCTGCGTGACAATCCACACGGTCCAGACCGTAAAGATCGTTCCTGTAAAGCCATAGACGGTCTGCATTCGGTTGCAATAGGAAAGCAAAGTAATCTTGGCCAGCCATTCTGGAATCTTGAAGTTCATGAACAGGCCCTGAATAATCATTGCTACAAACAGAACCACTCCAACCCAGCGGCTGTTGTTTTTCTGTTTGAACAGGTAATAGCCAAGATATGGAAAGAACATTACGCAGGCTACACCGAAATGGGTACAGGAAGACAGCTCACTGTTGTTGGACAGCGAAGGGTCAACAAACGGCTGCACAATCGAGATCGGATTGATAAAGAACATCCAGTGCGCATTGTGCGCCCGGCCGCCCGTCTCCACTCGTGAACCCGGGTAGTCCGTTTCGGTTAAAAGCTGCAAAGCGTCTCTCATTGAAAGCAGAGTTGGAAGCAGGACAATACCTACACCAATAATGACCACCGCAATATTAAGCAGATCGAGCTTGCAAAATTTCAGATCCGCCCGATCTCTCCACAGGCAGGCAATCATCAGACAGAGCATCAAAATGCCCATCGGCACCTGCAGGGATGGAAACAGAGCGAGCACAAAGCCTGTCAGCGAACAGATCGCAAGCAGGGTCATCGCCCATTTTTTCCAGCCGGTAAACATGAAAAACCAGTACCCGACCACAAACAGGGTGACCGCCCAGAAAAACACATCATAGAAGTGCGGGGAGTACCACCACTGCATCGAAGGGGCATAGGTCAGAATGAATGCTCCAAATACCGACATCCAGCGATTGCGGGTGAGAATATGGAACATTTCCAGGCAGACCATAAACATCAGAATGGTCTTCAAAGAGAAATACCAGGAAAGACCATATTCGTTGCCAAACAACAGATAGCCCCAGATAAACGGCTTGCCAATCAGGGTTGGCCCCAGGACTGGCGCGTTGTAGCCGACAATCATATCCTGACCGCCGACCGACATCTGGTGGGAAATCTGATTGAAGTTGTTATAAAACTGCGAGAAGTAATACGGCAGCTGAACTGCGTATTCGTCCGAACGAATCTCGCGATACGTTCCAAACAGAATGGAGTCTTCGACCGAAGAATCCGGGGTAAAGTACTCCATGAATGAAGCTACGTTGGAGGTGTGAATCTTGTTTTTGACCAGCAGAGTAAACACGACCAGGGCCACTACCCAGCGCCAGCGATAGAGAAAGTCAAAGCAGTCCCTTAAAAACGCTCCGAAGCAAAGTCTGGAAAGATTCAGAATCATCAGCAGACTTCCAATCGGATAGGCGACTTCACCTTTAGGAAAGTAATAGCCGATTAAAAGCATCACCAGAAAGATGAGGCCGCTCTCAAGCAGGATCTCAATGATCCGTCTTGCTTTAGGAGCATGGGGACGCCATCTTTCCAGCGTTTCCATCATGAAATATCCTTTCTGGACTGCGCAAGGTCTTCTGCAATCTCAACTCCAGCCGCGTTTTCGAGCGTCTGAAGTTTCTGATTGATTTCACGATCAAGACGTAAAATCGTCAGATCGCGTTCAAATTCTTTTTTCTGATTTTTACGAAGGCTCGTCAAAATGACACCTATAAAAAAGCAGAGCAGTGTGATAACCCCAAACATGCCCACCATGATCAGAGTTGGAATTCGATCCACCAGACCGGTTTTCAGATACTCGGCATACACCGGGATAAAAAGACCCAGCGTAATCAGCAGAAAAACCAGGGAGATCGTGGTAAAGAAGGCGAAAGGTCTGGTATCGCGAAGCAGGGTTCCGATGGTCTTGAGCACTTTGAGACCATCGCTGACGGTATTGAGCTTCGAGACACTGCCTTCTGGACGATCTCGATACCCAATTGGGATTTCTGCAAGCTGCATGTTGTTATCCAGGGCAAAAATCGTCATTTCCGTTTCGATTTCAAATCCTTTGGAGCAGACTGGAAAGGACTTCACGAAATCCCACGAGAAGGCCCGCAGACCCGTCATAATGTCGGTCACATCGGCCTGGTAGAAGGTATTGATCAACCAGCGGACCAGACGGTTGCCCGTGTTGTGAAACGGACGTTTGTTTTCAGTAAAGTAAGTTGAAGACAGACGGTCACCAATGGCCATATCCACACCCTGTTCATTGACCAGTTCGGCCAGTTTCACTGCATCTTCGGCGGGATAGGTGTCATCTCCATCCACCATGATGTAACAGTCTGCCTCAATATCCCGGAACATCGAACGCACAACGTTGCCTTTGCCCTGCTTGTGCTCGTAGCGCACGATCGCGCCAGCCTTACGGGCAAGTTCATCCGTGTGGTCGGTTGAGTTGTTATCGTAAACGTAAATGTCTGCCTCCGGGAAGGCAGACCGATAATCGCGGACAACTTTTTCGATTGTCCGCGACTCGTTATAACACGGTATTAAGATGGCTGTTTTTTTCATACTTGACCTATTATAGACGGCAGAATCCTGCATGGAAACTCTCTTAGCGTCCAAATCTGCCTATTCTAAGCGATTCACTCTTTCGAAAGCGAGGATTTAACTTCCTTTTTCTGACATGTATTTTTTCAGATTCAATGGTCAGTATGTTAAATTTTTCCTTAGACAGTTCAGTAAGTAATCCGGACCTCTGTTTTTTGAATCCATGGCCTGTTCAGGATCTGAAAACACAAAAGCAGATTGATACTGCTTTCAATCCTTTTGTTTTGGGCGATCCTTTCTGCTCTTTCCAATGCACTGAAAGCAGATCTTGACGGCAACTGTCTCTTTGACCATCGTAGAGGTTTGTTTCGAAGGAGGTTGAAAATGGAACGAACTCGCACGGCCAGAAAACGTGAGTTTTCTGCACGCCGGTTTATTACGCACTACTCGAAGCTGACCTGGGTCTTTCTGGCAGCTTTTCTGATTTTTGATCTGGTCCTCAACATTATGTGGATGAAAATGATCCCAATGGCCAAAGCCCCCGATGAACCTGTCCGCATCATTTTGTCGGACTATGTGTTCTTCCATGGCCAGCTGCCCAATGCCTGGGATCCGGCTGTCCGCATCCGTGAATGGGGATTCTCGTATGCTCTGCGCCCGATGCTGGTCAACATTCTGGGCGCATTCAATATGTGGGTGGTCTCCTGGTTTACCGATGATCCCTATGCCCTGCTGCTTAGCGTGCGCATTATCTCGGCGTTTTCCAAAACAGCCATGCTCTATTTCCTGTTCCGGACTTGTGAGTGGTTAGGCTGGAAGCCAAGATGGGGCTGGTGTGTCGTTTTGATCTGTTCGCTGGTCCCCCAGCTGACTTTCCTTGCGGGCTATCACAACAACGACACCTTCTGTATGTGCTGTGTCTCGGCGGTGTTATATTGCTGGGTTCGCGGCATGAAGGAAAAATGGACGTGGGCCGACTGCATCAAGTTTGCGATTGCCATGGGTCTGACCATTCAGTCCTACTACAATGCTTATCCATATATCCTGTTTTCAATTCCTCTTTTCTTTATGACGGCTTTCCATCGTCATATGGCGCGGGAAGAAAAAATTGAAATGTGGAAAAAGACCGGTGTGATTGTCCTGATTACCTTCCTGATTGCCGGCTGGTGGTTTATCCGCAACATCATCCTTTATAACGGCGATGTACTCGGATCAAAAACCAGACTGGAGATGGGCGAAAAATTTGCCACCTTCTCCAAACGGCCATCGATCATCTTCAAACCGATCCGCCAGGGCCTTTCTTATTGGGATACCATGTTCTTCTTCAATGGTTCCCCATTCGACTGGGCTACAAAGACATTCATGTCCTCGTTTGCGCTGCTTGGTCTGATGGACTTTTTGATGCCGGCTGAACTGTACCGCTTTTTCTCCATCCTGGTTGTCACTGGACTGGCCTTATTTGTCATTCAGTTTGTCGTCTGGATTGTCCAGGCGCTGTGGTATGCCCTCAAAAAACATTGCGCGGATCATGAGGCGAATCAGAACATTCTGTTCTTCTTATTCATTTCGATCTGCGCTGTTATGGTCATCATGCTCAGTCTTTACTATTCCTGGACCGATGACTTCCAGCCGCAGGGCCGCTATATCATGCCAGGCTTTACGTCTGTGATTCTTGCAGTGGTGGCCGGATACCGGTTTGCGTTTAAGACGGTATCGAAGATTTTCTTCAAATATGAAAAATATGGCTATGCCGTTCTTTCATGGGCGGGTGTGGCTTACCTGGCATTCTGCCTGGGATGGATTCAGCTCTATTCCTACCAGCGCGTCCAACCGCAATATTCCTCACTGCCACGCTTTACACAAAACTATCTGAAGCATCGTGAGAAATACAACCCGAATAATCCGGATGGTCAGCTGACCGAACGGGAAATCGAGCTGTACACCCAGCCGGAAGATAAATCCCAGACAGATTCAGCTTCTCAGGATCCATCTCATGCCAGTGAAGTTGCTTCGCAGGCCTCTTCTCAGACGACTGTAGAGGAAACCCAGACTGATCCGGCTATTCCGGCTGAACACAGTCAGCCAGATTCCAATCCCGATGTAAGCCAGCCGACTGTTGATCCATCTTTGCCAACGCAGGCGGCTCCTGAACAGCCATCTGCCGATCAGGTTGTTCCGGATCAGGCGGCTCCCGAGGTTCCTGCTCCTGCGCAGACGGTCGATTCCGCCGTCGACTCTGCCTTTGAGGAACCGGATTCAGGCGAACAAAGCTTCGAATAAAGACTGTGAATTCGATCGAATTCAGGTCATTTATCGTGTCACTAATAATATGGTAGAAAATGCGCAAAATTCTTGATGCGTCCTCTTTCTTTCCAGAACTTTAAGGTCTCTTTTCCTGTAGGATAAGAGACCTTTTCTTTTTTGATTGACCTTTGTCAAAACGACTGTCCTTCTCCAAAAGTGTCCGTCTCCTCTCAAAACAGAAAAAACCGGTTTCTTTTCCCGGACAGAGGAATGAGAAAAGAAACCGGTTGAGCGCAGTAAATCAGAAGTCTGCTGATCTATACATTGCTTGATCGTAAAGATGGTTTTCCATCTTTTCCCTGCAGCAGACAACTACAGGCCTGACCATGCTGAAAGTGTTTTGTTTCCGCGCAAAACAACTTCCCTGCTTTACTGCGCAATCAGGCAGAAAAATAAGTTTTGAGTCCGTCTTTTATCCGTCGGCTTTTCCTGGCGCTTTTCCAGGCAGCTTCTGTCTTTCTTCCAGCCCTGGAATGTAGACTTCCGATTCCAGAAACCAGCGGTTACGCTCCCAGAACAGATTGCGCTGCTGGCTGCCAATCCGACACGTATAACAAATACCGCATCCACCGGCTTTGGAATACGTTTCCCGAACCGTCAGAACTTTATCAATGCGATAGTGGTGATGGTCCCAGCACACAAACAACGGTTTGAAGGTGCCATCGTAAAAGATCAGGGTGACCACATCGACATAGTATTTGTACAGTTTCATAAGCGAATCGGACCATCAAGGGCGCCGACTGGATGAACCTGATGCAAAAGACCAAGCGGATCAAAGTCGGTGACTTGCGCCTCCACCTGGCTGGACGCCATGCGGCAGGCATCATAGCCATACTGTTTGCGAATCTCGTGCAAAACCGTTTCAAGATTGCGCTCTTTCTGACGGTCATCCGGATCTGAAAACAGATCCAGCTGATCATAATTGGCCCGATCCGACAGATTCTCCACCCGGATTCCAACCGAGCGAAGCGGTACATCGCCCGACCACAGCTTGGCGGCCAGCCGCATCGCCATATCGAGAATATCGCGGGCCAGATCGGTATGCTGGGAAAACTTTCCCTGACAGCCTTTGCCTTTCAGATCGGTATCCCGCAGCCAGATGCTGATGGTGCGTCCTTTCAGGTTCTGTTCCCTTAAACGGGCTGCAATGGACTCGCTCAGCACCCGAAAGACTTCCCGCAGCTGGGCCATGGAGTTGATGTCTTTGACGAGCGTTTTGGAGTTACCGATGGATTTAGGCGGCCTGGTGTAGCCCACCAGGTGAACCTCACTGCGATCCAGACCATTGGCATACGTCCAGAGCAGCGCTCCCATGACCCCAAAACGACGCTGTAAATACGCGCAGTCCGCTTTGGCCAGATCCCCGATGGTAAAGATCTTCAGATCGTTGAAATGACGCTTCATGCGTGAGCCCACCATCAGAAGATCTTCGACCGGCAGCGGCCAGACCAGATCTTCATACTGATCCGGTTCAATGACGATAAATCCTTTGTGCTTGAACAGATCACTGCCCAGTTTGGCAATCACCTTATTGTCCGCAACGCCCATACTGACCGTGATTCCAAAGGTATCAAACACTTCGTCCTGAATCTTTTTGGCCAGCTCAATGCCATCGCCAAACAGTTTCTGGGAGCCGCTCAGATCAATCCAGGCTTCATCAAGGCCAAAAGACTCCACGCGATCGGTGTACTTGCGATAGATGTCTTTGATTTTTTCCGTGTAGTAGGTATAGGCATCATAATCCGGATGAACGATGTAAAGGTCGGGACATTTGCGCAAAGCATCCCGCAGGCTCTCACCGGTTTTTATATGGGCTGCTTTGGCCAGATCATTTTTTGCCAGGATAATTCCATGTCTTTTCTCTTCACTTCCCCCTACAGCCATCGGAATATTCCGATATTCCGGATGCAACATCTCTTCAATCTGTGACCGTGATAGGTAAGCCTGTGAGGCGATCGTCAGCTTTTCCCCCACGCCACACCGTACGTGCACCTTTCAGCGCATACGGCGTTCCCCCAGTCAGGCCGTCCGGACTGCACAACAGATCTTCAGATCGGTCTGCTTTGCACTCCGGACACAGGACTCTGACTGGCTAGAGGCCATCCCTCCATTCTGATTACCAGAACTTCTTCAGTTCGACCTCCGCTTTTCGGCAATGTTCAGGATGCTTATTGGTCTTCGTCATCCGCCTGAGTTTGCTCAGTCATTGCTTTTCCCTGTTCCGATGATCCTATCTGTTCATCTCTGCCTTTAGGTGCCTGCTCAAAAGGGACCGGCTTTGAACATCCCGCCGGCATCTGCCTTCGATGAACGGGGAGGTTCATAGCTATGCATTTTACTTGTCCCCACCGCACGGGCCAGTCTTTGAAATCTCACGTGTGCTCTGACAGAGTCTTTCCTTTCAGGATTCTTTTTGGTCAGATGGTGACCGATTTCAGATTCTGGCCTTCCCTTTTTTACACCCGCAGGTTCGTCGGCATTTCTGCATTCTCACCATGGGCAGTTTGTAGACCTCCGGTATCTTGCCTGTTGATGGCTGTAAACAGGTTTCTACCGTCTTTACCGGGCTTCATACGCGTTCGCGCATGCCGGAGTCTCAAGGCAGGCGTTTTGGAGCGTTCCTTCCGCATTCCGCCGGTCGGATCATCAGTTCAGCCTGATGGCTGCCTCATTTCGTTATCTGCACATAACTTGTAGAGGAACAGGTCGCACCATAACAATGGTTGATGTCGCTGTGTACAATCACTCGTTTCATGGGTTCAGTATATGCCGGGTGGTGCGGCATTTCAAATACTTTACGCGACAATTACGCAACTTTTCGTTTTACAGTCCGGTTTATTTCCTTAATTGATGCCCGGCAATTGTTTGAAAGTCAGGATCTAATCTTATTTCTGCGCACCGAACAGGCATGTTTTCAGAGGATATTTCGCATTTAGTTTGCATCTGATCAAAGACAATTGCTTTAAATCACCTTTAAGTATGTTATAATCAGGCCATGAGAATCAATATTCCAGAAGCACTGAACCAGTTCAAGCATGACAACAATCTGACCAATGACTATATCGCTGACTATTGCGGGGTAACCCGTTCTACGGTTTCGCGCTGGTGCAACGGTAAAATCCGTAAAATCGGACCGGAAACACTGGCCAAACTGGCCGAGATGCTCAACATTGATCTGGAAGACATGAACCGGATCCGCGGGCTGCAGCTCAAACGTCCGATTCTTGGCACCGTCAAAGCCGGTTATGGACTGCTTGCTGACGAAAATATCGATGGCTATGTAGAAGTATCCGAAAGCGATTATTCTAAAGGGGATTATTTTCTGCGGGTAACTGGGGATTCAATGAAAGATGCACACATCCACGATGGCGACCTGCTTTACGTGAAACAGTGCACAGATCTGCCCTCTGGTTCCATTGCGGTTCTTTTAATCGGCGGGGAGGAAGTTACAGTGAAAAAGCTGATCAAAAAAGACCGCTACTGGATTTTACAGGCTGCCAATGCGGCAGTTGAGCCAAGAGTCTATACACTTCAGGAAGTCGAAGAGACACCCGTCCAGATTATCGGCCGGGCCGTTTATTCCCGGACTGAGCTTAGTATTTTCCATTGATTTTTTTGTACAGAACACCGCTTCCTGTCTGCTTTGGCAGTAGCGGTTTTTCTGAACCAGTCTTCACACGACTGGTTTTTTTCTGGCTCTTTTTCTCCCGATTTTTTACCAAGATTCATTTTTTTAGCTAAAAATAGGGTCTTTTTCGCACTTTTTCTGAACTTTTGCGCCACTTTGTGAAGTTTTTGTTGCATCTCAGTTAAAAAATGAACCAACTTTCACGATTCGATGGAATGTTTGAACTTTTCTTCCAAATTGATCTTTTTTGCTTTCAGAGCCTGTGATCTGCCGCTATACTAATCCGTGAACCCTCTTCCTCCACTTGGTGGACTTCGAAGAAGGACAGACAGGGTCTGACGGCTGCTTTGGCCGCCCCTCAGATTCATTGTTGTCTGTAAATGATCTACCCGATGAACAATTGAATTTGTTCTGAATTTTCTCTGCATTCACAATGCAGACGGCTGCCAGCCGCTGCCTTTGAGAATCTGCCAGGCGCACATTCACCTAGTCTTCTTGAAAGCAGCCCGATCTGACTAGCCCTATTTTTATTTTCAAAATTCCCTTTTGGGATATTCGCTTTTTCAGGATTTTGATCCTGTATCGTCCGATTTAAATCAGATGTCATTTATAGAAGAAAAGGAGAGACAGCCATGAAAGTTATTAAACGAAGCGGTGAAGAAGCAATTTTCAACGTAGCAAAAATTGAGAATGCGATTCGTAAAGCCAACAAAGCTACGACGCACAATCAGCTGACTGAAGAAGATATCCTCCAGATTGCCGGCCAGGTTGCCAACGAATGTGAAAACATGAATCGTTCTGCTGGTGTAGAAGAAATCCAGGATATGGTTGAAGCTTCATTGATGAGCCATGGCTACTATGCAGTAGCAAAAAACTACATCACTTACCGTTACGAACGCGCACTCGTCCGTAAAAACAACTCCACTGACCAGCAGATCATGTCTTTGCTGGAACGCAATAATGAAGAAGTAAAACAGGAAAACTCCAATAAGAACCCATTAGTTAACTCTGTTCAGCGTGACTATATGGCTGGTGAAGTTTCCAAAGATATTACCCGTCGTTTCCTGTTGCCACACGACATTATGGAAGCTCACGACAACGGAATCATCCACTTCCACGATTCCGACTACTTTGCCCAGCACATGCACAACTGCTGCCTGGTCAACCTGGAAGACATGCTCCAGAACGGAACAGTCATTTCCGAAACGATGATCGAAAAGCCACACAGCTTCTCGACTGCCTGCAACATTGCCACTCAGATCATTGCTCAGGTTGCAAGTTCCCAGTATGGTGGACAGTCCATTACTCTTTCCCACCTTGCTCCATTCGTTCAGATTTCCCGTGAAAAAGCACGTGCTGAAGTCTACGAAGAACTGAAAACAATGAACCTGCCAACCGATACCGATACAGTCAATGAAATCGCAGAAATGCGCGTTCAGAAAGAAATCGAAAAAGGTGTTCAGACTATCCAGTATCAGGTCATCACATTAATGACAACCAATGGACAGGCTCCGTTCATCACTGTATTCATGTACCTCAATGAAGTAGAAGATCCACAGACAAAAGCTGACCTTGCTTCCATCATCGAAGCTGTTCTCAAACAGCGTATCCTCGGTGTTAAGAACGAAAAAGGCCACTACATTACTCCAGCCTTCCCAAAACTGATCTACGTTCTGGAAGAAGACAACATTCATCCGGACAGCAAGTACTACTACCTGACAAAACTGGCTGCTAAATGCACAGCCAAACGTATGGTTCCTGACTACATCTCCGAAAAGATGATGCTCAAACTCAAAATCGATGCCAACGGTAATGGTAACTGCTATCCAGCAATGGGATGCCGTTCTTTCTTAACTACTTATGTTGACGAAAATGGCAAACCAAAATACTACGGCCGTTTCAACCAGGGTGTTGTAACCCTCAACCTCGTTGACGTTGCCTGCTCTTCCAAAGGCGATTTCAAAGAATTCTGGCGCATCTTCGACGAACGCCTCGATCTTTGCTACCGCGCTCTGATGATCCGTCACAACCGTCTGCTTGGCACACCAAGTGACGTAGCTCCAATCCTCTGGCAGAACGGTGCTCTGGCCCGTCTGAAAAAAGGCGAACCAATCGATAAACTGCTCTTTGGCGGCTACTCCACAATCTCTCTTGGCTACGCTGGCTTATGCGAATGTGTTTACTACATGACTGGTGTTTCCCACACGGATCCAAAAGGCTACCAGTTCGCTAAACGTGTTATGGACTACCTCAACGCTGCCTGCGCTAAATGGAAAGCTCAGAACAACATGGACTTCTCCCTGTATGGCACACCAATGGAATCCACAACTTACAAGTTTGCCAAGAAACTGCAGGACCGTTTCGGCATCATCCCTCATGTAACAGATAAGAACTACATCACTAACTCCTATCACGTACATGTAACCGAGCCAATCGACGCCTTCACAAAACTGACCTTCGAATCTCAGTTCCAGAAACTCTCACCGGGTGGAGCAATCTCCTACGTTGAAGTTCCAAACATGGAAAACAACCTGCCAGCTGTTATGGCGTTAATCCAGCACATTTATGATCACATCATGTATGCTGAACTGAACACCAAGTCTGACTACTGCCAGGAATGCGGCTACGAAGGCGAAATCGAAATCGTTGAAGATGAAAGCCACAAACTGATCTGGCGTTGCCCGAACTGCGGTAACACCAACCAGGAAACCATGAACGTTGCCCGTCGTACCTGCGGATACATCGGCACACAGTTCTGGAACCAGGGCCGTACCCAGGAAATCAAAGAACGTGTAACTCACCTTTAATAGTTATTTTTAAATTTAATAGAGATAATTATAAATTCGTCTAATTTAAAAGCCCCTTATTGTTAAGGGGCTTTTTTTATTGGTGAATCACCAATGTCATTAAGTTAAGTAAGCTCAGGCTTCTAGCCGTCAGTTCTCTGATGGCGAGAAGTCTTTTTCGTTTTTGTAGGCCATTTTAGACGTTTTCGAAAAATGAACCAGTTTCATACACTTCTAAA
>CAJTLE010000023.1 GCA_910577085.1 uncultured Allobaculum sp. | reverse complement strand
GGTAACTTTGACGCCAGATCAGCTAGCTATATTAGATGCATAAATAGCTAGAAATGATATCTAATTTGTTTGATAGGGGCTTTTTGCGCTTTTTTAGGAATAATGTATACAGGGGTTACAGAAAAAAACAAAGACGCCAGATCAATCAGAACCGGCCAGTCTGCCACACCGGCAAAGACACCTTCTGATAAGGATCGGCGTCTTTTTCTTTTCCGGTTTTAACTTCCTGATTTGATTTCCGGTTTTCATTTTCCGATTTTGTTCAAATTTCTTTTTCTGCTTTTATTTCCAGATTTCCGCTTCCCATTTGGCCAGAGAAGAAATCTGTTGCAATTGAGAGAAAAGTTTCGAAAACAGAATGAAAACGGGTGAAAAAGCGGCGGCAGGCTTTAAAGACTCCTCTGGCCTTTTAAAAGCACCTGACAAATCTGTTAATGTTAAAGCCGTGACAGAAAAGGAGTAACTCTACATGCGAGATCTTGAAATGTTTGAAATCATCTCCAGAGAGGAGAAACGTCAGAAAGACAACATCGAACTGATTGCCTCTGAAAACTATGTTTCGCCGGAAATCCGCGAAGCGCAGGGATCTGTTTTAACCAATAAATATGCTGAAGGCTATCCAGGAAAACGCTACTATGGCGGCTGCATTTATGTCGACCAGGCTGAAGAACTGACCAGACAGCGTGCCAAAGAACTGTTCCATGCTGAACATGCCAACGTGCAGGCTCACTCGGGAAGCCAGGCCAACATGTCTGTATACAACACCGTTCTCGAACCAGGAGATACGGTTCTGGGTATGGATTTAACCAGCGGCGGCCATCTGACTCATGGTCATCCGCTGAACTTCTCCGGCCGCACTTATAACTTCATTCCATACAATGTCGATCCGGAAACAGAACGTATTGACTATGACAAACTGGAAGAACTGGCCATGGAACATCATCCAAAACTGATTGTTGCGGGTGCTTCGGCGTACCCACGCATTATTGATTTTGAACGACTGGGTGAAATTGCGAAAAAATCCGGTGCCTTACTGATGGTCGATATGGCTCATATCGCTGGTCTGGTTGCTGCCGGACTCCATCCATCGCCTGTTCCTTATGCAGATTTTGTTACCACAACAACGCACAAAACTCTGCGCGGTCCACGCGGCGGTATGGTTCTCTGCAAGGAAGAATACGCCAAGAAACTGGATTCCAGAACATTCCCAGGCATGCAGGGCGGACCTCTTGAACATGTCATTGCCGCAAAAGGAATTGCGCTCTACGAAGCGATGCAGCCTGAATTCAAAGAATATGCAAGCCAGATTCTGAAAAATATTCAGGCGATGGCCAAAGTCTTTGATGAAGAAGGCATCCGTATGGTCAGCGGCGGAAGCGACAACCACCTGCTGCTGCTCGATACACTCTCTTCCCTGAATATGACCGGTAAAGAAGCTGAACGTCTGTTAGACGAAGCTGGAATTACCGTCAATAAAAACACCATTCCATTCGATACCCAGAAGCCATTCATTACTTCCGGTATCCGTTTAGGTTCAGCTGCCATGACAAGCCGCGGCCTGAAAGAAGCTGAATTTGAACAGATTGCACGCTGGATTGTTCAGGTTCTGAAAGCTGGCGATGACCTGACTGCTCATCAGGTCAGAGAAGAAGTCAGAGCTCTCACCGCGAAATATCCGGCTGAGGCAGTATTTGATTAAGCTGTTCTGCATCGGGAAAAATAAAGACGCTTCGCTGCGCAAGCTGGAAGACGAATACAAAAAACGGCTTTCCGCTTTTGACAAACTGGAAGTCGTTGAATTCAAGGATGAACCGGATCTGCATTCGGAACGCGAAAAGGAAGCCCTGCGCATCAAGGAAGTTGAAGGCGCCCGCGTTCTGGATAAAATTCGTCCGGATGATTTTGTCATCCTGCTCGATCTGCATGGCAAGATGGTGACCTCGGAAAAGTTTGCCGATCTTCGTGCCGGCTGGAGTTCGTCTTCAAGACCATTGGTCTTTGTGATTGCGGGCTCTTTGGGTCCCAGTCAGGCGCTGGTCAACCGGGCTGATTATCGCTGGAAGCTTTCGGATCTGACCTTTACGCACATCATGTGCCGGGTGCTGGTTCTCGAGCAGATCTATCGCTCGTTCATGATTGAAAAAGGCCGCCACTATCACAAATAGTTTTCAGGCACCGATCAGTCAAAAACGGCTGCAGTACCTGCTTTTAAACCGATGAGATTTTGATCAACCAAACGGTCTGTTGATACAGGCCGTTTTTTCTTGGATTTTTTTCAAAAAAATTTGCGGTCAGACTCTGGCGGGATTCCAGAAAAGAAGACGGAAAAGCGGACGTCATCCATCAGATCTGTAAGATGAGCCGATAAACGATGATCATCAGAGGCCGGTTTTCTGGCTTAATGCATAGAGAGCCCCGGACTTGATATAATTGGGGCGATATGTGAATTTCAGTCAACCAACAAGATTCACAAGGGCCTCAGCCGGTTTTTCTGGCTGGAGGACCTGTAAGAGATAAGAGGATTTTTATGAAACGAAGCGCAAAAAATTATCTGACCGTGTGCGTCGGTCTGTTGATGATTTATTTTCTGTGCCTGGCAATACTGGCGGGCAGTGAAGAGCAGAATGCTTTTCTCCGTCTGCATCCTGGTCAGACCACTGAGATTTCCTTGTGGTGGTATATCGCCATGGGCTTATGTGGGGCCATTGCTTTGCTTTGTCTGGCGTGGATGATTGTTTCCAAACGAAACAAGCTGACCTTTGCCCAGGTGATGGCCAGACATATTGATCTGGCCGCCATTGTGATTTCACCTGTTCTGGGCGCGATTGTGGCTGTTGCTGTTGGAATCAATGCCATTGGCAGTCTTCCCGAGATGCACATGCCAAGTTTCCAGAACAACACCAACCCAGTTGCAGCCGTAAATGACAGTGAGGCCAGCCAGAGTACAACGGAAGCTTCTCAGGAAGAATCGCAGAGTACGGAAGTCTCACAGGCACCGATTGAAAACAATCAGGATATCAGCCTGGACACTTCGCAGTCCATCGCGGATGAAAGTCACTATATCCCGCCAATTCCGGAACTTCCGCCTTTATGGCCGTCAACCAACCTGATTACCAAAGCCCAGGGTATCCATACGATCAGCGACATTCAGACGCTCGATGGAAACTATTCTTCTGACCAGCCGGATTATTCATGTCTGCTGGCCAAAGATACCGCCCAGATCACAACCGATCATGCCGTATTCAATAAAACCGGCTCCGTCAGCGATGGCGCTCTGGCAAGTAAATATGGCATCAATGCGGCTGTTCTGGCCGCTGACAGTGCGTCGGTGAACATGCTCAGCTCGATCGTTACAGCCGATGGCGATGGGGCCGATGGTGTGGCGGTTAATGGCATGAATGCGACCGCTGCGGTCAACAACTGCGATGTAACAGTCAAAGGCGTCAATTCTTCGGCTTATTTTGCGGCTTTCCAGGGCCAGATGCGGGTTTCTGGGGGCAATGGAATTTCAACCGCTGATTCTTCACCTTTATTTGCTCCAAGATCCACCGCCTCCATTCAGGCGGATATGGTCAACTGTCAGACCAATGGCAATCTTTCGCCAATCGTACGCGCCTCTGGAGCGTTTACGGCAACCAATCTCAATGCCAACACCGTGATTTCCAGCTTTGGTCAGATTGAACCAGGCGGAAGCATTATGATGTCAGATTCCAAGTTTACTGTCGGCGCCATTCAGAGCGACACCGGTCATCAGGGCATTTTCATCTTTGATAACCAGGATGATACGCAGAAACAGGAGCCAGGTCATTTAAGCCTGACTGGCAACGAATGGATGATCAATCCGGCTTCCGCAGCCGCTCCCTCGGCCTTCAGCTTTGTGGTCAATGGTGCTTCGGCCCAGATTGATCTGACCAGCAACACGATCTATCAGGTACCACAATGTGCACAGGTGACCAATGGCAAAATGACCATCAACTGCATCAGTCAGGCTCTGGCCGGTCCAGTATTGATTGATGAAGCCTCCAGCTTTGAACTCAACCTGACCAGCAACAGCTCCTTCAATGGCTATATCAACCAGGATCAGTCCAGCCAGAATGTCATCGTTCATCTCGATGGCACATCCAGACTGGTTTTAACCGGGGACTGCTATTTGAGTGAATTCAACAACGACGACCCAGCCAATGCCAATATCACCACCAACGGCTTTCACATCTATGTTGGCGGCAATGCGGTGGTTTAAGCATTAAAATCAGAAACATTCATCGTTTTCAAAATCCGGACCCAGCTTCCGGATTTTTTTGTGGGCCGGGTTGATCGAGCGGTAAGAGGATGGACAAAATCAGATGGATGAAACCAGACGAATGGAATCAACTGGATGAATCAGAAAAAAGACTGAGCGAAAAGGGAACTTAGAATATCCAGCTTTGTACGGAATGTGAATCTGAAACGAGAAAGTTCGATTGCTTTATCTGTTCCTTTTAACCAATCCATCCAGAAACGATTCCCAAATTCAGATTGAATCAGATCAGCTAATATGGGAAAGATTCATGATTCGTTTTCACTGAGTCTGGCTAAGAGTTCGACAAACCGGTTTTGAAAGCGCATCAAAGAAAACGCCGATTATTTTTCATAGATGTTCAGAAAAGTCAAAGGTGATCCGTGAAGACTTTCACATAAAGGCAGAATGGGAAGGATTCAATCCAAAAAAGAGCGGATATTGTGAAAAACAGGACAAATGCAAAAAAGTGCGGGGAGTGGGTTTTGAGACTTTGCCACAAACAGTTTAGGGGGTGATATACTTTTGAGTATGTAGAGTGCAAATGCACATTTAGGAGGAAATAGCATCTATGGCTAAGAAAACTGTCAAAGATCTGGACGTGAATGGCAAAAAAGTCATTGTTCGTGCTGATCTGAACGTACCCCACAAAGGCAGCGAAATTACAAACGACAATCGTGTGAAAGCTGCTGTCCCAACTCTGAAATATCTGACAGACAATGGCGCCAAAGTCATCCTGATGTCCCACCTTGGAAAAGTTAAGACTGAAGAAGATAAAGCCAAAAACGATCTGGGCATCGTTGCTCCACGTCTCCAGGAACTGCTCCCTGAAGTCACTGTAAAATTCTGCCCTGAAACTCGCGGCGCTGAACTTGAAGCTATGGTTGACGCTCTGAAACCAGGCGAAATTCTGTTAATGCAGAACACTCGCTACGAAAAAGGCGAATCCAAAAACGATCCTGAACTCGGTAAATACTGGGCAGGTCTTGCTGACATGTTCGTAGAAGACGCATTCGGTTCTGTACACCGTGCTCATGCTTCCACAGTTGGTATCCCAAGCAACTTACCAGACAACGCTCTTGGTTTCCTGGTTGAAAAAGAAGTAAACATGCTGGGTAAAGCTGTTGATGAACCTGTTCATCCATTCGTTGCCATCCTTGGCGGTGCTAAAGTATCCGACAAGATCGGCGTTATCGAAAACATGCTCGACAAAGCTGACAAAGTGATCGTTGGCGGCGGTATGGCTTACACATTCGACAAAGCACGCGGCTACAACGTAGGAAGCTCCCTGCTCGAAGAAGACAAAATTGACCTTGCTAAAACCATCATGGAAAAAGGCAAAGACAAACTGGTTCTGCCAGTCGACACAGTTGCTGCTGACAAATTCGCAAATGATGCCAACACAATGGTAGTTGAAGGCAACATTCCTGATGGCTGGATGGGCCTCGATATCGGACCAAAATCCATCGAACTGTTCAAAGATACTCTGCAGGGTGCTAAGACTGTAGTCTGGAACGGCCCGATGGGTGTATTCGAAATGCCTAACTTCGCTAAAGGTACTCTGGAAATCTGCGAAGCAATCTCCGAACTGCCTGATGCAACAACAGTAATCGGCGGCGGCGACTCTGCTGCAGCTGCAATCCAGCTTGGATTCGAAGACAAATTCAGCCACATCTCCACTGGCGGCGGCGCTTCCCTTGAATACATGGAAGGCAAAACTCTGCCAGGTATCGCAATCATTTCTGAACAGTAAAAACGACTGCCTGAAATTCAGACTGGCGAATACCTATACAGCCTGAACTCTGATCCGCTTAAAGAGGAAAAGGCTTAAAAATCATTGCTCTACAGTCTGCCTTCTTTCCGCTTACTGGAAGGCAGACTCAATTTTCTGTATCATTCACTGCTCGATTTGCCAGACAGGATGACTCCTGATTCTGGCAGGTTGATTCTTCCTGTTTTCCAAGCACAGCCCATGCAGTTTCGTCTGGCCCGATCAACAAACTGCCGCCGGGCTGCTGAAACAGGCATCATCATTCATAGAGAAGAGGATATAACCATGAGAGACCAGATTATTGTCGGAAACTGGAAAATGAACAAAAACAATGCCGAAACAAAGGCATTCTTTGAAGAAGTTGACCCTAAAGCTGTCAGCGACAAAGGCTTATACGGTGTCGGCGTTCCTTTTACAGATCTGAAAACTGCTTTAGACGAAGCGAAAAACCTGATCGTTGCTGCTGAAAACGTACACTTCGAAGACAGCGGCGCTTTCACAGGCGAAGTTTCTGTTCCTATGCTCGAAGAACTTGGCGTTAAATACTGCATCATCGGTCACTCCGAAAGACGCCAGATGTTTGGTGACACAAACGAAACAGTAAACAAAAAAGCGAAAAAACTGCTGGCTGCCGGCATCACTCCAATTCTTTGCATCGGCGAAACCGAAGAAGAATATGACAACGGCAAAACAAAAGACGTCATCACAGAAGAACTCAAAGGCTCTTTAGCTGACATCGCTCCAGAAGAATACGCAAACATCGTTCTTGCTTACGAACCAATCTGGGCAATCGGTACAGGTAAATCTGCATCCGTAGAAATCGCTGAAAACTGCTGCAAACTCGTTCGTGACGTTGTTAAAGACATCGCTGGCGAAGATGCTGCTGAAAAAGTACGCATTCAGTATGGTGGATCGGTTAAACCTGGAAACATCGTTGAATACATGGCTCAGCCTGACATCGATGGCGCTTTAATCGGCGGCGCTTCCTTAAAACCAGATTCCTTCATCGAAATCATCGAAAAAACAAAATAAGCTGACACTCCAGTCAGTGAAAGGTCGTCTATCTACAGGCGGCCTTTTTCTATGCTTTTCAGGAATATAAGGGTCAGATCCTGTCTTTAATGAATAAACAAAAATAAGGAAATATACTGTAACTAAATACAAATTGCATAAATAAGAAAAACTATAAAGGTCATAAAAAGAATGAAATTGTTGATCAGAACCAATTTTTGGTGGACTTTATGGAAAGTTTAGACTGAAATGCAAAAAATACTGGATAGAATCTTTAAACGGCAGGCGAACGATGTAAAATTATCTTAACGAAGCAAAACGATTGATTTCGACAGAAAAGCCCGATTTGGATTTAAAAACAACCATAATATTATTCAAATCCGAATAATTAATTCGAAATTTCGGAAAGATCGTTTTGCTGCGCGCTTCTGAAAGCAAATGGATGAATAGGTCATCTTAACATCCTCTACGGCTTTTTCTTTGTACGTTGATAATTATCTGCTTATGCAGGCTGTTAATTTTGTAAAAGCAGGGTATACAGTCAAAAGGCTGCCGGAGTTATAGAAAAGTGGTTCATGACGGGGAAAAGGAGGGAATGACGATGATTAATTTAACGAAAGATGAATTTATCAAAATGATTATCCGAATGACGTCTACCTATCACGAAGACTGGATGTACTCGAAAGTCCGCGCATTCGCAAACGAAGTTTACCAGAACTCCCTGCCTGAAGGTCAGGGTGTGATGGATCGTTTCGTCATTGGCGGATACACCGTTCTGCTGGATAAGGATGTGGAAAACAGTCAGCTTCGCGATCCACAGGCAGATCTGATGGTCAATTTTCTTCTTCCGCAGACTGGACTACGCGAATATCTGAAAAAGACGGTTGTCACCTGCGGGTATACGGGTGATGACGTCAATGAAGAAGTCAGCCGCATCATCAGTACGTTAAAGCGGAAAGGCAAAAGGCGTCCGCTGATTTTTGAATAGATGTAGTTTTTACGATTTATTCTCTTCTTCATTCTCTTCTTCAATCAGATGTAAATTAAATCTTGCTGCGAATGCCTGGATCCATTCAAGAATGGAGGGCATTCGTTTTTTCTTTTGCCCAACCCTGCACTCATTTTTTCTGATCTCTTTGCGGCCGATCTTTTCAGGATTGAATCGGGATTGTCCGGTTCTAAGCCACAGTCACTGGAGAAAAAGAGCGGGGAAGAGCTGGAAAAGGGGAAGAAAAAGGGAAGAAGGAATGAAAAATGGCCGTTCGAATTTCTTCAGATTTTTGAGCTGTCCAAAAGCTGACACCACCAGAATTCTTAAGAAAATCGCTCGACTTTGCTTCTGCTTTCTTTCAGATTGAAAAACACCTTAGTTTAGCCAGAGCAGCGCGATTTCCCAACCGATCTGACCATACTGGGAACAGGCACACAATATGTGAAAGCAAAGGGATAAAAGAGCTGTGAACAGGCTTTTAAAAGAAGGAACAGCCTTAAGTCCGGTCGAAATTCACTCCCACACTCTGTGCTTTTCCATCATTTTTCCGGAAGTTTCTGATCATTATGCGTCAAAATGAATGGAAAAATTGTCCTCTTTTTGTTCGTTTATCCAAACTTTATATGGATGATGGACATGCTTATCTTTTCTTTATTTCAAAATGGTCAAAAACCGGACAATTTTTGAGCATGTTTTATAAACTCTCATGACAGAAATGCAATCTATATTCCCTTACGAGTTCTATTTTTGTCGAAAAAGTTAAAATATGCGTAAAAGTTGATCGAATCATTCAATTGTGCATAAAAAGTGCGACAAAGTAAATGTGTGAGACTCATGTTTTTACCTGTGTGTGGTTGTCATAGCACCTTTTCTCGGTGTAACTTATTAAGTGACAAATTCTAAATGTAAAGCGGACCGGTTGTGGTAATCCCTTTCACGCCGCGCTGCTTCCATTAATCCGCTTCTAAAAAACACAAGCTTATCCGGTGTAATCTTTAGGGATTGTTCTGAATTTGTTCAGAAAACGAGGTGTCACATGAAATTCTTAGAAAAAGATGGAAATAAATTAGCTGCCGCTCTGACCGTCGCTTCTGCCCTTGCTGCCGGTTACTCTGTCCATACAATGTTCTCTGCCCTGAACTCTCCAGTCGCTCTCGCCCAGGAAAACCAGGACGAAAAGCTGGCGAAGGAAGTCAGCGATTCCTACTACATCGAAGGACAGACAGAATCTTCTGTTCCAGAAGCTCTCACTCTTTCCGATACCAATTCGATTCCAGAACAGTCAGAAGAACTGAATGTTGTTGAATCGGATTTACCGACCGAACCAGAAGCTGCTCCAGACCAGGCTGCTTTCGAAAATGAACAGCCGGCTGATTCTTTGCAGCCAGAAGTCCAGGTCTATATCGCACCCGAGCAAGAAGCGCCAGCAGCCGATGTCTTAGAAGAAGTACCAGTTACACCAGCTGCCAGTGTTGTTGAGCAGGCACCAGTGACGGAGATGGTTGAACAGGCTCCCGTTGAAATGGAAGCTCAGCCAGTCATTCAGGAAGAAGTCGTCCAGCCAGAAGTTGAGCAGCCAGAAATCCAGCCGGAAGCGATCCAGCCAGAACCCGCTTTACCAGTGGTTGAAGAAGAGGCCCCTGTTGAAGCGGCTGTAGATCAGATTGCGCCTGAAGAAGTGGTAGCGGATGGCGGCGATGGCCCAACTGCTGAAATTTCTCCGGATCCAGTGGCTGAAATTCCGGTGCTCGAGGAAGCGCCAACCTATGAAACGGCCGAAGATCCAACTGCTGAGACACCAGAACCAGCGCCAGTCCAGCCAACAGAACCAGAACCTGTTCAGCCAACAGAACCAGAACCTGTTCAGCCAGTAGAACCTGCTCCAGCAGATCCAGTCGTACCCGATGAAATCCCGGCTCCTGAACAGCCCGTGGAAACCCCAGTTGAGCCCGCGCCAGTCGATCCAGTAGAAGATCCGGCCGATGTTCCGATCGTTGAAGTGCCAAGCGACCAGTATTCTGAGCTTAATGCCCGGATTGCCGATGAAGCCTTGAAACTGGTTGGCGTCACTGATGGCTGGCAGTGCACCGAAGTGGTTCAGGCTGCCCTGGCCAATGCCGGTGTCCAGGATGCCGCCAGCTTATGGCCGCGTGAATATGAAGCCATGTATGGCTATGCCACGGATAATCCACAGGCCGGAAACCTGGTTTACTACAACCAGGGTGGGGATGGACTTGACCACATTGCCGTTTATATCGGTGATGGCCAGGCTGTTCATGGCAACTACATTACGGATGGTGTTTCCCAGACGGTTGTCGCCAGTGTTGAAGTTCCAGGCTGCACCGATTACACCTATATTCAGGTAGAACGTTAAAACCAGGCAAATCTTTCAGACAAAAGCCCAGGCAAAAAGCGGGTCTGCGCGCATTCTGGCTACAGGCCTCGAAATTTTCATTCCAATCGGGAATTGGCTAGAATAAAGGCGGTTCCCTGTCTGAATTTACCTTGAATTTATATAGAAACCATATCGACCAGGGAATTTTCTCTGGTCTTTTTTCATAGAAAGGAAGCCTCTGTATGTTTCGAATTGGACAATCCATCGATATTCATCCCCTTGAAGAAGGACGCCGGCTGGTGCTTGGCGGTGTAGAGATCGACTCTTCTAAAGGACTGGTCGGTCATTCGGATGCGGATGTTCTGATCCATGCCATTGGCGAAAGCATTTTAGGTGCGCTGGCTCTTGGCGATCTTGGCAGTCATTTCCCAGATACGGATCCAGCCTATAAAGGAATCAATTCCATGATTCTGCTGGAGCACATTTATCAGCTGATGAAAGAAAACGGCTATTCGATCGGCAATGTGGATGCGACCATTCTGGCTGAAAAGCCAAAAATCGCCCCTTACATTCCGGCTATCCGTGAAAATCTGGCTAAATGCCTCCATACGGATCTCGATCAGATTTCCGTCAAAGCCACACGTGGCGAAAAACTTGGCTTTATCGGCCGCCAGGAAGGAATGGCCGCAATGGCGGTCTGCCTGTTAGAAAAGGATCCCGCATGAGAGTTGTATTACAGCGTGTCACCCATGCCAGCTGCACGGTCGATGGCCATGTGACTGGCGCCATTGAAAATGGTCTGTGTCTGTTTGTTGGCTTTGCCCCTGATGATACGGACAGGACCCTGGAAAAGATGGTTCATAAAATTCTCAACCTGCGCATTTTTACAGACGACCAGGACAAAATGAATCTGAACGTCCAGCAGGTGGGAGGAAGCATTCTTTCCATTTCGCAGTTTACCCTGTATGCCAACTGCATAAAGGGCAACCGGCCGGGATTCAGCGAAGCGGCACCTGCGCAAATGGCAAGTCTGTTGTATGATAAGTTCAATGCTCTTCTCAAAGAGCAGATTCATACCGAAACCGGCATCTTTCAGGCCGATATGAAAATCGACCTGCTCAACGATGGCCCGATCACCATTGTTCTGGACAGTAAAGAACTCAAATTCTGATCGAATGCCCATCGCAAGAAAAACCGGTTGCAGGGTGCAATGAGATAAAGAAGAGGAAGCCTATGATTTTATATGGAAGTGAACTGGCCGCCAAACTGCAGGGCCAGATGAAAGAAAAGATCGACCGCTTAATCGAACAGGGTGACAGACTGCCTTGTCTTTCTGTGATTCTGGTTGGTGACAATCCGGCCAGTCAGTCCTATGTTCGTTCCAAGGCCAATGCCTGCAAGAAAATCGGAATTGAAAACCGGACCATTCATCTGCCGGCTGATATTGACCAGGCCGAGCTGGAAAAAGTCATTCAGGCTGAAAACGAAAATCCTGAAGTGGACGGCATTCTGGTTCAGCTGCCACTGCCTGCAGGGCTCGATGAAAAAGCGGCTTTACTGGCTATTTCACCCGATAAAGATGTCGATGGACTCCACCCGGCCAATGCCGGTGCGCTGGTGCTGGACCGGGAAGGGTTTGTGCCGTGCACACCAAAAGGCGTTATGGCCATCTTAAAAGAAGCCGGTCTGGAGGATCTGTCCGGCAAACGGGCTGTGGTCATGGGCCGCAGCAATCTGGTCGGCAAACCAGTCGGTCTGCTTCTCCAGAAGAAAAACGCCACTGTGACAACGATTCACTCTCGCACGGCCAATGCGGCTGACATCTGCAAAGAAGCAGATATTCTGATTGCGGCCATTGGCAAGCCGGAATATGTCACGAAAGACTTTGTCAAACCAGGCGCTGTCGTCATTGACGTGGGCATTAACCGCGTTGACGGCAAGCTCAAAGGCGATGTGCTCTTTTCCGATGTCGAACCAATTGCTTCGGTGATCACCCCTGTTCCTAAGGGTGTAGGACCGATGACTGTGTGCATGCTTCTGGAAAACACCATTGAAGCCTGGAAAAAACACGAGGAAAACAAATAAAAATGACTGAATGGAATTATGATCTTGGGGATATCGTAGAGATGAAAAAAGAACACCCCTGCCATCTGTCCAAAGAATGGAAAATCATTCGGATGGGTGCGGATATCCGGATCAAGTGTCTTGGATGCCAGAGCAGCGTTCTGATGCCCCGTTCCAAATTTGAAAGCAAGCTCAAACGAATCGTCCGCAAAGCGGATCAGGATCCGGAAGAATAAGGAAGTTTTGAGTTGAAAGTCCGTTTCGAGCGGATGCGATTTTTTGAAGAATAAAAACACAGCAGTTGTGCAGACTGCCAGACTCTGAATCATGGTCATGCCTGATGTCTGAAAAGGGCAGAACCTGCTGAGGTCAGATCCAGACGATCTGAATGTAGAAAGGAAGATTTTCATGTCATTAACAGCTGGAATTGTCGGATTGCCAAACGTTGGTAAGTCGACTCTGTTTAATGCCATTACCAACTCCCAGGCTGAAGCCGCCAACTATCCGTTTGCGACCATTTCCCCAAACGTTGGTGTTGTTGAAGTCCCAGATGCCCGTGTAAAGCGTCTGTCGGCTTTATTTCAGCCAAAGAAAACGATTTATACTACTTTTGAATTTACCGATATTGCCGGTCTGGTCAAGGGTGCTTCCCGTGGCGAAGGCCTGGGCAACCAGTTTTTAGGCAACATCCGCAATACCGATGCGATCTGCCATGTTGTCCGCTGCTTTGCGGATCCAAACATCACGCACGTTGAAAACTCCATTGATCCAAAACGGGATGCTGAAACCATCAATCTCGAACTGATCCTGGCTGATTTACAGTCCATCGAAAACCGGATTGCCAAGGTTGAGCGTAAAGCTTCCAGCGGTGATAAATCCGCCAAGGAAGAAATGGCTGTGCTCTCCCGTCTGAAACCGCATCTGGAAGCTGGTAACCCGGCCCGTTCGTTAGAGTTTACGGATGATGAGAAACAGATTGTCCGCAACTATTCACTGCTGACGATGAAACCTGTTATTTATGTTGCTAACATGGATGACGAAGGCTTTGCCGATCCAGAAGCCAACGAATACTATCAGGCTTTAAAAGAAGTGGCCGATGCTGAACGTGCCAACATCGTGCCAATCTGCGCCCGTCTGGAAGAAGAGCTCTCCGGTCTGGAACCAGAAGAAAAAGAAGCCTTCCTGGAAGATCTGGGTCTGCCTGAATCCGGTCTGGATACCCTCATTCAGGCCGCTTACAGCGCATTGAACCTGTGCACCTTCCTGACAGCCGGTACTGACGAATGCCGCGCCTGGACATTTAAACGCGGCATGAAAGCGCCGGATTGCGCCGGTGTTATTCACTCTGACTTCAAACGCGGCTTTATCCGGGCTGAAGTGTATGCCTTTGATGATATCGACAAGCTCGGAACCGAGCAGGCTGTCAAAGAAGCCGGCAAACTGCGTGTCGAAGGTAAAGATTACGTCGTTCAGGATGGCGACGTCATGCATTTCCGCTTTAACGTATAAAATTCAGTCTGTCTCTTTCTGTTCGCAGAAGGAAGCAGACTTTTTTCTTTTGTCCGAAGGACGGGTAAGGGATCGAAAACAACGCCGGACCCATAAGAGCAGACGGGTTAGAAATGCCCGCCGACACGGGCGCAGAAAAAAGATCCAGGACAGGAAATGAGCAGGTGCATCAGAGCAGTCGATCAAATGTTGCGATATTTGATGGTTGTGATACATTGTTCGTTGGCTTTTCTATAAAAATCTGCAAAACTCAATGTATCCCGTTTGGATGATTCTTTTGTTCAGAATCGTTTTGAGGGAAAACAATCGAAAGGAGATTGTCAGTTAGATGTTATCTATGTTTCGATCGATGAATATACGAATGATCATTATCCAGATCATTGCGGTCATTCTGGCCATGTCAGTTCACGAAATGGCCCATGCCCTGATGGCCAGCTGGCTGGGCGATAATACCGCAAGAAACCGTGGGCGTGTTTCACTTAACCCCCTGGCTCATATTGACTGGGTGGGTCTGCTCTGCCTGCTGCTGTTTGGATTTGGATGGGCCAAACCGGTGCCGATTGATCCCTGGCGCTATAAGGATCCAAAAGCGGGAAGTGTGTGGACGGCTTTTGCTGGTCCAGTGGCAAACTTTATCCTGTCGTTTGTGTGCATCCTGATTTTTGAAATCCTGGTGTATTTTACCGGCGGTTTTGTCAGCACAGCCGTGGGATCGTTTCTGATCTCGACGCTTTCCACCACCGCCGTTCTGTCGGCTGGTTTTGGAATCTTCAACCTGATTCCAGTCCCACCCCTCGATGGAGCCAAAGTGTTCTGGGCTTTTTTACCAGACCGCGATTATTTCCGTCTGAATAACCCGCCTGCCTGGGTCAACCTGTTATTTATGGTGGTTATTTTCTCCGGCATTCTGAGCAGTCCGTTATCCATTATGCGATCTACCCTGATTGGCTGGATGGAAAGCGGCGCGCTGGCGATTGTCAAACTGTTTATCTAAGCCCTTCAACCCTTGAAAATGACGAAGAGGTCAGAAGGAAGAATGAACCCCATCGAATTCTGTCTGCCTTTGTTTCGATTTGCTCTGTCTATACGACAGGGCTTTTTTCGTTTTGTTTTCCTTGTGGCTGCTTACAGCGGCCTTTGTCTTTGGGGGATATCTCTGCTTTGGCTGGCGCTCTCTTGCTGGAGCGGGCCGGTTTTCTGTTCGTACAGTCCTTCCTCTTTGTTTTTGCATCCGTCTCTTCCTGCTTTTGGGGTGGTTCTTTTTCTGTGATGTTGCCGTGTAAGAGCCGCGTAAGAAAAGTGTTGGAATTCTTGTTTCGTAGGACCTTCCACATTCTCGAAAACCATCCGAATTGCGTGCGAATTTCACGATAAATCTCTATCTTTTCGAAGATCTGACATTCTGAAAGGACGAAGTGACTGTCTGATCTGAATGAAGTGCCTGTTTCAGCCCGGATTCTGGCGGGATTTGATGCAAAAGACGGAAATTTCTGGGAAAAGTGACGAATGGTTTTTGAAAAGCAGGAATGAACATTCCTTGTGAAATTGTTCATTTACCCGGGTTCTGCCAGTTTTCTGTAAGAAAAAATCGTCTTTTTTCAGAAAATAATACGAATTTTCATTGAGTTTGTGAATCGTGATTGTACTTCTGAAAGATTGTGTTTAAACTTTGGTCTATCTTTTATAGAAAGAGGATACGAATGAACAAACACATCTGGAAATCAGCTGCTGCGATGGCATTAGTTTCTGCTATGGCGGCTGGCTGCTCACAAGGAGGATCTGCTTCCTCAACTGCCAGCAGCGCGAGTGCTGGCTCATCTGAAGGCTCCACAGCTCCCAGCTCAACGACAAGCGCTGCAGGCTCAACTGGGGCTGCTGCTGGCGATACTGTTAAGATCGGCCTGAACTTTGAACTGTCCGGCGGCGTTGCTGACTACGGTACAAAGGAACTTAACGGTGCCAAAATTGCGATCAATCAGTTTAATGCAAGAGAAGACAAACCTTTCACAGTTGAAGGCATTGAAATCGATGACAAAGGCGAACCTGCCGAATCCATCAACGCAATCCAGAAACTGATTGAACAGGATGGTGTTGTCGGTGTTGTAGGACCTGCTACTTCTGCAAGCTCCATCGCAACGTATGAATTTGCAACTTCCAAAGAGACTCCTGTTATTTCTCCATCTGCTACTCAGGTAGATGCCATGATGAAAACGGATGGTACTCCATATGAATACGCCTGGCGGATCTGCTTCGAAGACAGCTACCAGGGTAAAGGAATGGCTGACTATGCATACAACGATCTTGGTTTACGCAAAGTTGCAGTCATCAACGAAGTTTCCGACTATGGAAACGGACTGGCAAAAGCTTTCTCCGAAGAATTCAAGTCTTTAGGCGGTGAAGTGGTTGATGAAACCCAGTACCAGTCTGGTGACAAAGATTTTGCAAGCTTCATCACAAAACTGAAAGATAAAGATTTCGATGGTATTTATATCGGCGGTTACTACAACGAAGCTGCCCAGATTGTTAAAGCAGCGCAGGCAGATGGCATTGACAAACCAATCATCGGCGCTGATGGTTTCGACTCTCAGGACTTCATCGATCAGGTTGGAACCGATGCTGCCAATAACATCTACTACACAACGGCTTATACCGCTATCGATCCATCGGATGAACTGAAAACATTCATCGAAGATTACAAAGCTGAATATGGCGAAGAACCAAGCATGTTTGCTGCCCTTTCCTATGATGCAACCAACCTGCTGCTTTCCAGCCTTGAAGCTTCCGGCGAAACCGGTGCAGCCCTCAACGAAGCGATCAAAAAAGCTGACTTCTCTGGTATTACAGGATCCTTCAGCTTTGACGAATCCAACCACACTCCAGTCAAATCTGTTCTGGTTGTCGAACTGGTTGACGGCGTTCAGTCCAACGTCAAAGAAGTAAAAGCTGAATAATGAAATCCGCTGCAGGGGAAACCTTCCCCTGCATTTTTTTAGGAAGGAGTCCAATCCAATATGAGCCAGTTTCTTCAACAGATCGTCAACGGGCTTTCTTTGGGCAGTATCTATGCCCTGGTCGCTCTTGGCTACACGATGGTGTATGGAATTATCAAACTGATCAACTTCGCCCATGGTGACATCTATATGATTGGCGCCTATACCGCCTTTTTTGTCACGACCTATATGGGCATGAGTTTTCTTCCCGCCCTGCTGGTGTGCATGATTGTCTGCGGCATTCTCGGTGTGCTCATCGAGCGTGTTGCCTACAGACCACTGCGCAAAGCGCCTCGCATTACCGCGCTGATTACTGCCATTGGTGTCAGCTACGTCATCGAGTACACCACCCAGTTTTTTATGGGAACTTCTGTTAAGACCTTCCCGAAACTTCTGCCCGATACCAGCTGGGTATTTGGCCCGATTAAAATCACGTACATTCAGATGGTTATCTTTACCGTTACAATCGTTTTGATGGTTCTGCTGACCTTTATTATTCAGAAAACAAAAATCGGCCGCGCCATGCGTGCTGTATCGGCGGATGAAAATGCCGCAAAACTGATGGGAATTTCGGTGGACAACACCATTTCCATGACCTTCTTAATCGGTTCGGCCCTGGCGGGTGCGGCCGGTATGTTAGTGGGTCTGTACTACAACGCTGCCAGCCCGTTAATGGGGATGGTTCCAGGCCTGAAGGCATTCGTTGCCGCTGTATTTGGCGGAATTGGATCGATTCCTGGTGCCCTTGTTGGTGGTTTATTTATCGGTATTGCCGAAACTATGGTTGTTGCCTATGGCTCCTCGCTGTATCGTGACGCCATTGTCTATGCCATCCTGATTCTGGTGCTGATCATCAAGCCAACCGGTCTGTTTGGCAAAAACGAAAGAGAGAAGGTGTAGTCCATGGCCAGACAGTTATATTCCAGAACCAATATGGTCTGGGCCGTCCTGATCCTGTTTATTTTTTCTTTGATCCAGGTTCTGATCAGTATGGGTGTCATTAACTCTTACTATGAGTCCACCCTGTTTACGATCTGTATCAATATGATTCTTGCGGTATCCCTGAACCTGATTGTCGGAATCTGCGGGCAGTTCTCGTTAGGACATGCCGGATTTATGGCAATCGGTGCGTACAGTGCAGGTATCGTTACCCGCATGATGCCAAACTATGGCGGAATGGCCATCGGCATTCTGGTTGGCTTTGTCATTTCCAGTATTGCCGCGCTGATCGTTTCCATTCCAACGCTGCGTCTTCGTGGTGACTATCTGGCCATCGTTACGCTTGGCTTCTCGGAAATTATCCGGATCTGCATCCAGAACATGAAAATTACCAATGGTGCAGCGGGTCTGACCGGAATTCCAAAACTGACGACCTGGCCGATTCTGTTTGCGGCAGTTGTGATCTCCGTGATCGTATGCACAAACTTTGTCCGTTCGGCTCCTGGTCGTGCGGCTCGTGCAATCAATGACGATGAAATCGCCGCTGAAGCGATGGGTGTCAACACCACCAAATATAAAGTTATTGCCTTTGTCGTCGGCGCTATTTTAGCTTCGCTGGCTGGCAGCTTATTTGCGAACTACTTCTATGTTCTGAATCCAAACCAGTTTACCTTCAATAAATCGATCGACATTCTGGTTATGGTTGTCTTTGGCGGCATGGGCTCGATGTCCGCATCCGTGCTGGCTGCCATTGTCATCGGTATTCTCAACATGTATCTGCAGCAGTTCACAGACCTGCGCATGATTATTTATGGTGCGGCTCTGGTTCTCATGATGATTTTCCGTCCTCAGGGTATCCTGGGTTCCTGGGAACTTTCGATTGAGCGCTGGTTGAAAAAACGCGCCGCGAAAAAGGAGGCAGCCTGATGGAACCAATTCTTGAAGTCACCAATTTGTCGAAAAACTTCGGTGGTCTGGCAGCTGTTTCCGGCATCAACATGAAAATTGAAAAAGGGCAGCTGGTTGGCCTGATCGGTCCAAACGGAGCGGGCAAAACCACGTTCTTTAACCTGTTAACGGGCGTCTATGAGCCAAGTGAAGGTCTCATTGAGCTCAACATTGATAACAAGAAAAAACAGATCGGCGGCATGAAGCCGTACAAGATCACCGAACTGGGCCTGGCCCGGACGTTCCAGAATATTCGTCTTTTCAAAAGTATGACCGTTCTGGAAAACGTCAAACTGGCCATGCACAAAAACGCCGGCTATGGCCTTCCTTCCGCCCTGCTGAGAACATCCAAGTTCTACAACGCGGAACGCTGGATTGAAGAAAAAGCCTGCGAATATTTGCAGGAAGTTGGCCTCTACCGCAAGCGCCATGAGCTGGCGACCAACCTGCCATATGGTGAGCAGCGCCGTCTGGAAATTGCCCGCGCGCTGGCTACTGAACCTGTAATTCTGTTTCTGGATGAGCCGGCTGCCGGTATGAACCCGCAGGAAACAGATGATCTGACCAAGCTGATTTACCATCTGCGTGATAAGTACAATCTGACAATCGTTTTGATTGAACATGATATGTCTCTGGTTATGAGCCTTTGCGAAAACATTTTCGTTCTCAACTATGGTCAGCTGATTGCCCATGGATCTCCAGATGAGATCAAGAACAACGAATTTGTAATCAAAGCCTACCTTGGAGAGGAGATTTAAGATGAGCCTGCTGGAAGTTAAAGATCTGCACGTCCATTACGGCGTTATCGAAGCCCTCAAAGGGGTATCCATCAAAGTTGAACCCGGCCAGATTGTGACCCTGATCGGTGCCAATGGAGCCGGAAAGACTTCCCTGATGCATGCGATTAGCGGTATTGTTAAGAAAACAGGCGGAGAAATCCTGTTCCAGGACAACTCCATTTATAAATCCAATCCACGTTCGATCGTATCGAGCGGACTGGTTCAGGTTCCGGAAGGCCGGCATGTTTTCCCAGGTCTTTCCGTTTATGAAAACCTGATGATGGGGGCTTATTTAAGAAAAGATAAGAAAAACCTTCCTGATGATCTCAAGAAGGTTTATGAACGGTTTCCAATTCTTGAAAAACGAAAAAATCAGGACGCGTCCACACTGTCCGGTGGTGAGCAGCAGATGCTGGCAATGGGCCGGGCACTGATGGCCCGTCCAAGTCTGCTTCTGTTAGACGAGCCATCCATGGGTCTGGCACCAATTCTGGTTAAGGAAATCTTCTCGATCATTTCCGATATCCAGAAAACCGGAACGACCATTCTGCTTGTTGAACAGAATGCCCGCATGGCTCTTTCTGTTGCCGACTATGCTTACGTTCTGGAAACTGGAAAAGTCGTTCTGGAAGGACCAGCGGCTGAACTGGCCAAATCGGAAGACGTCCAGAACGCTTACCTGGGCGGATCCGCCAAGTAAAAAGGCGCCATGGCGTCTGATGGTGCAAAACGCACAAAGGAGATCCTATGTTTCGTGTAAACGATTTTATGACCAGAAATCCGATTACGGTCGGTCCGGATGAAAAGATTTCAGCAGTCATCGATCTGATGAAATTCAACAAGATCCACCGTATCCCGGTTGTAGATTCCAAAGATAAGCTGGTTGGTCTGATCACCGAGGGCATGATTGCGGCGGATAATACGGCAACCAGCCTGAGTATTTACGAACTCAACTATCTGTTATCCAAAACAGAAGCCCGCACCGTGATGGTCAAACATCCGATTGCGGTCAATCAGAATTCCCTGATGGAACAGGCTGCGGATAAACTGCTCGCTCATGACATCGGTTGTCTGCCCGTTGTGGATGACGACAATAAAGTGGTCGGCATTCTGACGCAGAATGATATTTTCCGTGCGTTCCTGGATATGCTGGCCTGGAACAAGAAAGGCAGCCGTCTGGTTATCCGCGTTCCGGAAGGCCTTGGCATTTTAGGAAAAGTCAGTTCATTGTTTGCAAACCAGGGCATTTCGATCAACTCGATCAATGTCTATGAACTCAATGACAGTGCGGCTGAAATCCTGATCAAAACCAAAGGACCCATTGCCAAAGAGAAAGCGGAAGACATTCTTGGCAAAGAAGGATTTACTCTGTTAAGTTTTGAGGATGCCCAATAAGCGAAAAAACAGACTGATTTCTGATCCTTTTGAAAAGTAAAAAACAGAGGTTCTAAAACCTCCCAATCAGGGAAGCGTTCAGAACCTCTTTTTTCTTGCCCAAAAGAGCAGAAAAGACGTTTCGAAAGGATTTTCCTGACCGGTTTTGGCAGGATGGTCTGTGGAAAAGAGTCAAGGACCGAGTCCATAAAAAGCAGAGAATTGAAAGCCAGATTCCCATAAAAAGCTGAAAGCGCTCCATCATTTTCCAAAAAGCCCTCGAATTTATCCAGGAATTCATGGAAGATCTTGAACTTTTGGCGATCCGTCGCAAACTGGAATACGCAAAATGTTTCAACTGGAAACAATGAACCTGCCAGACGAAGAGAGTGCTGCTCTTCTGTTCCGGCAGTGAAGGAAGGAAAAATCATGAATTATGCTCTCAGTGTTGCCTTTGCGATTCTGCTTGGCCTTCTGGTCACACGGATTGGCAACAAGTTCAAGCTGCCGGATGTCACCTCTTATCTGATCGCCGGTCTGCTTCTTGGCCCTTGCCTGCTTGGGGCCTTGAATATTCCAGGTCTTGGATTTCACACGTTTGAGGATGTTGAAATTCTCAGCCCTTTTAATGATGTCGCTTTAGGCTTTATCGCTTTTGCGATTGGCAGTGAATTCCGTCTGTCCCATCTGCGCAAGACTGGTCATGCGGCCGTCATTATCGGGATCATTCAGGCGGTCTTTACGACCCTGGTCGTCGATCTGGTTCTGTTCGGTGTTCATCTGATCATCCCTGAAACGCTTACTCTGAGGGATGTACTCATCCTGGGGGCTATTGCCTCGGCGACTGCGCCAGCGGCTACGCTGATGGTTGTCCGTCAGTATAAGGCCAAAGGGGAAGTGACTTCAACGCTGCTTCCGGTTGTGGCTTTAGATGATGCGGTGGGGCTGGTCCTGTTTGCGGCAAGCTATGGCATTGCGATGAATCTTGGAGATGGCGCTTCGGCTGATCTTCTGACTTTGCTGACGGGTCCGCTGCTCGAAATTGTCTGCTCGCTGGCTGCCGGGGGTGCTCTTGGCTGGCTGCTCACTCATACTGCCCGAATTTTCCATTCCAACCGCAACCGGATCTCGCTGATTACTGCTTTTATTATTTTCGGCGTTACGATTGCCACCATCGAATTCCATGTGGGTTCGATTGAATTTTCGCTGTCGGCACTGTTGATCAACATGATGCTGGGTACGGTCTTCTGCAACTGCTGCAAGAAGTCGGCGGATCTGATGGATCGGGCGGATCGCTGGTCGGCCCCATTGATGACCTTATTCTTTGTTTTATCCGGTGCCGAACTCAACCTGGCCACCTTCGCCAATCTTCCCGTACTGATCGTCGGCCTGATTTATATTATTTCGCGTTGTGCGGGGAAGTACTTTGGCGCCCGTTTCTCTTCTGCGCTGGCTCATTCTTCCAAGGCAGTCCAGAAGTGGCTTGGAATTACATTGTTCCCGCAGGCTGGCGTCGCTTTAGGGATGGCGGCAACAGTTGGCCAGCGCATGGGAGCGGAAGGCCAGCTGATCCGGAACATTGTTTTGCTTGGTGTCATGATTTATGAGTTGGCCGGCCCCTCCCTGACGAAATATGCGCTGACGCAGGCGGGTGAAATTCATGCCAAAGAGCAATATCTGGCCAGGACTCCTGTTCCTGCTCCAATCGAAGAAGAGCAGGCAGAACCCCAGAGCGCTGTTTAATCCTGCAGGTTTGGGCTTTGGATTCCAAGAGAAAAGACACGAAAAAGAACTGCCCGCGGGCAGTTCTTTTCGTGTCTTTTCTAAAGGGAGACTGAAGGATAGCTGAAGAATAAAGAATAGTTCTGTTTCCAGCATTGAAGATTGAGGATTGAGAATTCAGCTATTTTGCGCAGTCTGGTTGAGCAGATAGAAAAAATGATCGATGCCGGTACAGATTTTCTGCCGGTGGTGAAGGTCATCCAGCCGAACAAAGTAGATGTTCTTGGTAAAGGTGTCATAGACAAAATCATCCCCTTCTGCTGAGATTGCAAAGGGAAAGCAGCCTTTGCCAAACAAGTTGGAGGTCTGGCAGATTTCCAGGATGTGGTCCACTGACATCGGGCCACTGAACAGGGGCAGCATGCCATAGACTTCAAAGGTTTCCTGTCCGGCACGAAGACAGACGGGCTTGATGGTCTGGCAGTTGTACTTCATGTAATAGTCTTTTAGAACCTCAGGAAGATGAAGATCAAAACGTTCTTCAAGTTCAGTCAGTTCCTGGGCACTGACAGGTTCCGGTCTGCTTTCAGGGTTCAGAAATGAATACATATGCCCCTCCTTTTTCCAGTTTCAGTATAAGGGACAGAGGATAAGGAGAGAGAAGTCTTTTTCGAACTCTACAGAACTTTAATGTGAAACATGAATATGTGAAAAGATGGAATAAAGACCGGAATGGATAATATTTCATATTAACGGAATGTAACAATTTACATTTATGCTTTGCCTGACTTTGAAAAACGATGGCTTGCATCCATCTGATCCATCTGATGTTTTCCATCCCTGAAGGTTAGAAGATTGAACTGTCAAAAAGAACATCATGGAAAGACAAAATCAAAAAAGGTCTTTCTGACTGAAACAAAGCCAGTCCAGAAAGACCTTTGGAAGGTGTTGATTCTGAGTGTCTGCATGCAAAGGTTGGATTTTGACGAATCTTAGTTGTCATCGCCTTCGTCGTCTTCGTTATCTGCGCCTTGGTGCATCATTGGACCAGGCTGGCCATATTTGCCATCTTCCATGACAACGACCGCCAGGCCATCCAGAGAAGTCTCTTTGAGTTCCATGGGCAGTTTCTTGCCGGTCAGATTCATCGTGCGCACAACCATATCAAAAGAAACCCGGTTTTTCTTCACATTGCGCAGATACTTAGCCAGTCTGGCTGCATCGACAGCCCGCGTGGAGGCGACCGCATTGCGTTCAATACACGGGATCATGACATAGCCCATAACGGGATCACAGGTCAGCCCCAGATGATGTTCCAGACCGATTTCAGCGGCACATTCAATCTGCTCGTTGCTCATCCGATCACAGCTGGCACAAAACGCAGCGGCCATTGCACACGCAGCCCCGACTTCGGCCTGACAGCCCGCTTTGGCCCCTGAGATCGTAGCGTTTTCCTGAATCAGATTTCCGATCAGGCCGGCGACTTTTAAGGCGTTGAGGATGGTTTTACGGGGCATTTCCTTATCAATGGCGTAGTGATAGACAAGTGAGGGAAGGACTCCGCACGATCCCATCGTCGGGGCGGTCACAACCGTTCCGCCTGACGCATTCTGTTCACTGGCTGCATAGGCATAGCTCTGTAAAAGCAGGGCATCTTTATCGGCTTCGTTGTCACAGGACTGGGCGGATTCAAACAGGGCATAGGCCACCCGGTCAAGTTTGAGCTTGCCAGGCAGCCGGCCGGTTTTGGACAGGCCCTTTTTAACGGAGTTGATCATGGCTTTGTAAATCTTGAGAATATAGGCATCAATCTCCCTGCCCTCAACCTGGGTGACGTATTCATCCAGGCGCAGGTAGTTTTTCTTGCAGTAAGCCTGAATGTCATCGAGCGTTGTATGTGGATAGATGTCTTTGGCACTTTCTGGCATCTGGCCATCGATCATGATCTTGCCGCCGCCAATCGAAACATAGGTTCGCATCAGGGATGTGCCATCGGAGTTGATGGCTTTGATGGTCATTGTGTTGGGATGTTCCTGCGGGGTTTTCCAGTCAAACTCGATGCTGACTTTTTTGCCTTTGAGGGTCTTTTTCAAAATGGCATCGGTTAAATGGCCCTTGCCCGTTAAAGCCAGTGAGCCATAGAGAACAATTTCAAATGCATCCGCCTTTGGCGCACTTTGAAGCATGTCCTGGGCCGCCCGCATCGGGCCAAAGGTATGGGAGCTTGATGGTCCGGGACCGATCTTGAGCAGTTCTTTGATTGTCTGCATAGTTTATCCTTCCTGATTCCTGTCTGTTTTGTGAATTATTGGTCGTTTGACTGTTCCTGTCCCCATGTACTTAAATCATCGGGGAAAGCAACGACGACATTTTCGTCCATGGCCAGAATCTTGATTTCAGCTTCCAGATCAAAATCGGCGCTGGCACTTTGAATATCATAAACACCATGCAAATCGAGATCGACCGAACGCATCTGACCATCGACAATTTCGGCTTCGAGCATGCCCTGCTCAATGGACAGGGCGCCATAGGAATCGAGCAGGGTATTGATTTTGGACGGGTTGAACGTAAAGGTGTACACATCCCCCTCCACTTTGGCCGAATCAAATAAAGCCTCCCGCTCCTGACGGCTTAATTCCAGAAAAGGATTGGGCAGATGGAACTCATTGTCATCTGTAAGGCCAAGATTGGCAGCCACAGAGGAAGAGCGGGTGCCTAAATAATCGAGATACGTCTTGCCATCCCGTATGTAAAAGGAGGCGAGGGGAAGACCGGATGAAGTGGCTTTGATGGCGACTGCCTGCGGTTTTGAGGTGTAGGCGGCTGAAAAACCGGTTTCCAGGCCGCTGAATTCAATTGTTCCTTCGGCCTCTAAAGAACTGGCTTCGCAAAGCCGGTTGTAGGCGGTAAAAAATGTATCCACAGCGGCGGCTTTCGAACCGGTATTCTGGCAGCCGCCAAGAAGTCCGAGCGAAGAGAGGGAAAGAACGCCGCAAAGTAATCTGGTTTTTGTATTCATGAAATTTCCTTTCCGATCCTGTCTTTTTGAGTTGTTCTTCATGGATTTCCTGATCAGAGAATCTGGTTTGTCGTCAGGCAGGATCACTTTAACTTTATTATAGTAGAGGAAGACTTAGCCGGTGAAATGGCTGGTCTTTTTTCCTGTCTGTCTTTGAAAAGTGAACAGGAAAGTCTTGGATTGTCTTTTTGTTGAACATCAGATCCAGACAGACAAACCGTCAGAAGAGATAAACTTACATTATTTATATAGGAAAATAACCTAAATAAACAGTATATGAGTATGAGGAGGACAATGATGATTCTGTTTTATCCAGGTTCTTTACAGGCTGATCCAGAGGCCATGAAACGATTTGAAGCCATCACCAGAAAGGAAGAAGTTCGCTGCCTGTGCGATGAAGACCTTGATCGTTCGCTTAAAGAACTGACAGGTGGCAAGCCGATTGAATATGATCCCAGAAAACTTTTGCAGACGATGCCGTTTCTGTATTTTTCAGGGTATGAAATCGCGGAGGTATCGCGCCTTCAAAATGAGATCGAAAAGGCAGGTCTGCCCATTGCAGCCATGGCCATTGCGACCGCAAACAATCAGGAAATGCTTCTGAAAGATCTGATGGAAGAAGTGGGACGTGAGGCGGCCTATTTTGCCAGGCGGGAAGAACTGGCCAGTCTGCTTGAGCATATTGATCCCGTAAAGCTCCAGGCCAATCCCGACTATTTCAAGTGTGCCATGTTAGCGGCCAGCCTGCTGAAGGAAGAAGAGCTTTCGGAAAAAATGCTGGATACGGCGCTGACAATCATGCATTCCTTTGAATCTGACCAGTAAGAAGGATAGGATTGGAAAGTGGAAAGAGAGAAGATTTTCGCGCAAGCCAGGGACAGAGCGTAAGAATACGCCCAAAACCGCTCAATGGAACGGATAAAGTCCATTAAAAGCGTGCTGGTGTTGGTTTGCAAAGGCGTTCTGAACGCTTTGGTAGGGACGTTTTGTTAGAGTAAATTCCAGTTGTGACTGTTTACTGAGATCAAAGTAGACAAATTTCGGCAGAAAGATTTAGACAATTCAACCAAATACAAAAAGCGGCATATCGCGATTTTTCTCCATAGGAAAACGCGACGTGCCGCTTTTAAGATTGCACGCAAAAACACTCTTCAAACAGTTTCAATTTGTCGGTTCCAGCCTTCCTGGCAGTCTGAAGCAGAGACATCAATGTCATGCAGGAGTCTGCTCCTTCTTCCGATCTGAACTGTCTGGATGATTTCATTTTGGTTTTTATGGCGCCCATCTGCTGCTCGGCCTTGTTGTTTCCAAAATCAACCCTGAAGTCTGACAGGAATCGCAAATGGTCATCTACATACTTGATCATTCGCTTAAAAGTCAGATAGAAGGGCGGCTGGTATTTTTCATACGCTTTATTGTCCGCTGCCTTGTCATCCCACCACTTCATTCCTGCCTCACAGATTGTCAGGAACTTCTTTCGATACTTGTTATAGGCCCTCTTGGTCATTTTGACTTTGCCATTTTCAATTAACCGTTCCTTTTCATCTTTAGCTTCAAGAAGCAGATCGATCATTTCTTCGCAGTAAGGACACTCATCGAACTTTACTCCGCCTCTCATATAACGAAGAATATGGATGTTACATTCTCCATTGAGCCTGTCGACCAGCTTTCCATAGGCACTGAAGTGGTCGTGAACCACCGTTCCTTTGTAACCATATTTGCGCAGCAGTTCTACCGGGCCCTCTTCTCCGCCTCCTCTGGACTTCGTGCAGATAAACCAGACGCCTTTTTCTCCGGTAATGACGTGAACCCAGTAGCGTTCTCCGTCGATTTTTACTCCAGTTTCATCGACATACAGAACCTCCTCCTCCAGAAGTTCTTCGAGGATTTTATCTTTCTGGGCTTCGCATTTTTTGGCCAGCGTATTCTGCCACTTCAGGATAGTAGAAGGCTGAAGAGTAATCTTTCCTTCCGACAGGACGTGGATGATTTCGCAAAGGCGTCTAAGAGCCATTCCACCAGTCATAAGCATGAAGAGAACGATAGACTTCAGCTGATCAAAATACCGAACAGGGTGAATTTTGAATTTTTCCATATCTGCCTGATCGTTTTTTCCCCTTCGGAGGCTGGATAAAAGCGGGTTTCTGTAATGAAAGGTACAGATTTCAGCGAAACTTCCTGAGCTGCATGGTAAAGAAGCCTGCCAGGATTGACAGGATCATAGACAGGGACAGCTCCGGCGGGGATTTTTGAGCCGTACTTATTGATAACTTCATCCGGATCTGACGCAAGAGCGGCCGCCCGCAGGGGATGAGACTCCCGGCGTTTGTCCTTGTCTGAAGGCTTTCTGGAAGAAGTAGGGGTGCGTTTTGGATTTTCTGCCTCTTTCTGTTCCTGAGCAGGCACAGTTTCGTCCACCTGTTCGGGAGTACGGGAGCAGATATCTGATGAAGGGGGCAGACTGGAGGTCTGAGAATTTGTTTTCTGGGCTCTTTGGAGCTTTTTCTCAAGAAGCTGAGTGCGGGATGCTTTTTCAGACAGGGCCTGGTTTTCTGCAGCCAGTTTGGCATTGAGTTTCTGTAAAGCAGCTACCTGTTTTTCAAGAACACAGTTTTTTCTTTCCAGAGACTCTTTTTCAGCCTGGACAGCGTCGAAACTGCGGGCCTTTTCCATGAGAAAAAGGTTGTCATTGAAAAGAGCGTGGTAACGTTTATCCAGTTTTGCGCTCTGACGCATAGCTTTTTTGCGCAGGCGGGTTTCGATATCGAGAGCGGTCTTCAGCTCGCTGGTCTGAGAGCCATGCGCTCATTATCCTCCAGTACAGTCTGAACGCCCGCTACCATTTCCTTTTCGAAGAGATCTTTGTGCTTCATAAAGCCTTCAAGGCGTTTGCGACAATGATAAGCGTTATTTGGCATAAAAATCTCCTTTCTAGGACAACAGCCTGAGTAAAAGCTATGCTATTTGGAATTCTGTTCAAGAGAGTTAAGCAGATCCTGGATCTGGCTAAGCTGGCTTTGCGATGTGGCAATCACTTCTTTAAGATAGCTGGCCTGTGAAGCGAGAAACTGCTTCAGGGATTCAGAATTGCGGATGATTTCGTCAGCTGGAACAGCAGCAGCGGTCCGAATATCGGGTGATATGACAAGAGAAGTCGAAGCAGATTGTCCTTTTTTCGGCTCACTGAAAAAATCGGTGGGATTTGGGGTTCTTGACAGTCTGGTTGTACGAAGCGTCGATGATCTTTAAGAAGAAGTAACCATCATCGTGGTAGCCGAAAGCCTGTCTTCGTACGGTCTTGATC